>CAWIZL010000001.1:0-4129 GCA_963840645.1 Candidatus Doudnaibacteriota bacterium
GACACGGAGGAAACGTAGCGTGAATTTGGGGTACAGCCCGGCCATAGATGGTGAAGCCGCCCGACATTCCAGTCATGAAGCTCTGGACTGCATTGCTAATCGGGTTTCGGTAGGCCCAATAGTCTTTGTCCAAACAGACGGTTATCAAAAGGTAGAACGGGCGACCCTTCGAGTCCCAGATGGTTTGCATTTTAGATGCTCCCATCATCCTTCTTACAGATATTTACAAACACGTACTCGCGGCCCTCCCGAACCAATTCGAACATTCGGTCGTAATCGCTCTTGGCATTGATATAACGCTTTGCCAAAACCTTGTTTATCTGATTTGACTTCTGGTTGGCCCACATTCGGTGGTCCCAATCGGCCATTCGCTTTGAACTGTCGGGCTCAAAACCGGGTGCCACAGGTGCATGACGTGGCCGGATAGGGTCTTGTGTCGGCCCCACAATGTGTCAACGGCATGCATGAGAGAGTGGTCTTCGCCGCCCCAGCCTCGGAATCGAGGGTCTGCTCCACCCACGGTCTCGAATGCTTCTCGCGGCATAATCTGAATCAATGCGCCGTACCAGTGGCCAAATGGTGAACCCTTTTCGTTGGTCACATACTCGGAGCCGCCGATATCCGAAAATGTATGCGGATTTCCAGGGTGAGATTGAAGAACTTTCTGCGCTGCCGCTTCAGTCAATCGGTAGAAGTGGCGGTAAGGGACGTACCACAACCGCTGATTCTTTCGGCGGGCCTTACGGATACGATGGGCACTTTCTAGCACAGCTTCGATTGGAACATAACCATCGGCGTCCGCGATGACGAAGATATCACCTTTGGCATGTCTAGCGGCGTCATTGATAGCGACTGATTTCGAGAACGGAACTGAACCGTCCAAGGAAGCCAAGTCCTTTCCTATGATGACTTCTGCGCCAGGAAGTTGAGTTTCCCAATAACGTTTCAGCCATTGCCAATTGGCGACTCTTTGGTTTGTTTCGTCCGCGCAATAGAACGGCACGAGAATGCTTAGACCATGGCCTTTACCGTACATAATATCTGAAAGCCAGTCCATGGTTTTGGATATGTTAAGCATTAAAAATTTCCCCCAACTTCTGGTACGCTTGGAATACATCGAACCGAACGTCTTCCACTTTGTTACGGTTTGGAGACATCATTTGACCGGGAACGAAGTGGGTTTGTATCGAACGGCTATAGTCTCTGAACTTGAAAATGCCGCCGTCTCGATTTAGAGCCGGGCAAACTTCTACGCGGCGTGGTATCTCGAACGCGTCAGCCACAATCATACCGTGAAGCGACGAGGTAACAAGTCTTCGGCATGAGCCTATCTGGCGCAGAACCGTCAATGGGTCATCTTGCGGATTGATGACGCGGTAGGTATAGCCTGCGGGCACTCTCTTCGAGAACCGGGAAACCAATTGGGTGTCCTGCCAATGCGGAAGGATGCCCAAGTCCCATTCTTTTTTCTGAGGACCTACCAGTTCGTGGGCCAGCAGTCCTGGGTCTCCGAAAGAATACTTGCCGGGGATACCTTTGGCTGATAGCGGCCACGAGAGATATGATGGTCGCATCTTGCCAGTACAAATGCAGGCGAGAGTTTTCAATTAATCGGCCCGACCCGATGATGAATCCATCCCAGCGCGGAGGAATATGCTCCAGAATCGAGCCTATACTAGCAATCTGAGATTGACAAATGGTTCCCCATTCCACCTTGATATCTGCGAAACGTTCTAACAGATAGGGTGCAATAGCGTCACCAAAATTCGGCACGTCCTTCCACCAATATGCCTTGACTGCCTTTGCCATAGGGCCTCAGTTCTAATGTAATTTTCGTGGTCGAGGAGCCTTGTCGCAAAACTTGACATGCTTTTTCGCAAACGACCAGTTTTCAAACTCTTTGTTACACCAGGGACAACGTGGAGTCATGTGTCTCTCGGTAGTGTTTTCTTCTGTGACAGTTTGCACAACGAACGTCGCATTTTTCAATTTCATCAATCAGTTTATTGATACCCAAACTATGCGCTATTATCTGAGAGATACTACGATATTTTGTAGCAGGGTCCCTATGGTCAAAATCAAGAACCACAGGGTCTTTTTCTTCGCAGTCAACACAAGAATGAGTCAACAAAAACATCCTAACGTATTGTTTCATTCTTGCTTTTTGTTCTTGTTTATATCTTCTGCGACTATCTAAATCTCGTTTTAACGCTTCATCAGGAGTATATATTCTTGGTCGTCCCATTTAATTTCCCATATTGGTCCAACCAGGCCAACCTGGGTACGAGTAGGCACCCAATCCGCCTGAACCAGTGATTGGTTCTGAAGGATAAATACCGAATTCCTGAGGCTCGCGGTCTGAGGCTTCCATGGATTCCTTTACATCCTCAAGCCACTGAGCATACTCTTGCGCAAACAATTTGGGTTCTGATTTCTTGTAGCAGTAGACCAAAAATCCCTGCTTAATCAAATATCCAAGGTCGTCGGGGATGGGAGCAAACGTCTGTGACAACGTGGTTATAAGCGGTGGCTTCTCTTGATAGACAGCGTTGATTTGCCACACATATGAACCATACGTGGCCAAAAAGTTTACGCGCAGAGCTACGCCGTTGGGGTCCTGAACGGTCCACTGTACAGAGCCATCATTCGTAACAGTTCCGGCTGCGGCTGAAGCTGCGGGCCACGATGGTCCGCCGCCAGTGACTCCGTATTGCGTAACAACCTGAATGTTTCCGTTGGGGTCAAGGATGGCAGTCAGAGGATTGCTACCAGGTCCGCCTACGCCGTTGACGGTCAATGGGCTCTGATAGGTCACTCCTGCGCCGGGCCAAGTACCCAAGATTGCTTTGCGATTTGGAATCCAGCAGATTTCAGAAGGGTCGCCCGTGGCAGACGTAGCCAATAGTCGAGCCACGCAACGAATTGGTGGCTGCGGTAGAGGCAGGGAATTATTGTTGACGCCAATCATGGTAGCATTTTCCCGCCAGCCCATGGTAGTCTGAGAAATCGACGTGGGGTAGTCTTGCTGGTAGGGCTGCGTATAGAAGGTTGGGAACAAGTACGAATTCCATTTCCATGGATTGTTCTTGTTCATCACCTTCTGGATGATGTCGTTGGCGTAGGATAGACCGGGTTCCAAATCATATCCGGCCACACCCACGGTCGCTGTGGCCTTTTTCATAGGCTGAACGAACGTAGTCAATCAACGTTTGTACTGTGATGGTGCTTGAATTTGTGTTAGCCATTATTGAGCACGCTTAGGATAAGCTGATGTAGCAGCCATTGTTGCTGCTTCCGTGCGTACCTGCGCCAAGCGGTCTTCCAAGAAGATAGCTTTCGCGGTATCGGTCAAACCTTCCGAGCAGCCCACAAGCTGCTTGAAGAAAATCTGCAGTTCCATGGCGTAGGTTGCAGCGTCATACATCTTGTGCATTTGAGCCGCCATGAAGCGCTCGTATAAGAAATTATACTTGTCGGGGATTGGAGCCCAAGTGGTTCCTGCCTGCGCGGTACCGCCTGCTCCCGACTGTAATACACCGTTTTGGTTGTTCACGGTAATCGTAGTTGCGCTCGAAGCCGTGACATAGAAGATTCCATTGTTGGCCTGGGCTGTCGCACTCGAAATAATCAGATATTGACCCGCGAGTCCGTTGGCTGTTCCGCCCGTGAATCCGCCTGAGGCTGTGTACACGGTCGAACCCGCAGATGCGGCAGCGATGGACGTGATTGAGCCCAGGGAAGCGCCAAACAAGGTCGTAGCTTGAATAGGGGCTTTCTGGTAGGTGAGTGTGACAGTGTAGACCAAATCCGGCACGGACATCAAACGGAATACATAGTTGCCCGCGTTGTCGTCCGAGAACACCGTGATTTTATCGGGACGAGCCTGACTTCCTGATGAAGACAACAAAGGATAGAGGGTCAGTTCGTAGTCGGAGGGGTTGCATGTGGCATTATGAATCTGGGCCTTTTCAAGCCAGCCAAAATCAGAGATAGCCACCGTGTAATCGGTGGTACCTGCGACTGTGGGAAAGGTTATGGTGTAAGATTCCACTGCCATGCGAACGGAGGCGCAAGAACCGTAGCCATAAACATGTTGGCTGTCGTCAGACCAGGTTCCTGGTAGTTACCA
>CAWIZL010000002.1:0-407690 GCA_963840645.1 Candidatus Doudnaibacteriota bacterium
TATCACGAGGAAGGTGACCAGGAACGGGACCGTCGGGTGGACGAGCACGCCGATGGCGAGAAGGGGCAAGCTGGTGGCCAGGGCGGCATGCCCCGGCCGCGGATCAGCCGGTAGCGTTCCTCATAGCCACTCACGTCCTGGTGCATTCCCTGATGATTCCATCAGGCCGACGAGGGCTCACCTCGATGTTTCGTGATCTTGATGTGCTTGGCTGAAGTTATGGCCGGTTGCTCGCTGACCGTCGGCCCGGTCGTATCCGTTCCCGTCATCCATCTGGCCCGTGTCAGGCCCATCCCGGGGCTGTCGCCTGATCAGGGCCGCCGGTCAGTGGGTGGCCCCGTAGATGATTATCGCCACGCCGAAGACGATCATGAAGGCGCCGATGACCGCCTGCTTGGCCTGGAACATCCGCGGATCAGTGTTCCGCGGCGGGCTGTTGAAGCCCGGCGCAGGCCGGTTGCGGGTCGAGTGCGGCCGCGGTGAAGAGCCGCCGGAACACGACGGCAACGATGCCTACGACAATCGCTACGAGCCGACCAGGTAAAAGCCCAACTTGCACCTCCCGAGACGCCGGGGCACCTGGCCGATGCCCGATGAGACCGGCTACCCGGTGGATCTGGCTCTATGACGGATTTCGATCAAGTCATGGCAAAGATCATCGGCTGCCTGTTGGGTCGTGATCAGGGAACGACCAGTGATCAGTGGGCGCCGGGACTGGGCCAGTACCGGCGGGATGGCCGCCAGCCGATCGAGGCGATGCACGCTCACTCCCGCTCGCACGCCCAGCACCGGCACAGCCAGCACCGACCACCCAGTCGGCGTCATCGAGAGCGGAGCCCAGGCACTAGGGCGGGCGGCACTCCAGCACAACCGACATGATCATGACGTTCAACCCGGACGACCCGCACGCCGGGCCCAAGTGTGTGGTTATGACTTGCTGACGGGAGCGTGATGTCATTCCCACACTGCGGGGACGCTGAGGAACAACGCCGAGAACACCCAGCATGGTTAACGGAAGCGGGGCCGCGCCACTCTGGGCCGACGGTTTTATCCCTGAAGGAGCGGACGGGGTCAAGGGGTGGTGTGCCCGTTTTTCTGCCGGTTCGGGGCCGGGGTTCGGGCATGCTGGAAGTGAGGCCGGTGTCAAGGTGGAGCGCCCGGCTGGGCTCTGGCTCACTTTGCGTGAGTGACGGTTGCCGACTGATGTGGTCTGTGTGGATATGCCAGGTGCAACTTTGATGATCTTGATGTCCTGCTGCCGCACTTAAGCGGCGTGGCTGTTGAGCGGGTGGAGCAGTCCGCGGAGGCCGTGGAAATCTGGGGCCGGGTGGCTACTGGGACAGCGTGCTGCCCGTCGTGCGGGACGGTGGCTTCCCGGGTGCACGGCCGCTCCCCGCGGCGCCTGGACGACACGGCGGTGGCCGGGCAACGGGTGGTCATCCACCTGACCGTGCGACGGTTCTTCTGCCCAGCTTCCGGCTGCCCAAGGCGGACGTTCGCTGAACAGGTTCCTGGCCTGACCTGCAGATATGGTCGCCGCACCCGGGTGGCCAGGCGGCTGCTGGAGGCGATCGGCC
Organism: Candidatus Doudnaibacteriota bacterium; assembly: GCA_963840645.1. GTDB lineage: Bacteria > Patescibacteriota > Doudnabacteria > UBA920 > VMFF01 > CAWIZL01. The sequence continues at coordinate 1,578 of CAWIZL010000002.1, forward strand.
TGGCGCTGGGAGGCCGTGCCGGGGCAAGGCTGGCCGCAGCGACGGGGGTGGCCGCAGGACGGGCGACACTGCTGCGCCTGGTCCGGGCACTCCCGGAGCCAGCTTTGACGACGCCGGTGGTCCTGGGCATCGATGATTTCGCGCTGCGCCGCGGCAAGAGGTACGGGACTGTGCTGGCAGATATGGTCACCCGGCGGCCAGTGGACCTGCTGGCGGGCCGCCATGCCCAGGTCGTGGTTTAGCAGGAAAACAATCCCGTACGCAAGGGCAGTTGCAGCGCCGAGTGCACCGGCTGACATGAAGAACACCAGCACGTACACGAAGGCGATTGCTGCCACGAGGGCGACCAACTTGTTCCGGTGTCGCGCACGAACAGGTCAATGCCAGCGGGCACTGCCTTCGCGCAGCGACAACTTGAACGCAACCATGAAGTTGCTCGCAAAAATATTCAGGAGCGTCGAAAACCCAAGCTGCCACGAACAGAACTGCCCCGGCAATGCAAACAGCAGTGCACCCCGCGATGCGTACCCAAAGTGCAGGTAGGGCCAGCGCTGGGCCGAGCAAGAGAGCAGACAACACTGCCAGTAGGCACATTCAGCACAATGCCAGCGGCAAACACGGGCCAGAACTGTTTTGTGGAGTGCGCGAGCAGCTTCTTGTAGCCCAGGCTCTCTCGCCACGGTGTAAGATCACAGCTGCATTGATCAGGCAGATGCGGCAGAGCGTCACCACTAAAACTGAGGTGACGCCGAACACCAAAACAGATGCTGCGTACCAGCTGTACCCACTGTGAATTGCCAAGTGCACTGCCTGCCCTGGCCCACTGCGAAAAAATACAATCCTGCCCAGGTCAACCCCAAAAGACTTGCCGAGGCTGAGCATGGTGACCCAGCTCAAGAAAATACCAAAGAACCACAGTTCCCTGTGGCCTCTGGTGTAGCGGAATGCTTCTCTAATTATGCTCGGTAGGCTTGGCACTACGCCACCTCAGCTGGAACAGCTGGATCCACTGGTGCAACGTCAATTGGCTCGTTCTCGCCCATTGGTGGAGTTTTGCCCAGTGGCACAACGTCTGCAACGATCTTTGCGAACTGCTCTTGCTCAATGGTTTCCTGCTCAATGAGCAACTTTCGCAATTTCATCCAGCTTTGCGCGGTGCTTGGTGAGCAAGCCGTACGCAACATCGTAGCCGTGCTTCATGATCTTCGAAACCTCAACGTCAATTTTAGATGCAACTTCTTCTGAGTAGTTGCGCTGCTCTGCGAGGTCGCGCCAGAACACCATTTCGTGTGGATCGCCGAACGTCATTGAGCACCAGGTCATCGCTCATGCCGTACGACGTCACCAAGCGGCGCGCCAAGCTCGTGGCAACTTTCAAATCGTTCGATGGGCCAGTGCTCGTCTCGTTGAACACGAGCCGCTCTGCTGCAATGCCGCCGAGCGTCATGGCAATGTCATCGAGGAACTCGCTCTTCGTGTGCAGGTGTCGGTCTTCAGATGGCACCTTCATGGTGTAGCCAGCTGCTCGGCCACGGCTGATGACAGAGACCTTGTGCACTGGGTCTGTGTTCATGAGGAGTGATGCAACGAGCGCGTGGCCACCCTCGTGGTACGCGGTAACCTCTTTCTCTTTCTTTGACAGCATGTGGCTCTTGCGCTCAGGTTCCGAGCATCACCTTCTCAACTGCCTCGCGAATGTCCTCGTCCTTCACCTCTTTGGCATCGCGCCGTGCCGCAAGAATGGCAGCCTCGTTCAAGAGGTTCGCTAAGTCTGCACCAGAGAAGCCGGCTGTGCGCTCTGCAATCTTGCGCAGCGCCACGTCAGCAGCTAGCGGCTTGCCAATTGCGTGCACCTTCAGAATTTGTTCACGGTCGTTAATGTCTGGAGGGTCGATCACAACTTGGCGGTCAAAGCGTCCAGGCCTCAAGAGGGCTGGATCTAAAACATCGGGGCGGTTCGTTGCGGCAATCACAATGACGTTCGTCTCTGTCTCAAAGCCATCCATCTCAACGAGGATCTGGTTCAGGGTTTGCTCGCGCTCATCGTGCGAACCGCCCAAACCTGCGCCGCGCTGGCGGCCAACTGCATCAATTTCATCTATGAATACAATGCACGGCGCCTGCTTCTTTGCTTTCTTGAACAGGTCGCGCACGCGCGATGCACCAACGCCCACGAACATTTCCACAAACTCAGAGCCTGACATGTGGAAGAACGGCACGTTTGCCTCACCGGCAACCGCGCGTGCCAGCAGCGTCTTGCCAACGCCCGGCTGGCCGAGCAAGAGCACGCCACGTGGAATCTTTGCGCCGAGCAGCAGGAACTTCTGCGGGTACTTCAAAAATTCGACAACTTCCATGGAGCTCCTGCTTTGCCTCTTTCACGCCGGCAACGTCCGCGAACGTCACCTTCTTCTTGCGGTCGTCCTGCATGCGGGCAGACGTCTGGCCAAATGAAATTGCCTTGTTGTTCTGGCCCTGCACGTTGCGCATGAGGAAGTACACGAAGACGCAAATGAAAATGAAAGGTATGAGGAACGGCAGGCTCTCCTCGAGGATTGCTGCCCACGTGCTCGTTGACTGCGGCTCAATGTCGAGCTGGTTCACCGCAGCATCGCTCGCGCCAGCGTTCTTCAAGGTTTCGGCAACGTCTGGCATTGCCTCTTTCGTAACATTTTCTATGCTGTTGTCCTTCAGCGTCACCGTCATGTTCATCTCAGTGCTGTCAACGACAATTTTGCTGACCTGGTTTGCATCAACCTGGCCAACGAGCTGGGCGAGCGTTGCCGTCTTTGGCTTTGCGCCGCTGCCGCTCACACCGGCAACAATGAGGGATATGGCTATGAAGGCCAAAAAAATGAGCGCTACGTTTCTGAAAAACTTACCCATGCGTTTTATCCTTTCTGTACTTTCTGTAGGAAATAAAGAATACACTGATTATAACTGCCAGGGCAACCAAAATCAACAGGACGATTTCGGCACGGAGCACCACGCTGCGCAACAGGCGGAACGACCGCGCAAATGCGTACGCCAAGCCCGCAAAGGTACCTGCCCACACAACTGCGCCCACAATGTTTGACGTGTGGAATTTTCTAGGCGACATGCCGAGCGCTCCCGCAAACAGGGCGCACAGTATCTTTGTGCCGAACACGAACTTTGACGCAACAACTGCTCCGCTGCCGTACTTTTCTAAGAACGCGTGCGCGCGTGAAATTTGTGAAGTGCTCAAGCCCACGAACGCTCCGTACCTGTGTATGAAGGGCTCGCCACCCTTGCGGCCAACCCAGTACCAAAAGCCACTCGAGAGCGCAGTGCCCACGGTTGCCGCCAGCACCACCAGCCAAATGTTGAGTATGCCGAAGTACGCGAGCACGCTCGCAGACATGAGCACGATTTCTCCTTCGAGAAACGTGCCGAGCAAAATGAGCCAGTACCTGTACTGCCTCAGGTGTAAAAATATTAAGTGCTGGAGGGTTGGACTGGCAGCGTGGTGAACCACTGTTGGATCGATCATGGTTTAAGTTTGGTGCCGACGGAGAGACTTGAACTCTCAAGCCCTTTCGGGCACATGCTCCTAAGGCATGCGCGTATGCCAGTTCCGCCACGTCGGCTCGTGTGTGCTTGCACAGTATAGTACCACTTTGCGCACCAAAAGAGAAACATTAAAAGAAAACCTCTCTTGCGAGAGGCTATCTTTAAAAAGTACTTTTTCTAGCTAGAACGAAAAGCCAATGCCAGATCCTGAACCCGTGCCAGAGCCTGCAAAGCCAGAGGCAGTGTTCACGACAACGGTCACGATCACAAACGCGAGGATGATGATTGCCAGCCCAATGGCTGCGTCTGTCACAATCTTCATGCCTTTCTTTGCACCCTCTTCGTTGCCGTTCGAGGTGATGTAGCGGAAGCCGCCCCACACAATGAACAGGACTGCAATAATGGCGCACACTGACAGCAGCAGGTTAATAACCTGGAGCAAAAAATCATTCACGTTGCCTTGGGATGCGCTGCTGGCTGGCAGGCACAGGCCGTTTGCCTGCTGCACGAGGGTTCCGCTGCTCCCGCAGTTTGTAGCTGCACTCACGTGCTGGGCTCCAAACAGGTGAGCTGCCAGCAAGAGCACAACTGCGAACCCAAAAATTTTGGCGAATTTTGCCATGTTTGTGTTAGTTCCCTACGGATGAAGCAGTGTTTGCGATGACCGTGACAGCAACGTACGCGAGAATGACGACTGCCAAGCCGATGAGGGCATTGATGATTGTCTTCTTGCCCTTCTCGCTGTTCTCTTCGTTGCCGTTTGAGGTGATGTAGCGAAACCCACCCAGCACCAGGAAGAAAACCGCGATCAAGCCTGCGACTGCGAGCAGCCAGTTCAGGACAACAATGATGATGCCCGTTGCTGAAGTAACAGTTGCGCAGTTCTCACCGTTCAGTGAGTTGCACGCACCTGATGGCAGGACGCTGCCAGCCGCGAGAGCCACGAATGGCATAGCCATTGCAACACCCACGAGCATGACCTCGCCAACTTTCCAGTAGTCAACGCTCTTCATTTTTTCCGTAATTTTTGTAAGTTTCATTTTTTTTCACCCCCTTTCAATGGTTGAATTAATTATACATGAATTCTTATGCACAGGCGAACGCGCCAGGTGAAACTAGCCAGGGGTTGCACCGCTCGACGTTGTGGTTGTTCCTGAGCTATTCGATGTCGACGAGCTTGCACTCAAACCAGATACTGTGTTCGTCACCACCGCAATGATCGCGTACGCAAGGATTGCTATTCCCAAGCCAATTGCAGCATTCTTCACTGTTGCCAAACCTTTCTTCGCACCCTCTTCGTTGCCGTTAGAAGTAACGTACCTGAAGCCACCTATGATGATGAACAGCGCAGCGATTATTGCCAGCACGCTGAGGAGCACGTTTACGACGGCGAGAACCAGGTCATTGAAGTTACAAATTTTTGGGAACAGCGAAATGCTGTCAAATGCACCAAGTCCTGCACCGCAAACATCTGGGGTAGTACCAATTCCAGAGTTTGAGCCAGGGCTTGAGGTTGAAGAATTCGGTGTGGTGATTGTTGCTTGGCCTGTTGCTGGGTTGATTGATACCGTACTTCCAGCTGGTGCGTTGCCAATGACTTGTCCACTTGAGTTAAGAATATTTGTGCTTCCGTTTGAACCAGGGGCAGTGCTGCTTGCCCCGTTGACTCTCTTTGTGGTAGAGCCAGTTCCAGAAGTGCCAGTTTTGCCGCTTCCAGGAGTTCCGCCGGGAGTTTTTGGTTTCGAACCGCCACCAGAAGAACCTGTGCCGCCGCACTGTAAGGGATTTGAAGCTCCTACCCCTGATACACTCTGACACGTCTCACCGCTTACACCGCACGACGCACCAGCTGTTGAACAATTATCTGCAACACACTCATTTTGAGCCGTTGAGCACATGAGGTCATATCCGCAGTCTGCTGAACTCGAGCAAGCTGCTCCAGCACCACCATCCGTGGAAGCGTCTGTGCATGAACCACCGTCAAGTCCTAAGTCACAAACATCGCCAGTGTTACAATCCGAATTTTTCGTGCAGCTACTGTCAACTGGGTTAGCAGGCACGCACGTGCCTCCGTTACAGGTGAGGTTTGCGCTCGGATCGCAGCCGCCCGAATTCGGGAACTCATCTGGGCTACATGCGCCACCAGCTTCACCATCGGAACCAGAATTACCTGATGAGCTAGACACGCACGTGCCGCTTGAATCGCACGTGAGGCCTGTGTCGCAACCGCCTGCAAACGCATTTTGATCACACGAACCACCGATCTCGCCATCGGTGCCAGCAGAGCCACTCCCGCCGCTGGTAGGTGAGTAGCTCTGTGGCAGTACGCACGTGCCGCTGTCGTCACCATAACCTGTCGTACAAATGTAGTTACCATCGCAACCAGTATCTGTAAAATTCTCCCAATCACAGCTAGAGTCATCAGCTAGCAGCACGGGGACATCCCCGCTGCTGTAGGCGAACTGTCCATGTCCAGAAGTCGCACTAGGGCTACCGAGCACACCAACAGCTCCAGCAGCAGCAAGTGCCGTTGTGCTGCGGGCAGCTACAAAACCAACCAGCAGGGCGCACCAGACACCGGCAACCAGGTACTTTGTATTTTTCATGTTCATTTAATTAAAGACCTTTCAAAACGTTAGTGATAATGGCGACCACGGCGTAGGCGAGCACCGTGATGGCGAGGCCGATGACGGCGTTGGTGATCTGGCCCTGCGCCTTCTTCATCGCGTCCTCGCTGCCGGAGTTGACGACCATCCTGAAGCCGGCGATGACGATCATGGCCACGGCCACAGCCGCGATGATGGCGAGCGCGTACGTCACCATGCGAACCACAAATGCGCCGATTGTCGCATCGGGCAGCGGGTTGCAGATGGTGGCGTTCGCCGTGTTCGCAACGCACGTCGCTGCGTACGCAGGCCTGGAGCTTCCAATGAATTCAAAAATTAACAGGGCGCACACACTGGCAAGAAAAATTTTAGCTGCTGTCTTCATGGTCATTGGTGGCTTACGACGTGAATGGGTTGTACGGAAAAGTACTCGCGCCGCCAATCTGCACGGCGAGCACAGAGAAAATTGTGTTGATGACCAAGAATGCCACCAGCACAATGACCAGTCCAATAATGGCGTTCGTCACGTGCTCCAGCGCATCCTTTCTGGCGCTCTCATTGCCAGAGGCGAGCATCAGCTTGAACCCAGCCCACACAATGAGAACCAATGCCACTGCAGCAGCTAAACCAATGAGGCCATTTGCAATTAGGGCAGCTTCTCTAAAAATATCAGACAGCTGGCACGAGTTAGTTTGAAAATTATTCAAGTTGCCCTGCATGTTAGCTGACGTAGATGTTGACACAGCCTGCGCTGAACTCAGCTCAGCGCTGCTGCCACCACACACAACCAAGCCAGCCGCTCTGGCAGTGCCTGCTGTGCCAGCAATTCCCAGAATTAGAACGGTACCAAAAATTAACGCTGTGGCAACACTTGCAAACCTTGCAGTATTTTTGCGTACGTTGTTCATACTACCGATTGAGCGTGTTATTCACCTGCTGGATTGCACCTGTAAGGGCATTCTGAATTGACTCGCCCTGCAACGTGACGTTATCAATGAGGCTGCTGAAAATCGTGTCTGTCTGCACTGCGTTAACCTTCCAGAAGCTCTTCGCGTTCAGAGCCTGGTAGTCAAACACGCCAATGGTTGGGTCATTCTCCTGGATCTGAATCACGTCTAAGCGCGGGGATGGAAGCTTGTTTGCAGTAGAGTACGCACTGTCACTGGCACCTTGGGTAATTGAATTGATAAAGTTCCATGCATCAGCACCCTGCTTGCTCTGCTTTGACACGCCAAAACCCCAGTAGCTGGCAAAGTACACTGGGTTCTGGGTAAGGTTTGGCTGCGGCACCTCTGTGACACCGTAGTTCAAGTTTGGTGCCTCGCCAGCGAGGATACCCTCTTCGTACTGGTAGCCGTACATGAACGCCAACTGCCCATCTGAGAAAGCGTCAGAGTCGTAGTTTGATTTTGCGTTCCACGTGTAGTAAGGGCTGGATGGGTTGGCAAAGTTTGTGTAGAACTGGATTGCCCCGCTCGCTGGAAAAAACTGGCTGCCGCTCGAGGTTTGGATAGACTGGTCGAGTGTCATTGCACTGTGGTCTGAACGGTACGGCACTGCGCCATTCTGTAGCATCAACAGGTAGAGGATATCTTCTGGCCTATTGATGTTTGACGTTGTGCCCATGGCAACCCCAGACTTTGTGAAGAAGCCAGTGCTGTCGTGCTGGGCAATGATCTTTGAGTCTGCCTGCAGCTGGGCCCAAGTTTTTGGAGGTGTTGCAATGCCTGCGCCACCTAAAATATCTTTGTTGTAGTAGAGGGCAATGTCGTCAATGGAAATTGGCAACGCGTAAATACCGCCGTCTGTGCCAACAAAGTCATTTGCCACAACGGGCACAAAGCTGTTGTCGAGCTGCTGTATGTCAATCACGCTCGAAGGCGCTGGCTGGAGGTACTGCTGGTACTTTGGCAGCCAATCATTGTGGATTTCGTAAACGTCAGGGCCAGTGCCACTGGCAAAAGCTTGCAGCAGCTCTTGCTCGTACGTATCGTAGTCTTTCAAATCGTAGATAACTGTCGCGCTCGGGTTTGCCTTTTCGTAAGCACTAATCAGCGGTGCCATCTGCGCACTCGTCTCAAACGTACCCCACACGGTGAGCGTGTAAGGAGCTGGTTTTTTTGGTGCCTGGTTGCAGGCTGCGCTCACGAACGCAATGCCAAGCACTGCCAACAGCAACTTTGCACTCGCATTTACTTTGATTTTTTTAAGCAGGTCCATTTTGTTTCTGGCAGGTTTATACTGACCAAATTGTACCACTAAATAGCGCAAACGCCAAAATTGCTACGTGCTCAATTCACTAAATTTATACTGCAGAGCTTCTGCAACGTGGCCCTCATCAATCCGCTCGCTACGTGTAAGGTCTGCGATTGTTCTGCTCACCCGCTGAATTTTTAGGTGGCTGCGAGCTGAGCACTGGTACTTTTCTGCGGCAGCATCGAGCAGCTTGCGTGCGCTGGGTGTAAACATTTCCACGGGCAACTCTTTTCTGCTCAAACGGGCATTGAGCTTATTGGATACGCCCGCAGCAGCACACCGCGCCGCCTGCACCTGACGTGCAGCAGCCACACGTTCAGCAACAGCACCGGAACTTTCCGCACTTACGCTGTTCCATGTTCCCACTGGCTGAGAATCTGACATGGCTACCCGCAAGTCTATCCTGTCCATTATTGGCGCAGAAATTTTTTGGCTGTACGCGATGACCTGCTTTGCTGTACACGTACACTTCTTGGCACCACACGGGCACGGGTTGTGAGCTGCGACCAAAATAAAATTACAGGGAAACCTGTACGTGTAGCTGAGGCGCGTAACATCTACGTAGCCGGCTTCGAGCGGCTGCCGAAGTGACTCTATGAGCGCGCGCGGAAACTCTGGGAACTCGTCTAAGAACAGCACGCCGTTGTGCGCCAGCGTAACCTCACCGGGGATTGGTCTGTACCCACCTCCCAAGAATGCCTGCACTGTTACAGTGTGGTGTGGATTTCGGAAAGGCCTCTGCACGGCGAACCCGGCCACGAGCAAACCCGCGCTGCTGTAAACTTTTGTCACTTGCAAAAGCTCTTCGGGGGTTAGCTGCGGCAAAATTCCTGGCATTGCCTCAGCTAGCATTGTCTTGCCAACACCCGCATTCCCAACCATGAGCAAGTTGTGCCCACCAGCAGCAGAAATTTCCGCTGCCCGCTTCGCAAAACTTTGGCCAATAATATCTGCGAAATCTACGGCTGGCATGGGCTGGCTCTCGGCACCAACAACGTTCTCATACTTTTCAATTTGCACGCCACCCCTCACGTGCTCTAACAAATCTTCAATGCACATGAGCGGGTAAATGCAAACACCGCTCACCAAAGCTGCTTCTCGCGCATTGCCAGCTGGCAAGAAGATTTCTGTAAATCCCTTTTCTTTCATTGCCAGAACCATTGCCAACACACCCGCAACAGATCGCACTGCGCCATCGAGGCTCAGCTCGCCTATGAATGCCGCTTTCCGCACAGGTAGGTTCACCTGGCCAGAGGCCGCCAAAATCCCAATGCACATTGGCAAATCAAACTGCGTGCCAAACTTTGGCAGAGCAGCTGGCGCGAGGTTAACCGCAATGCGCGCAATTGGGTAGTGGTAGCCTTCTAAGTTTTTTATGCACGGTCGAATGCGCTCGCGCGCTTCACGAATTGAAATATCTGCCAGTCCAACAATGGCAGTGCCAGGCATACCTGGGCTAACGTCAACCTCAATTTCAACGACCTGCGCATCAACGCCAACGAGCGCTGCAGAGTAAAGTTTTGCAAACATGAAAGGTGTGAATGAATTGCATCCACACCTTTGTACTCCACGGCTATTAAATTTTGATTAAAAACTACGAAGAGAACAGCAGCAGCAAAACCCCTGCAACAATGAACACGTCAGCAAGGTTAAAAACGTTTCCCCAGAAAACAAAAATGAAGTCGCGCACGTAGCCGAGCAAAATTCGATCAACAATGTTCGAGAGTGCGCCAGCCAAAATTAGCTCCATCGCCAGCGCTGTTTTCCACGTGTGCACTGGCCGACTCACGTACCACGCAACCAGTCCAATGAGCACCACAGCATAGATTGCGTACATCAGCACAATCGGCACCGGCAGGCTGAACGCAAAGTTTGCGTTCGGAAAAATCTGAAACCCAAACGTAGGCCTCAGTGCATTCAAAAAATCCCAAAAGCTGCCTGAGTATGCCAGGTACTTTGCGTACTGGTCAGCAATGACCAGCAGCACAAAAACTGCGTACGAAAACCTACTTGACTTCATGGTCTGTGCAGGTCTGCGCCCACGGAATTACCTCGAGGCGAGCTGTGCTGATCTCTTCGCCACCAACAGAGCAAGTTCCGTACGTGCCAGCCTCAATGCGATCAAGTGCTGCCTGAATTAAATCTAGGTCTTCTTTAAGCTGCTCTCGAATATCTGCATTCACGTCGTCAACCTCAAAGGCTGCCTCATTGCCCTCTTCTTCATCGTCCATTTTTGTGCGAACTGGCAAACCTTTGAGTTCGCCCTGAATTCGCTCCTGCTCTTCGATGAGCCTGTCCTTCATTCGCGCGAGAAAATCTTGGTCAAACATTGTTTTGAAAATTAGCTGCTGATAGCAGCATGATAGCAAGAGTTGCACGTTACGTAAAATAAAAAAGCGCCTTCAGGAAAGGCCCAATATAAAATTTTGCCTGTGAAGGCGCTTGAGTCTCATTCGGCGAGACTTTCGCGTCCTACTTGCAGGGCTTAAACTGTTTAAGCCCTAAACGTAGGACACGAGAGACTACTTGCATAGAATGAAACCAGACGCTTGTAACTAAGTCCTGTTACAAACTATAAACCTTGTACTTCTCTTGTGGTCTTTCGACCTAACAAACTGTTCTTTTATTTTATTTTTGTATTTTTTGAAGAACCTTCATTTTTATTTTTGTTTTCATTCAGCCCAGGACTTACGTGGGCTATGACGAGAAGTAACAAGAAGCCGCACCCAAACGATTTTAGGAGCAGATCCCCGCTTATAGTTCGTAGATTGTTAAAGAACAAGCGTTGCCAGTTGTGGACATCTCTGACCTTTTAATAGTATCACGCAGAACACGTAGGTGTCAATAATTTGAAGTTTTTTGGCTTACCTTTGAGCTTATTTTTAAAACTTACGTGTGGAAAGCTTTGCGGGTAACCTGGGGAAAACCTGTGCCATGGCTGTGTTATCAACAGCTGACTCCCAACTTTTACCCAATTTCAACGAATGGGAGTGACTTTAAGTAGTCTGTGAAGTACTTTCCATACTCTTTATTGATTTTTGGGTCCAGAATGTAGATCTTCTCAAGCTCGTCGCTGTAAAAGAAGTTTATAATGGCGTGAAAATTGTACAGAGCCCTTGGAATATTGAACTCTATGAACTGGTTTTGGTAGCGGGCAGCCTGAATGGCGAACAGCGGGTGGTTGAACGGCTCAAAAGGCAGCCTCGTGATGACAAGGTTCTTAACCTTAAGCTTTCTGTGTGCCTGCTTCAAAATAAAGTTGTTTGTGCCCAAAAATAGGCCGTTTCCGTTAATTGAGAAGTTATCCAGCACTTTGTTTGTGCCGCCAGAGTAGGTTTGGGCAGAAACCTTGAACTTTTCTTGCAGCTTAAGGTACTCTGCTTCGTAGAAATCGCGCAGCGTGCCACTGCTGCCCAGCAAAACAGCTGCCGGCGCATCTAAAGACAGTACCAGCTTGAGCGTTCTTTCAGTGCTCGCATCTTCTGGCTGAATGCTTACCCCAAACTTTGGGCGCACGGCCTGCTGGCCAATTGTCTTTACCTTGTAGTCTTTCAGGGCTAAACGATCCGCAAAGTAGCTGATGAGCGCATCAGATCCGAGCGAGCACGTGAACAGCAGCTTTTCGAAAACGCCAAGCTTCTTAGCCGAAATATCGTGCAGATCTATAGGACTGGCATTCAGAGACAATTTTCCCTCGTACATTTCAACCCAGCGCGCTGTATTTTTCTCAGGCACCAAAAATTCCTTTAAAGATTCCGCGTACCGTTCGAGCACCTCAGACTTAAAAACCTTGTTCAGCTTTTCAATTTTCTTGCAGAAACCTAACGTGGCCTTTGAAAACTGCGCGAACTCATCGCCCTGCTGAATTTTTTCATCAATGAGCACGTGCGCTTGCTCTGGCTCAAGCTTTCTGAAGTACATGCTGGCAAGGCCAAAGTACAGGTCAACGTCGGCTTGGGCGCTATCCGGAGCTTGGAGCTGCTTGAGCCTGTACGTGAAATCAGTCCACGAAACCCTGCTGCTGCAGAGGTTTGTGAGGGCAGACTCAAAGCTGTTGATGTCTAGCACTATAGCCTTGCGGGTCCCGGACGGCCGATGAATTTGAAATGAATGATACGTAGTCCATTGCCAGCACTGTTGCCTCTGCGTCTTGCTCAACAGGCTTCTTGCGGCTGCCGTAGCTCACCAGGTTCTTGAACTGCCCACCGGCAAACGAGAAGTTAACGTCAACCAGCGAACGTGTCTGCCAGTTCAGGTGTTTCCACACCACCATCTTTGCAAAGAAAATTTGCTGCTCTGGTTGGTTCGCGAGCGCCAAATTTTTTTCAAAAGATTTCTCATTGAACAAATCGTCGTTTGCAAAAATTGGCTCTGCGATGTTGCTCTGCCACAGCCTGTACGCAGTGGATTTTTCAGGCACGACGAGCACCACGTTCTGCCGCGTCTTTGCGAGTGCCCCGTACACGTAGCTGTGGTGGTCAACGCCAAGTGGGAAGCTAATTATTTCATGGTCTTCTTTGATGCTCGCCGAGACTTCTTCACTCTGGGCTGTGGTGACTTTTGCATTGAGCTGCTGCTCAGGTGCCTTAAAGTGCGGGAAGTCTTTTTTAAGCAGCTCGCCGAGTTCATCTACAGTTGCACTGCCCCGCAGCAGCCCGCTCAATTCATCCCGTAATTTTTTTGGAAACGTTGCGCAGTAGCCCAGCAGCTTCTCGAGCACTGTCACGCACGCTTTTGCATCTGCGAGCGCACGGTGCGCATCTTTGTGTCCAACGCCAAGGTAGTTCATGAGAGCCTCAAGGTTGTACGACTTCAACGTTGGCAATAAAATTTGCGCGAGGTCGAGCGTATCGACTTTGCGGCCGGAAAACTTTATGCCAAAACCTTCGAGGAACTTTGTATCAAAGCCAATGTTGTGGCCCAGCACAACAGCGCCATTCACCATTTCCTGAATCTCTGCAGATTTTTCACGGAACAGTGGCGCGCTATCCAGCTCTTCTTGGCGAATGTTGGTGAGCGCGAGAATGCGCGGCGACACAATTTTAGACGGCTTGAACACGCTCTGGTACTCACGCAGCACCTCGACCCCGTGCTCGTGCACCTCAAAGAACACCATGCCAATCTCAATCACGTCGCCATTGGCAGGGTCAAAGTCTGATGTCTCAATGTCTAGGGAGCAGTAGAGGGGCACAGTAGATAATAGTTAATAGACAATAGGCTGACAAATTACATTGTAACAGAAAAGACTGTTTGGCGTGCAAAAACTCGCAGTAGCACTGCGAGTTTTTCTATTACCTATTTTCTATTTGCTATTTGCTACCTACGCCCTAGTCTTCATCCACCGTCACGGGCACTTCGCCTGCGTTGAACTTCTCGCGCACAGCAGCATCAACCTGGATCAATACTTCTGGTGTGTCCTTCAGGAATGCCTTTGCGTTCTCGCGGCCAATGCCGAGCTTTGTGTCGTTAAACGTGTACGTGTTGCCGCTCTTTGCTATCACGCCGTACGCAACGCCAGTATCGAGCAGGTCGCCTGACTTTGAAATGCCCTCGTTGTACATGATGTCAAACTCAGCTGTGCGGAAAGGCGCAGCAACTTTGTTCTTCACCACTTTCACCTTCACGCGCGAGCCAACAATTTTTTCGCCGTTCTTAATTTGCGCAGCGCGGCGAACTTCCATGCGCACAGATGCGTAGAACTTGAGGGCATTGCCGCCAGTCGTTGTTTCTGGGTTGCCAAACATCACGCCAATCTTCATGCGGATCTGGTTAATGAAGATCACCGTGCAGTTTGACTTTGAAATAATTGCGGTGAGCTTGCGCAGCGCCTGCGACATGAGGCGAGCCTGCAACCCCATGTGGCTGTCGCCCATTTCACCTTCAATTTCTGCGCGCGGCGTGAGGGCCGCAACAGAGTCAACCACGATGATGTCCACAGCGTTGCTGCGCACGAGCGTCTCTACAATGTCGAGCGCCTGCTCGCCAGTGTCTGGCTGCGAGATCAGCATCTCTTTGAGGTCAACGCCGATCTTTGCAGAGTAGTCTGGGTCGAGCGCATGCTCTGCGTCAACGAACGCGCACACGCCGCCGAGCTTCTGCGACTCTGCCACCATGTGCAGCGCGAGCGTTGTCTTGCCAGATGATTCTGGGCCGTAAATTTCTATGACACGTCCACGTGGAATGCCGCCAACGCCCAGCGCCAGGTCGAGCGAGATTGAACCTGTTGGCGTGCTCTCAACGTTCATGTTGTGGTTTGCGTCGAGCGTCATGATAGACCCATCGCCAAACTTGTCGCGAATCTGCGACAGCGCAGACTCTATTGCGCGCGACTTGCCAGCCTCGTTGCGGCTGCCTGCCTTGATGCTCTCTTTGTGTGAATCTTCTTCGTCACCTTTACCCTTACGAAATTTTGCCATGTTTTTGCTGTTCCTAGTTACTTATCTGTTTCAAACGCATGCTGAAGTACAGTATCAGACTACTATTAAATTGGGATTAAATCAAAAGCTATGCAATTTTTTCAAATGGCTCTGCTGACTGCCACGCAAGCTCAAACAAAGTCGAGAGCGATTCGTAAATGCCAATACTCGAAATTTGAACTGCAAACGTGTACGGCTGGTACGAGAAGAACATGACGCTGCCGTCACACAACACGTTGTCGGTAGGCAGGCTCATGCCCTCTGGCAAAAACCTCTGCTGGAAATTTTCATTGTGTTGCATTGTTTTCGCATACGAGACATCTTTAGGATTTCGACCGAGCAGCTCCCTGAACTTCATTGATCCAGTCAGTGCCGTTTTCATGATCCGCTTCGGGTAGTCTGGGAATGCCGCTTCCACGTCATTGATGGTGCAGAAGAAATCAACCTTCTTTGCCAGCAAGATTTTCTCGTATAGCGCAGCAACTGCTTCCTTGCCCTCGTGCAGGAGCACCTGCGGTTTTTCCTTGCGCACGTTGTAGATTGCCAACAAATTAGGCAACGAGGTCTTAATAAGCTCCTCTTTTCTTTGTAGATCTGCAATCAGCTTTTCGGGTGATTCAGCGACGAAGAGCACCTTGCGGCTCCTCGGCACAAGGCTCGCGAGACCCTTCTGCTGGAGGCTGTCCAGGATCAGGTACGTCGTTGGCCTCTTCAGGCCAGACTTGAACGCAATGCTGTTGACCGAGGCTGTTCCCAGCTCAAGGAGAGCTAGGTACACAGAAGCCTCTTTTTCATTGAGCCCTATTTGCTTGAGTACGTCGTGTGTTTCCATGTAACTAGTATATACCTAGCCACATATTTTGTCAACTATTATGACAACTAAATATAATGTGTGTAAATATACTGTTAATATTGATATTTATATAGTTTATTTGGTTATATATATTGACATAATAAGGATTACATGATACAATGCTTCTGTTAACGATCGGGGAACACCAATCGCTAATAGCAATAGTCTTCCCTGAGACACTATAAACACAGGGGTTCTGGGAGCCAATAGAACTGAAACGTGGCGATACTGGAGCTCACAACCAGTTGCTAAAAAAGCACTCTACATCCTGAGGAGGATACCCGCTATGAAAAACGTCGTCGTACTTTCCGTAACCGAAGTACTCGAGAAAGTGGAGACAGTGGTCTCCTACGAAGAGCACGGGGAGACGCACTACCGTCCCCACGCTCTCTACCTCGAAAAAGAGGCGCGCCTACGCCGCACGCTGCTGCAGCGGTACGGCCTGTCCACAGACGTGCAGTCCGCAGAGGTGGTCATACTAACCAGCCCAGTCTGCGCGTGCTGCGACCGGCAGAGGGCACTCGAGGATGCACTCGAAAAGCTCCAAGAGCAGGGCTTCGCAGGCAAGCTAGTAGCCTGGAGCGTAGGCTACCAGGAAAAGACGCTGGAGCAGATCGTAGCGGAAACGGAAGCAGCCTGACCAGCTGAGAAGAGGTCAAACTTGTGGGGAGCTGGAAACCTCCCCTCCCTTTCTGAGGCTACGAGGTTCGCAGTCTCAGAGTTGGAAAGTCAGAGAGCCCAAGACTCAAAATCGGGTGACACTGGAGCGACCAGTTGCTAAAAAAGCACCACCACATCCTGAGGAGGACCAAAAAATGTTCATCGCCCAACTGATGTACGCAGAAGGACTCGCGAAGATACTGAACGCCATCCTGTCCGCAAACAACTACGAGCTCTCCGCAGCCCGCGTCAACATCCAGCTCAGGAGCCTGCGGAGAGCTGGGGAAGCGCTGGAGTACGCGCCAGGGTACGAGCCGCTCCTGGCGGTAGTGCGCCGCGAGATTGCCGAGAAAACCGCGTGGAAGGGCAGGCTCGAAAAGCAGCACGCAGACAACACGGCGCTGCTGGAGCGGTGCGGCGTTAGACCCTCAGAGTACGAGAAGAAGTTCCACCGCATAGCCGCTGACTGCACGCGCATAGGGCACTCGTGCGTGAAGCTGCCCGAGTGGCGACAAGCAGCCTGACCAGCTACAAAAAGGTCACCTCGGGAAGACTCGCGACCTTCCCTCTCTTTTCCAAATTTTGATTCAATCGAGATTTGGAAATTGGAAATACTTAAGACATTGAAATTATGAAAACCATTGACAAGCCAGAGTACTACGAGCTCCAGTTCATGCAAACCTTGCCCTACGAAACCGACTTTGGCTGGAGCATGGAACAGAAAGTGGAGATGATCGATAAGATTTTCACGTACCTCGCCAAGCGCAACATCCACGTGCGGTTCTCAGACCGCATCATTGACAGCGCCAAACAGTGGACTAGGGAAGAAGGACAAATCTGGCGACCCGTAGAAGTAGGAGAGCTCAACGGCAACACGATTATCATCAACCCGCGCAACATAGACTTTTTGTCCGTGCTGCTGACGGTTGCCCACATCTACGGACACCTCGTCCAGCGCGAAACACCTGAGGTCTACGAGCCACTCACGCGGTTCACAGAGTACCCAAAGCCTCTCAACCTTGCGCAGGTTCAGGCTGACTACGAGGCCGTGAGACCAGGGCGCGAGTACTGGGCAGACTTCCTGGATTTCGAGAAGGAGGCCTTTGGCTACGGCAAGTACGCCATGCTTGAAGCTGGAATTAAAATTGATGAGAAGCTCGACTACGCAATTCAAGTATACATTGACGCTGACTTCCAGGAGCTCAAGCGGTGGTCAACCACGGCCCCGAACAAGTGGGGCGGGGACTTCGTGAAGAAGTTCGAGGAAACCCACAACGAGAAGCGAGGGCAGTTCCCAGTGCTGCCCGCCAAGCCCGTGGAGATCGAGGTCGTGCCAGACCCGAACGGCCAGCTCATGGTGGTGCGCACGAAGGCGCAGCCTGACCAGGTGTAACTTTTGTACTCGTGGGGAGCCCAAAAGCTCCCCTCCATTTCTGAGGCCTTGATGGGATCGAGGCTTGAGAAATTATTTGGTGCTACAATTAAGCTACCTTTAAAAAGATGCACCCATGAATACTTCTGAAAATGAATTTGGTCACAGCGCTGGATCCGTCGAAGAAAAGTTCTCTCAAAAAGAACAAGAGGTGGAAGATTCCAGGAAGAAATTCCAAATTCACGGCTCTCTGGGTGTTACCGCGAGAGACCACTTCAACATAGGCAGCTCGCCCCCTGCGGGGCTGCGGGAGAACCCAGACAAAACGTTCGCGGAAATCTACAGCGATGAAGAGCTGCTCAACTACCTGGGCAACCTGGAGGCGAGCATTGCCCAAGACCTGGCAACCCTCAGAAAGAAAGTTATGGGGACGCCGATGTTCGCGACCATTGACCGTTGGACGGAGAGCAACCTGCGGAGCGACGCGCGGCGGATGAGCTCGGCGTTAGCCTATTTGAAATCCCTGGGACGGCTCCCAGAAAAGTATGCGGGCTATGAGGCTCTACAATTGCCGCCAGACGGAGATATTCTGGGATTGCGGAAATTCTTGGAGGCTGATCTATAACATCTACATTCGTTTGGATACCATAAGAAGCAACGAAATATTTTAACGCTACGGAGCATGGCGTTTTAATTTACTGCGTTGGTGTCGGTGTACCTGCCGCCCCACCCAAGCTGTCACTCGTGAACACAACGCCCTGGAGCGACTGGCCATTTTTACCCAGTTTCCCCAAATCTTTGCCGTTCAGCTGCACGTCTGTGGCTCCTGCATTGCTCGTGCCAATAACTATTTTTTGCTGGGCAGTAAAAACTTTGCTCGTTGGCCCCGTGAATAAAATTGTCACAGGTTGGTTTGCATCAGCCTGAATAGTCACTGTTACATTGTCAGCAGATGTCACCACATCGAGGCTCAAGCCGGTTTGCTGTGGACCAGCTGCTCCCGCCGCACTGCTCGCACCAGCATCTGGATTCTGAAAATCCGCAACAATGCTCACGTTCTTTGTGCTGGTCTTGCCAAAGCTGTTCTTGGCAACGAACGAAAGCGTGAGAGATCCAGGCGTGAGGCTCACAGATTGGCTGAAGTCGCCAGAGCTATCAACCAAGACTGCCTGGTCATTTATGTCGAGTTGGTCGCCAACGTCAACGCGGCCTGTGACAACAACAGAGGAAGCGTGAATTACGTCGCCATCGTGCGGCGACGTGACCACAATGGTCGGCGGCTGGCTGACGCTGTGGACTTGGTAGAACAGGTAGCCCAAAATAAACACCGCGAAAACCAAAATCGCACCCACGGTAATTGTGCGTGGCGTCACGGCAAACTTTGGCGGCGTGAACGTCTTGTACTGCTGCGCCGCCTTTATGCTCTCGCGGCCGAGTGCGTGCTCGTGCTTGTACTGCTCAACGAGCGAAGCAGGGTCAGCGTGGTACAGCTCTGCCAAGCTCCTCAAAAATCCAAACACGTACGCGTCAGCTGGTAGCCTGTGGTACTGGCCGCTCTCGATCGATGCCAAAAACTTTTCAGAAATGTTCGTGAGGTGAGAAACCTCATTGAGCGTGTAAGCCAGCCTCTCACGCGTGCTCTTCAAATACTCTGGCAGTGTCAACGCTGTGTCCATGTCAAAAACTACTGGACAGGGTTAATGTCGTCGCCCTGGTAGTGCTCGTTAAAATCTTCATCAGCCACAGAGCCCAGTTGCCCTGTGATGTACACATCGCGAGGCTTTGCGCCATCGCCTGGGCCAATAATGCCACGGTCTTCCATGAGGTCGAGCAAACGTGCTGCGCGCGCGTACCCAACGCGCAACCTGCGCTGCAAGAGCGATGCAGATGCCTTGCCAGCCTGCTGCACAACCTCTGTTGCCTCTGCCAGCATATCGTCACCACCATCGTCTGCTCCTGTACCTTCCATGCCAGGAATTCCACCGCCGTGCTTTTGCTTCTCTGTAATTTGGTCGTCGTAAATTACGGCTCCTACCTGCTTCTTGAAGAAGTCCACCACGCGGCCAACTTCTTTCTCGTTGATGTACGTGCCCTGAATGCGGCGTGGCTTTGAAGCCTCTGCGCTTATGAAGAGCAGGTCGCCATTGCCCAGCAGCTGCTCAGCTCCTGAGCCATCTAAAATTGTGCGGCTATCGATTTGCGATGCAACCGCAAACGCCATGCGCGACGTAATGTTTGCCTTGATCAAACCTGTGATGACCTCAACTGACGGCCTCTGCGTTGCGAGCACTAGGTGAATGCCAACAGCGCGCGCCATTTGCGACAGGCGCACAATGGCAGCCTCAATGTCGTTCTTTGCAACTGACATTAAATCAGCGAGCTCGTCTACAATAATTACTATGTAGTGCATCTTTGCGTTGCCTGCCTCGTTGTACTCAGCAACGTTTCGCTTGCCAGCCTCTGCCAGCACGCGGTAGCGGCGATCCATTTCAGCAACTGCCCACTTGAATGCATTCACGGCCTTGTCTGGGTCAGTGACAGTTGGCGTGAGCAAATGAGGAATGCCGTTGTACAGGTTCAGCTCAACGCGCTTTGGGTCAACGACTATAAACTTTACGTCTTGCGGCGTGTTGCGGTAGAGCAGCGAAATTAACAAAGAGTTAATGGCAACGCTCTTGCCAGTGCCAGTTGCGCCAGCAATGAGCAAGTGCGGCATTTTTGCGAGATCGGCAACAACTGGGTGGCCTGCAACGTCGCGGCCAAGCGCGAGCACGAGCTTTGACTTGCTGTCCACAAAATTTTCCGTCTGCAGCACGTCGCGCAGGCGCACAATGCTCGTTGTCTTGTTTGGAATTTCAATGCCCACGAGTGCCTTGCCCGGAATTGGCAGCTCCATGCGCAGCGACGTAGCTGACAGCGACAGCGCCAGGTCATTCTGCAAGCCCGCAATCTGCGATAGCTTCACGCCAGTGTTCGGGCGCAACGTGTACTGCGTAACGGTTGGGCCAACGTTCACCTCGCCCATCTCAACGTCAATGCCAAAGTCTGCCAGGGTCTTCTGGATGATGGCAACGTTTGCCTCAATGTTGCCGCTGTCCACGTCTGTCTTGCTGTCTTCTAAAAGATCAAACGGCGGCAGCTTCCAGTCTGTGCGGTCTGGCAGCACAATTTCTTTCATGTCGAATGGCTTTGAAGGTGCCTTAACGACAACCGTCTCTTCAGCCCTAGCTGGCACAGGTGGAATTGCGCGATTCTTTTCCAAAACTTTTTCTGTCACAAAGCCGGACTTTTCAATGCCGTTGATCTGCACAGGTCCAACTGATGTAACCACGTTCAGCTCTTTCTTTTTCTCTTCTTCGCCATCGTCATCAGAAGGCGCAAACAAATTCAGCGAAACGTCGAACGTGATGAGCACGCCAATGATCATGACTGCGAACAAGATAATGCACGCTGCCCAGAACCCTGTGAACTGGTACAGAGGCGATGCAAAGATTGCGCCAAAGTAGCCGCCGCCCAAAACTTGCGGCACGAGCGCGAAGGCCGACACGCCTGGATAGCTGCGCATGTAGAAAATGTGGATCAAGCCGGCAAGCGATGCTGCGAGCAAAAATGCGCCGAGGTAGGTGCGAAAGTAGAAGTGGTTGGCGTGCTCGCTCTCAATTTTCTGCCTGCCGAGTGAAATTGCAATGAGCAAGAAAGCGAACGGCACAAAGTACGCCATGTACCCAAAGAACTGAGTTAAGAATCTTGAAAAGCTCACGCCCACGACTCCAGCTAAGCCAAAGAGCGCCAAGAATGTGACGAGGAACAAAACAATGAACGCCACAACGGCAATCCCCTTTTTTGTTTCTGCTGCCAAGTTGAGCTGAGGCTTTGAAGCTGACCGCTCGTACCGCCTTGAAGACGAATCTGACCGCCTATTTTTTTTCTTTGCCATAACGCAAGTATACAGTATTCAGTATTTACTAGCCAAATTAAAACAGCTTACCAATAGAAAGGTACGCTGTTCGAATCCGACTACTAAATGCCCTTGACCTTGATCTTCTTTGTCCTGGCCTTTGCTGCCTTTGGCAGGATCACCGTGAGGATGCCGTCTTTCAGATCTGCCTCAATGTGCTCTGTGTCTACGTCCACTGGCAGGATTACGCTGCGCGAGAAGCCACCCCAGTAGCACTCTTGGTAAAAGTAGTCTTCTGCCTCAATTTTTTCTTCGCGCTTGCGGTCACCGCGAATCGTGAGCATGTCGTTCGCAATCGTGATGTCCAGGTCATCACCCTTCACCCCTGCGATTGTAGATTTGATAATCACGTTGTCGCGCGTCTGGTACATGTCTATGTTCAGCTCACCTTCGTACTCTGACAGCCACTCTTCGCTCTCGGACTTCGCTAAGGCTACGTCGGACGAATCAACCTCTGGTGCTGCATCGATCTCCTCAACCTGAACTTCAATTTCTGGCTGCACTGTCTGTTCCTCAACCACGCTCACCTGCTGCACAGGCTGCTGGTACTGCTGCTGGTCTTCGCCACCCATGAGCTTGCCGAAGAAGGATTTTTTTTCTTTTGCCATAGTGGTAATCAATGTTTAACAACTGTAATCCAATATTAATGCATATTTAATGCGGAGTCAATGTAATCAAATGCTCTACGAAAGTGTTCTATAAATTGCTTCACGCAACAATTTTCCATCATCTTGGACTATCTGATTCCTGGTTGGATTAAGTTTAATGCCTGAGCTAAAAGACTTCATTAAAATTTCATTTTTAACTTCTTTGTAATTTGTCATTATTAACTTCTTGTCTCGAAGGTAATCGTAATTTAACTTTTCTTGCCCTGGCATGTACGAGGTGACCAGCACTGCCAGGTTTCTCTGCAGGCACTCTGCAATTGTCAGGCCGCCTGGCTTGCTGATGAGGACATCTGCAATAGCGTACAGGTCTGGCATATTTTTGACGTAGCCGTAGACCCTCAAATTTTGTTTGCCAACGCTGTGCAACATGAGCTCGTGGTAGAGCTTTGCGTTATTTCCACACACAACAATCACAACAGTATCTTTTTGAAACTCTTCGATTGCCCGTGTATCAATGCCGTAGCCGCTCGTGCCGCCAGCAATGAGCACCACCTTTTTATCTTGCGCTATGTCGAGTGAGCGCTTCACATTGAACACATCTGGCTGAAAAATTTGTTTCAGCGTCATGCCAACAACTACAATTTTTGATTCTGGGGTACCGAGCGCAATCATTTCTTTTTTCTGCTCTGGAATGTTTGCAAGGTACAGGTCAACGTTGCCGAACAGCCAGTAGCGGTGCAGGTGGTAGTCTGAAAAACCAACAATGAATTTCCCGTTGAACTTACGTTTCAGTTTGAGGTATGAAACGATTGCGCTACTCATTGCGTGGCATGAGATCACTGCATCGTAGTGCTTTGCATTCAGTAGAGCTGAAACTTTGTTCGCATTGAAGGATGCGACCAGCCTGCGCAGCGGCAGCGTCAGCGCAACAAAAATTTTATTTGTGTAAAAAAAATCCCACATCGCAGGCGCGTGGTCCATCATCCACATAAAAAAAGAGGAGCCGCTGCTGACGAGCGAACTTCCTTTTTCAACATCAAAAAGGTTTACAAGATCAATGTTGCAGTCTTGCGAAAGTTGCTGCGTGATATTTTCAGCGAGCGACTTGTGCCCGTGGCCAATACCGCCGTAGAGAATGAGAATTGATTGCTTCATTGAAGAAAATAATGGCGGAAGAGGAGGGATTCGAACCCTCGATGAGCTTTTGACCCATACAGCTTTTCGAGAGCTGCGCCTTCAACCACTCGGCCACTCTTCCACGTTGCGCACGTGCGCTATGCAAAATTTTTCAGGAACATTTTTCTGTGAATCGCGCACGAGCCGTGTTCCGCGATGGCTGCAATGTGCGCTGCTGTTCCGTAACCCTTGTGCCTCTCAAACCCATACAGCGGAAACCTTTTTGCGTAGCCTGACATAAGACTATCACGGTGCACCTTTGCGATCAACGAGGCTGCTGCGATAGACAGAACTTTTGTATCACCGCTGACGATTGCAATTTCTTCTACGTTGTTGCCAAGCTCCCCTATCTTAAACTTTCCATCAATGAGGACTGCGTACTTTTTATTTGCACCGAGCTGCCTCGTTACACCTTTCACTGCCTTACGCATTGCAAGCAGAGATGCTCGTCGGATATTTATCGCATCAATCTCTTTTACAGAAACTTGTGCGACAGACCATGCCAGCGCATTCTCTTTAACAAGCCCTGCGAGGTGCTCACGCTCATTCTCGACAACAGTTTTTGAATCGCGAACGCGCGCAAACCATTTCCCACTCGATCGTCTGCCACTCATGGTTTCTGGTCGCAGCACAACAGCGCACGCAACAACTGGTCCCGCGAGCCGAACGTGCCCCAACTTCATCTGTTCCAATTACCATGCTCGCTCCCCTGCTCAGAGCCTGTGCTTCAAATTTAAAAGTTGGGAATTCCATTTTGCAAATCTTCGTTCTATTTCTGGTCGGGGTGCCCGGACTCGAACCGGGAATCTCTCGCACCCGAAGCGAGCACTCTACCATTGAGCCACACCCCGTTGTGCTTTTTTTATTCTCTCTGGGGTTAAAATTTCAAGTTTTTGCGACTTATAGTTTTTGTTTCTTTTTGGAACAAAAAGCCAAAAAACTATCCGGAGCAAAAACTTGAAATTTTACCCTTTGGTGAACCTGAGGGGAATCGGACCCTCACTCATCCATGCCATGGATGCGTATTACCACTATACTACAGGCCCGCGTAAATTTTACTGTCGAATATTTCGCCCAACGTTGATAATCCACGAACCAATCAGCGGTAAACCGCCAAGCTCTTTTACAATCCCCGACAGCAGCGCAATCAACAGAGCAAAACCAACTGTTGCACCGAACGCACCGAACGCCCCAAGCACAAATGTCTTGCCAATGTTCTTTGCGCTCAAGCGTGTGTAGTCGCGCAAATCTTCAAGCTGAACAACAATAATGTTAAGTTTCTTTTGGAGCTGTTTCTGGTTCTCGTCACCAGGAACTTCTTGTGAAAGCTTTACCTGTTCGTCTGCCACGTTGTTTTTTTAATTTCAAATTCAAAACTCATTGCAATACTAACCGAAAAACCGCGAACTATCAAATATTTTGGTGCCCCCGGTAGGAATCGAACCTACGACCACTTCCTTAGGACGGAATCGCTCTAATCCACTGAGCTACGGAGGCATGAACGCCAAAAATACTAGGAAATACTTAACCATTTTACATTCATTTGCCGAAACAGTAAAGTTAAGGTACAAATTGAACCGAAGATTGTTTTATACAATATAAATATATAAAAGTCAATTTGTTTAACATGAAACTGCTTAAAGAGCATTTAGACGATATTCTGCTCGTTCTTTTTATATTCTGCTTGCCCTTTCAAAGACGGCACATATTTTTCGGCATATCCCCTACTTTACATGGTCAATTCACAGATTTTCTAGCAATTTCTCTGTACGCAAGCGATTTAATTGCTTTTTTGATCATAATACGTCTTTTTTATATACTTTTCACGCGAAACTGGAAATTATCTAAAGAAATACTTTATTTACTCCTAATCCCTTTATTTTTAATAATAAATCTAGCTTTTTCCTTATATGTTTCACGTGGAAATAACGATTATACATACTACGAATTCATAAAAATACTTGAATTTATTGCTATATTTGCTTACTTTGCATTAAAGAAGGTGAATATAAAACTTTTACTTGCGACCGTTGTGGTAACAGGTTTATTTCAAGGACTAATTGGACTTGCACAGTTTATTAAACAAGGATCACTTGGCTTAAAGTTCTTTGGCGAAGAAGTGTTAGCCGTAAACATTGATGGGGTGGCAAAAATAGATACATCATTTGGAAAATACATTAGAGCTTACGGAACATTTGCTCACCCAAACCAATTATCAACATTTCTGATTGTTGCATGTGCAACATCTTTGTCTCTTTTCTTTATTTTTCAAATGGAAAGTAGGGGATTACAAGCAAAACTTTCTTTAGCCGCACTATTTGTTTTAATTTTTCTAGAATTTTCGACTTTCTCAAGATCTGGCCTAATTGCCATGTTTGCGTGTCTCGCCATAATTCTGTTTCTCATCAAACAAAAAAGACAACCTATTAGAATTCCTCTTATTGTGGCCTGCATCGCAATCGTGATTAGCGTTATTGCATACAGACCATTCTTGTTTCCACGACTAACAATAACTGACGAATCAACAGCGGAACGCTTCTACTACAATGAAATTGGAATACAGCTCATAAAACAACAACCCGTGTTGGGCGTTGGGATGGGGGGATCTAATTCCCCAAACAGCAAAAGCAATAGGGGACTACGACCAAGCTTGGGAAATCGAGCCACCTCACAACTACTTCCTAGACATTGGTGCCGAGTTTGGCATTCCAGGATTAATTCTATTCTTTGTATTTTTAATGTGGCTAATATTAAATTTAATGAAAAAATTAACATTGCCAGTTAATGAAGCTTTCATTTATAGAGCAATGTTGGTGTCGGTTTTAATCGCGATAATCTTACTGATGCAGTTTGATCATTATTTCTATACCCTGCAACAAACACAATTGCTTCTATGGGCACTTCTTGGTATGATGACCGCTGAAAGTTTACACGGCACAAACCCTCAAGGGCCTATGGTTCAGTGGTAGAACAGGGCATTCGCATTGCTCAGACGGCGGTCCGATTCCGCCTAGGGCCACGCATAAATGAATATTTACATCATAAAACACCCTTTCGGGTGTTTTATGATTCTATCTTCCAACCTAGCCTAAATGTGGAAAATCCGTGTGAAAAAAATCAGTAAGTACGGGTGCCTCAGGTCTGTGTAGTACAGGCCGAGGATCACCGCAAGGTACACAATGTTCAAGATTAAGACCCTGAAAAGGTCGTGCTTGATGATGCTGTACTCGGCTTCGTAAGAGAGCGCCTGGTACTGCACCTGCTTGTTATTTTTTGGCATAGGCTACGATTATAGCACCACTCAAAAAGCAGTGCAACAGCACATGGCTACGAAAAAATCAAGCAATTTTGCTGCGATATTTGCTGCAAAAATCTTTTCATAGTATCATGCACTCACTATGAACTACGAGGAACTTGCGGCAGTCATCATTGCGGCAGTTGCAGCGGTAATTGCAGCAGCAGCACTCGTCATGGCGTACAAAATGTACTCCATGAAGAAAAGTTTTTTCGCTGGAAAGCAGGCTGCAAGCCTTGAAGAGTTCATCCTCAACCAAAACAAAAAAATCAATGAGCTGGCAAAGCAGACAGAGTACATAGAGGACGCTGTGCACAATCTGCAAGAGGTGCAGAAATCGTCAATTCAAAAAATTGGCCTGCACAGGTACAACCCTTTTGCAGATGACGGCGGCAACCTATCATTCAGCCTTGCAGTGCTGGATGGAAACGCGGACGGAATCGTGGTGACCTCAATGCACGGCAGGGAAGCGAACAGAATATACGCAAAGCCTGTGGCAAAAGGGAAGTCAGAGTACGCGCTCACAGCAGAAGAGCAAAAGGCAATAGAGCAATCAAGCTAAAAATTAACTAGACTGCAGTAAAAACATGGATAAAAAATCAGAGCAAGATAGCCAGAACGTAGCAGAGAGCATTGTCGGGCCATCAGTAAGAATTGAAGGGGACTTAAAGAGCCAGGGAAACCTCCGCGTGGATGGCACTGTGAACGGCAAGCTAAAAACAGCGCAGAATTTATACGTCGGTGACACGGCAAACATCACGGCTGACATTGAAGCTGAAAATGCCGTAATCAGCGGGACAGTGCAGGGCAACGTCAAGGTTGCAGCAGCGCTCGTGCTCATGAAAACCGCGAAGTTGAACGGCGACATAAACTGCGGCAGCCTCCGCGTTGAAGAGGGTGCGTACTTCTTTGGCAAGTGCCAAATGCGCGAGCCGGGCAATGCGTACGATCCAGTTCCAGAAGCTGTCAGCAAAAAACTAGCATAAGGTTACGGCTGGCCAATGTACTTCTACATACTTGACCCGCACGACATTCCGCAGAAAGACTTTGAACGACAGCACACTGAGCTGCAGAGCCTTCTCACAGAGCACAGGATAAGTGGCGAACTAGCGCGCGTCACCCCGCTGCGCCCACTGCAAGACCTCGTAGACATTGCAGCCTCGAAAGGTGCAAAAACGCTCGTTGCCTGCGGAACTGACGAAACGTTCCACCAAATGCTCGCTGCAATTAAGCAGCGGGATTTCACGTTGGCATTTGTCCCATTTACGCCAAAGAGCCAGCTCGGTGGAATTCTTGGACTGGAGAGCATTGCCCAGTGTGTGAAGGTTATTGCGGGTCGTCGCATTGAGCTGCTCGATGCTGCAGTGGTGAATAACAGTTACTTCATCAGTTACCTCGAACTTGGCATTGGCAAAGAGGTTGGCCACGACGTTGGCATGCTGTCTTTGATAAAACTGTTTGGCGCTCCGCCAATGGAGCTGAAAATGAGAATTGATGATTCTTACACAATCTCATCGAGCGCTATGGGTGCACTGGTTATGAACACTCGCGGCACTGTGGCAAATGACGGTACCGTGATTGGCAACCCACAAGATGGGTTCTTGGATCTTTTAATTATCGAGAAGCTCAACAAGTTCGCAATTATTCGTAACAAAAAAGCAATCTTGAATGGCCACTACGAGAGCATTCCTGGCTCAACGTCTATCCGCTGTAAAAAAGTTGAATTCCTAGAGCCAAACAGTGGCAAAATCTACATTGACGGGGTAGAGCTTGCAAGAATCCCGACAGCTGTTGAAGTTGTTCCTGGGAAGCTGAAGA
This sequence comes from Candidatus Doudnaibacteriota bacterium, assembly GCA_963840645.1. Lineage (GTDB taxonomy): Bacteria > Patescibacteriota > Doudnabacteria > UBA920 > VMFF01 > CAWIZL01. Next base: position 30,127 of record CAWIZL010000002.1, read on the forward strand.
TGATTGTTGGAAAAAACAGGGCATTTTAAAAAAGAAGAATCGCGACCCCTGCAATGGAGGCCGCGATTTTAGTTGCGAGACTAGTCGGCTGGCAGTGTCTTGGTCGTCGCCGCAGCAAGGACGTCGCGGAGAAAATCAGGGTTATCGGCGAGAGTAGAATGCTGGTGGGAATGACCGGTGCTTCTCTTGAATTTCCTGGAGCACCTGATTGAAAACACTCAAGGCTTCGTAGCCACCCACGCTTTTAAAAAGCTCGCCTGATAGCCTAACCAGCTTATTCCGCATTTGATCCCAATCTGCCGACGCTCTCTCTCTTTCGTCAGGAGTGGCCACCTCGTTGAGAATACCCGGCACCAAAAACCTTTTTGAGTTGGCTCATGGCCTCGGCGACCTTATGAACCTCCGCTCCAAAAGCAGCGACGTTAAACATCTGACACCTCCTATAATTTCGAATGCGCATAGAGTTTACCATATAAAACGCGCCGCGTCAAAGCCAGTAGTTCATTAACTTTAACTTGATTTTAATGAACTTTTAAGATACAATTGAATAACGCTTATGGATATCGGGACAATTTCACAACAACTTAACCTCAAAGAAAAAGAGCTGCCGCCAGAAAGTGGCTGAGGCCGGCATTCGTCTTTCGCCGCGCTCACGCAAAATTGACAATGACCTAGCGCGCCAAATCATGGACACTCTCAGGCCAAAGCCAAAGGCAGAGGTCAACAAGGTTAAGACACCTACAAAGGTGAAGCTGCCCCCATTCATCAAGGTCAAAGACTACGTTGAACTCTTGCACATGTCCATTTCTGACGTTGTGAAAACCCTGCTCAAGAATGGCGTGATGGCAAACATCAACGAGGAAATAGATTACGAAACAGCTGCCATTGTTGCAGAAGAGCTTGGGTTCATTCCTGAAGAAGAAAAAACTGAGAACCGCGTAGAGCTTGGGCAAGGTTCGCTCCAAGACATGCTGCGCAAAGAAATTGAGGACAACCTAAAGCCACGTCCTCCGATTGTTGCTGTCATGGGTCACGTTGACCACGGTAAAACTTCGCTCCTCGACTTCATCCGCAAGACCAGCGTTGCAACTGGCGAAGCTGGGCTTATCACGCAGCACATTGGAGCGTACCAAGTTAAGAAGAACGGTAAGTTCATCACGCTGCTCGACACTCCAGGCCACGAAGCGTTTTCTGAAATGCGCTCGCGCGGTGCAAACGTCACAGACTTAATAGTGCTCGTTGTTGCAGCAGACGACGGCGTGAAGCCACAGACAATTGAGGTCATCAACCGTGCAAAGTTTACGAACACGCCGCTCATTGTTGCCATCAACAAGGTAGACAAAGAGGGTGCGAACATTGTGCGGGTCAAGCAAGAGCTCGCTGAGCACGGCGTGCTCACAGAAGACTGGGGCGGCAAAGTAGTTGCCGTGCCAATTTCGGCAAAGACTGGCCAGGGCGTTGACGACCTGCTCGAAATGATTTTGCTCACAGCCGAAGTCGAAAACTTCCGCGCAAATCCAAATGGTAACGTGCTCGGAACGGTTATTGAATCACACATCTCAAAGGGCAAGGGCGCTGTGGCAACTGTCATCATCCAGAACGGCACACTCGGCGTGAGCGACATTGTCGTTGCGGGCGCTGCGTACGGCCGCGTGCGCGACATGGAAGACGACAAAGGGCACAAGGTGAAAGCAGCAGAGCCTTCAATGCCTGTTCAGGTTTCTGGCTTGTCAGCAGCACCACAGGTTGGCGACATTCTGCGTGGCATCGATACACTAGAGGCTGCAAAAGAAATTGCGTTCCAGCTCCAGCGCAAAGAGCGCCTCCGCCGCATCAGCCACAGCCAGCAGCACCTTCGCGGCGACGCTGAGGCAAAGAGCCTGAACCTCATCATCAAGACAGACGTGCTGGGATCGCTCGAGGCGATTAAGCAGTCGCTCGACAAGCTCAAGAACGACGAGGTGCGCATCAACATTCTGCACGACGGCATTGGCGAAATAAACGAGAGCGACGTGAACCTTGCTGCGAGCACGAAGTCTGCCATCATTGGGTTCAACACGAAGCCGAGCATGAAAGCCGTGAACCTGGCAAAGCAGCAGAGCGTCGTCATTGACACCTACGACATTATCTACGAGCTGATTGAAGATGTGACAACTGCTGTGGTCAAGATGCTCGAGCCAGAGCTCATCCACACAACGTTTGGCAAAGCGAAAATTTTGAAAGTGTTCATGACCGAAAAGAAAGAAATGATTGTCGGCGGCCGCGTTGAAGAGGGTGACATCAAGCGCGCATCAAAGCTGCTAATTTTCCGCGGCGGCGTGCAGGTTGGCGCTGGTGAAATTGAAGACCTGCAGCAGAGCAAGTCTGCGGCGCAGATTGTGACAACTGGCAACGAGTTTGGCGTGAAGATCAAGACGCACACAAAAATTGAAGAGGGTGACGTGATTGAATCGTTCGAAGAAAAATTGAAGAGCAAGACGCTCACGAGCAGGGCGTAATGCCAAGGCCTCGAACGAGCCGCTCAGCGGCAGGGAAGACAACGAACCGCGTTGATAAAGTGGCGTCGCTCATCCAGCAAATTGTTGCTGCTACAATTTCGCCGTACGTGCGAAACTGCGATGGCATTGTGACCGTGAGCCGCGTGACGTGCTCGCACGACTTACGCTGGGCAAAGGTTTTCATTACGGTTGTCGGCGGCGAAAGAGCTGATGCACAGGCAATGGGAACCCTCAAGAACAACATTTACGAAATTCAGGGCGAGCTGCAACCGCATGCTCTCAATGAAGCTCGTGCCGCGCATCACGTTCTTCTTGGACACAACGGCTAGGCACGCAGAGCACATCAGTGAAATTTTCCAGAAGATTCACGAGGACGACAAAGGCAGAACAGTAGCAGAAGAATAGTGGTGGCAGAACTCACAGCTCAAAACTTTGCTGCAGCGCAAAATTTTCTTGCGCTGCACGAAAAATTTATCCTGGCTAGCCACAGCCACACTGATGGTGATGACCTTGGCTCAATGCTCGCGCTGCACGAGGTGCTCACGCGCAGTGGCAAGCCTGCCGTAGCAATTGCGAACGGCGGCGTGCCGATCAATTTAAAATTTTTGCCAAACCAAGCGGGTGTTGTGGAAGATGTGCCACAAGATTTTTTTGATGCTGACGCAATTGTGCTGTTCGGCTGCTACGCGCCACACAGGACTGACGTTGAGTTTATCAAAAACTCTACGCTGCCAATTTTAAATATTGACCACCACCACGACAACTCGCGCTACGGAGAAGCTGCCCTGGTCGATGAAGAAAAATCTTCTGTCGCGGAGGTTGTCTACGATTTTTTTACTGCGTGTGGCGTGGAGATCAACGCCAACATTGCAAAGTGCCTGCTCACGGGAATGCTCACGGACACCGGGTCTTTCATGCACGCGAACACGAAAGCATCTACGCTGAGCGCTGCTGGCGAACTTTTAAAGAGCGGTGCGCGCGTTGACTCTATCTACAACTCAACGTTCAATGGCAGAGACGTGAAGTCGCTCCAGGCTTGGGGCCGTGCGCTCGAGAACACGACCATTGATAGGGTTAACATGGCTGCCGTGTGCGCGCTCACAGAAGAAGATTTGTCAGACCTAGCGCCACTGGCAGAAGATACTTTTTTAGGTTTCGTGGATGTGCTCAATACGATTCCAGAGGTAAAGTTTTCGGTGTTCGCGCGGCAAGACGGCGAGTACATCAAGGGCAGCATCCGCAGCGATGATTTTAAAAATGTGAACGTGTTCAAAATTGCCCAGCTCTTTGGCGGTGGTGGACACAAGCTCGCATCTGGCTTCAGGGTAAAGGGCAGGCTGGTGAAAGTTGCGGGCGGCACGTGGCGGGTTGAGTAACGCCTCGAGACCGTGCTATAGTGTGGGCATGCAGATGGCTGAAGGAGGTTATCGTGCGATGGCCTTCTCAACAACGTGTTTGCTTTTGGTCTCCCTGTCAATGTGTGTCACGTCTACGCCCATTTATGGCCAAGAGGTGGTGGTAAACGCGCAACAACTGACGCAGCAACTGTGTCGTCGGAGTGTGGACGACTGTATAGAGATGCAGTTCCGGTTCTCAGTTACACTGGCAGATTCAGTGGGCACGTGGCATTTGAAACCGTGGCAACAAGTGCTCTGGTACTGGGATGAGTGCCGCAAGCAGCTAGCTCCGAAAGGTACTGTGGTCAATTCACTCGGCGAAACTGGCGAAGTCTATGGCTTCATCCTACTGGGCGATGTGCTGCTGTCCAACCCTTCTCCCGCAGAGTTCCACCTTGCAGATCAAAAAACGAGACAAGGGTTTCTGCGTGAAATTGAACACCTGGCAGGGTTGGTGCCTCGCAACAAAAAGGGGAAGCGTGGCAAACCATCAAAGTCATTGCTCGCACTTCGAGCGGCGCTGGAAAAGGCTGTCCCAGAATCAACCGTGAGCATTGCCGATCTCGGAAACAAGAACTGAAAACTCAAAGGAGCCCACGTCGGCTCCTTTTTTACTGGCGCGGTGCGTTGGCTAGGGATCTTTTTTCTTCACGAGGCCAGAAAACGTCACTTTGAAAAAATGGAAAAAGTAGGTGAGCATTATTTTGAGGTCGCCCTCTTCTTTGAAACGGCGCGCAGACGATTTTACAGTAAACTTTGGGTCAAAAATTACCTTCCCGTGCTTTGAGATTCTCTTGGCAGTATCAGTGTCCTCGCCGTAGAAAAGAATACTGGTGTTGTAGCCGCCAGCGCTCTCGAGGGCAGATGCACGTATGAGCACGTTGCCGCCAACGATCATGCCGCCGAGGTTGAAGAACTCCACAGCTTTGCTCACAGAGCCATACACGTAGCCCTGTAAAAAATTTGATACAACTCTAAAGGTGCGGTGTGCGTCGTAGTAATCGTACTGGCAAGAACACTGCGGCAACTTTTGGATCGCTAAAGTTTGCCACGCCCGTTGAAAGCCAGTTTGGTGCAGGTGTGCAGTCAGCATCAACGTGCGCAATGATGTCGCCGGTGGCAGCGCGGCGGCCTGCTTCACGGGCGTGCAAAATACCTTTCTTGCCCTCAGAGACAACTGTGACTGGAAACTTTGATGCAACAGCAGCTGTTGCATCTGTGCTGGCGTTGTCTACGACAATAACCTCAAAGTCTGGATAGTCTTGGTTGAGCGCTGCTTGAACTGCTTCAGAAATGTACCCTTCTTCGTTGAAGGCTGGGATAACGATTGATACTTTCACTGGTCTGAGGTTAGAAGTTTGAATTGAATTACCAAGCCATTCTACTTCAACGCAACAAAAAACACCAGTTTAAACTGGTGTTTTTTGTTGGAGCGGGTAACGGGAATCGGAACCGTATCTTCTCGTTGGCAACGAGATATTCTACCACTGAACCATACCCGCATAATTTTAGAAAACAGCACCTGAGTGTTTATGGTGCCGCGAGTCAGAATTGAACTGACGACACGTCGCTCTTCAGGCGACTGCTCTACCACTGAGCTACCGCGGCATGTGGCACTCTCATCATTCAAACTTACTGCTTCGCGCTGGCCTGCCAGCCGACCTGTCGGATGTAGCCTTAGCGGAGTCCGAAGTCCGCCGAAGCCTTAACGCATGTGGACGAAGGCTGGTGGGCGATAAAGGATTCGAACCTTTGGCCTCTTCGGTGTAAACGAAGCGCTCTAACCAGCTGAGCTAATCGCCCCTGTGAAGAAATTGGTGCCCAGGGAGGGAGTTGAACCCTCACGCTTTTTACGGCACAGGCACCTCAAGCCTGCGAGTCTACCATTCCTCCACCTGGGCAAGTGGTTCGTTGAAACATTATATTACAGAAAAGAGCCTTTGACAAGGTGCTATAATCAACACATGGAAGAAATAAAAACAGGCGCAATTGCCATTTACACAGACAGTTCAGGACCTGAACTCAAAATTACCGTACGTGATAAAACAATCTGGCTCAGCCAAGCCCAGATGGCTCAGCTCTTTGGCACGCAACGCGCTGCGATCACAAAGCACGTCAGAAACATCTTCAAAGATGGCGAATTAAAGGAAAAATCAGTTAGTTCCATTTTGGAACATACTGCGGAAGACGGTAAAACCTACAAAACAGGCTTCTACAACCTAGACATGGTCATTTCTGTTGGATACCGCGTCAATTCTAAGAAAGCCACACAGTTCAGAATTTGGGCAACAGATACCCTGCGGTCGTACCTGCTCGATGGATACCTCTTGAATGAGAAGCGCCTCATTGAGAACAAAGAGCTCAAGATGCGTGAACTGGAAGCAGCACACCGCATTATTCAAACAGCGGTAGAGTCGACAGGCTGGATGGCTACGAAAAAGATCTGCTACGCATCATTACAGATTACGCAAACACGTGGTTCCTGCTGAACAAGTACGACAGCGGCGATATGGAGGCACACGGCGCAACAAAGAAGCCTGCAAAAGCCCTAGAGTACGCCAAAATCTCAAAATCTATTAAACGCTTCAAAGAGCGCCTCATTGCCAAAAAAGAGGCTGGGGAACTGTTCGGCAAAGAGAGCAGCACAAAGCTTGATGGCCTCTTGGGCAGCATCCACCAGACCCACCAGGGGACAGACCTGTACCCAACAGTAGAAGAGAAAGCAGCCCACCTTTTCTACTTTGCCATAAAAGACCACCCATTCGTGGATGGCAACAAGCGCATAGCCTCGCTGCTCCTCATCTTGTTTATGGTCGAAAATAACTGCCTTTACAACAAAAAAGGCGAGAGAAAGCTCAACGATGGGGCTTTGGTAGCCCTCGCACTGCTAGTTGCTGACAGCAAACCAGACCAAAAGGATGCAATGGTCAAACTGATCGTAAACCTCATAAACAAACGGTAAAATCGCGGGCAAATCTAAGAAAAACCCTGTTTTATTGGGCTTTCTGCAATTTTACGCGAAAACTTGACATAGGACTTGACATATTGTCTGGTCTATGGTAAACTGTTTGAACGTATGCTGATTCAGCGTACGTTTTAACTTTAACATCCATCTAGAAGAAAGGACGTTGATTCCCCAAGAATGACCGCTTCCATAGTCGGTCTTCAGTCTTCCAAAGATAAAAGGTTGATGCTCGTAATCATCAGCCTCGTCTCCCTAGCCGCTTGGTACATACCGACAGCTGGGACGGCCTACGCCAAGACTGACGACCAAACTAACACAAGCCTAGTTTTTGAAATCAAAACGCCAAATAGCATTGTGACCCCGCCTATAATGACCATGGCAGAACTTGAGCAGGCTCAAGCAGCCCAGGTCACACAGGCAAGGACGGATGAAGAGGTTACAAACGTACGCGCGTACCTGCAGAGCAAAAATTCTCCCCTCGCGCAGTACACCGAAATCCTCCTTGCACAGCCACAGTGGAAAAAAATCATTGCAGTCTCAAACTCTGAGAGTAACATGGGCCAGCACTGCTACGTGAACAACTGCAGCGGAATCTTTGGCCAAGGTGGCCTGAGAACCTACAGCTCAATCCCAGCCTGGATCGTGGACATGAACCAGCTGCTCCAGAACCACTACTCAAACATGACGCTGAACCAAATGGACGGCATCTACGTCCAGCCCCGCAGCACGAACTGGTACATCGCAAGCTCGTCTGTGTACAGCGACCTGACGAACATTGAGAACCAGGCCAACGCAGACTACCCGATGCCAGCGACAGACTCAGCGCTCGCAATGAACAACCAATAAAAAAATTAAATTAAGGAAGCCGCTCGCAAGAGCGGTTTTCTTTTTGGCAGCCACGTAGCGCGATTGATTTTTCATGTTTCTTCAGGTAAACTTTGACTTACGGCCATGTAGCCAAGTGGTAAGGCAGAGGTCTGCAAAACCTTTATTCACCGGTTCGATTCCGGTCATGGCCTCCAAGATATTCACTCGAACTTCTCGCGTAAACATGCCCAGGTGGAGTAACTGGTAGCCTCACGACACTTAAAATGTCTGGCTTCTCAAGAGCGTGCGGGTTCGAGTCCCGCCCTGGGCACCAAACAATACAGCGATGAAAAAATTTAGCCGTACAATTGAAGACTTTACCTGCGAGCACTGCGACGAGTTCGTGCACGGCAATGGCTACACAAACCACTGCCCGCACTGCCTGTGGAGCAAGCACATTGACGTGAACCCAGGCGACCGTGCAGACACGTGCGGCGGCATGATGCGTCCAATCCGCGTTGAGTTTGAGAAGGGGCAGTACATTCTCGTGCACCACTGCGAGCGGTGCAGCGAGCTGCGGCGCAACCACGTCTCACCAGAAGATGATTTTGATGAAGTGATAAAGGTAAAAGAGCGCGAGAACAAACGAAAGACAGGGGCATGATGCACGAAGAATTTGTAGAGCAACCACAAAATTTTAATCCAGTAATTAACGAGCAACTAATGGAAAACGAAAAGGTAGACGCAGCTTGGGAAGCAGTGCGACGGCAACACGAAAAATTGGTGGCCGAGGGTGCGCAGAATTTTTTTTCGAACGTTGATGGAATTGAAAAGGCCTTTGAGCCTTTGTCTGGCGAGGTGAGCGTCATGTGCATTGACGAAGGATGCTGCGGCAAAGGTGTCCACACAGCAGGATCTGGCTGCCTGCGCAAAGATCGCGACGTCCTCATTGCGGAGCTAAAGGCTGCTGGCGTTACAGAGTTCACAACGCACGCTGGCTGTGGCGCGTGGGCACTTGCGCATTCAGAAATTCCAGCAGAGGATCGAGATGGGGCAGCAAAAAAGTGAGGCCAAGAAATTGCTGCCGAGCTTGGCGTGCCGCACCGCTTCATCGAGAGCTAGAGCTAGACCGCGCTGAGTTCCACGATGCGATTTGTGCAATCTACGATGGCACCGGTCGCTTCAACAGACACGGCGCTACCAGCCTGCCCCATGCTTTTGTTGCAAGCCCAACAAAGTTTAGCTCTGCGAAAGATGATGTTGCACTGGCTGCAAAAATCGCCCTAGGTGATCATGGCTTTGGTGAACGCTTTACCACCGAACGGCCATTCGTGCTCATCGCAGCTGTTGATGAGAACGTTACTGGGCAAAAAGAAAGGCTTCTTGCAGACCTGAACGAAGTCGCGCAAGGACTGCCAGATGGTGTGGTAAAAATAGATAGTTTCGAAATTTAAACATAGCTTTAAGTAGCCTTGAACAAGCCGCCGCAAGGCGGTTTTTCAAAAGTTGACACGCACAGGCATGCTGTGGTACATTCGTGAGGTCGGGTTGAAAAAACTCGATAATTCCAAAGCGATCCGGGAGGATTTTAATTGGCTACAGCTACAGTTCACAGTGCCCATGAGCTCTCAAGGCAAGTGCTCTGGCAAAAAGCAACGAAAGAAATAGGACGCCTACACGATGGAGCTTTCAATCTTTTCAAGTCAATGCACACCGCGGAAATGGATGCAAATCTGGGAGTATGGCTACATTTTCAAGCCGTACGGTGAGCCAGGAATGGACAGCTTCCATTGCTGCGATGACGGTTTGGCCGGTGGTTACCGGCTGCCCGCTGCTGGCTCATCGAAATCGGACGACGGCCAAAAGTTGGCGCGCCTGAAAGGTCTGAAGGAAAGGCTCGGCATCAAACGAATGTCGCTGCACGAAGGATGTGCGGCGATGGCTCGGGAAGTCAAGGGTGACCAGGAAGCTCGAAATCTTACAGCCCGCAAAGCTGCAGAAGCGGGTTTGGAGTACCACTACATTCCGGCGCACGCCATGTCGCGTCCGCCGAATTTTCACACCGCTGTCGCGATGTACGTTCAGGGGACAATTACCCTGGACGACAAACAGTGCGGTATCGCGACCACAGAAATGCTGCCACCTGGGAGTGTGGTGAACTACGAAAAAGGTCACGAAGAGGACCTCGCGGAAACGATTGCCTTCATGGTAGGGGTGCACATGGATCCGAAAACCTCTTTCGAACCGTGGTACGGCAAGTACAGATTCACGGTGATCTCAATCGGCGCAGACTATGGAGAGACGCGACTCCTTGGTTCTCTCGCACGGGAAACGGTTTACATGAAAGTTCCCCACGAGCACCACGGCAAAATCGCCTTCGCCACTGTCGATATCGAAAAACTGCACGGACACTGCAAGACCTGGTAACAAGCTACTGCAAGCCAAAGAATCGAAAAGTCCCCAATCCGACGAAGATCGGATGGGGACTTTTTAATTTGCCAGTACGCTCAGCTACTTTATAACCCTACACTGCTGCGTCTTCTTTTTTCTCTTCCACTTTATCAGCCTCTGGCACCTCAGCCTTAGGGGCTTCCTTTGCTGCTGGCTTTTCTGTCAGCTGCTTTATAGACAAGCCGAGCCTGTGGTCTTTTGGCTCAATAGAAATAATTTTGAAGTCGCGGGTTTCGCCAACTTTGAGCATGTCAGCTGCGTTCTTCACATCGCTGTGCGAAAGCTCCATCAAGTGTGCCAGACCCTGAATTTGGTCATCCAACTCAACGAACACGCCGAACGGCATGATCTTTGCAACCTTGCCCTTTACAACCTGGCCAATGCTGTACTTCTTTACGCTGTCCTGCCATGGATCCTTTTCGAGCTGCTTCATGGACAGAGAAATACGGCCGCGGTGCCAAGCCAATGACCATGCACTTAACCTCTTGGCCAACGCGCACAATGTCCTTAGGGTGCTCAATGCGTTGCCACGCCAACTCCGAAATGTGCACCAAGCCTTCGAGGTCGCCAAACTTTACGAACACACCGAAGTCTACAATGCCAGAAACAGTGCCTGTGATGACGTCGCTAATTTTGAGCTGTGAAATCTTTGTCTGCAGCTCTTTTTCAAACACTGCCTTCTCAGAAACAATGAGCTTTTCTTCAGCCTGGTCTGCTGTGATGATCTGCACGTCAAAGATTTTTCCAACGTAGCCCTGCAGCACAGACAGAATGCGGTTCTTGTCGCCATCTTCTACGCGAGGGTAGTGCTCTGTTGAAAGCTGGGAAACAGGCAAGAAACCTGTGACGTTGTTGATCTCAACCATGAGGCCGCCCTTGTTTGCCTCTGTGATCTTAGAGTGAATGACCTCGCGAGAGTCGAGCTTGTCTTTGAGTGTCTGCCACACGCGCTCTTGGCCAGCTTGCCTGAATGACAACTCAATGTTGCCCTCTTTGTTCTCTGAGTCAACGACAGATGCAAACACTTCGTCGCCTGGCTTGAGGGATGACAAAGTTGCCTCGTCATCGTAGAGCTCACGGCCGCGCACAACGCCCATGCCGTAGCCTTCAATGTCTACGTACACTTCGTTCTTGCCAACTGTGAAAATTTTACCAGCTACTACGTCGTTGACCTTCAGGAACTTGATCTCTGCGCCGTTCGTGAGCAGGTCGTCCATTGTCTTTGGATCTGCGACGTGCGCAGCTGCCACTTTTTCTTCTTTAGATTTAGCCATGTTTATATAAAATCCCAAGAATTAACCTTGAGATAGAATGGGGATTCTATTCAGTTAATTAATTCTTAATTCGCTCGCTTGTGCTGGATTAGCCAGAATCAATGGGTTGTTAATGTTAAGTTTGAAACTGAGCGGCGATCCATTGATTAAGGGCATTATACATAAACATTTAACATATTACAACTTGACTTATTTTATAAAATAATGTATACTATTTATACCAATCCAAGGGCACCCGCACCCCCCAATCCGAACACTCGGATTTTTTCTTTTCAGCCTTTCTTTGCAGCGCTCCGGCGCTGTTTCCGTTCGCGGTACTCGTCCAGCCTCTCTCGCGGCGTCGCGTAGTTCAGAACCTCCATGAATTTGCCCGCCATTTTTTTCTCGATGGCCGCGACCCGACGCACCGAGAGCCTGGAGATATCTGAGCCCTTCGGCACGTAGACCCTGACCCTGCCGTTCAGGGTCTCCACCTGCGGCTTCTCCCACATGTGGCCCGGGTAGCAGAAGTACACGCGGATGCCGAGCTCGCGGGCGAGCTGCTCGTGGTGCACCCAGAGCAGGTCGTTGTCCGTGGTCATGCTCGACCACTCGGGGTAGCGCGCCTTGATCCGCTTGGCTGCGGCGAGGACGGCGCCTGCTGACGGCGCCAGGGTGCGCTCGAGGAACGGCGCCCGGGTCGGCATGTCCTCGACGACGAGCAGGGTGCCGCGACCCGACCTGCCCGAGACGATGAAGTCGCCCTCGGCGTCGCCGACGCGGGGCTGCTGCCCAATGGATTTGGGTCGTTTGTCTATGAACGTGCGGCCGTCAGCGAGTTTCTTCCGCGCCCCGTTCCTGCGCCGCTTCCTCTTCTTCAGCCTGCTCCGGTGGTGCTCAATCTTCCTGCCGTGCGGCGAGGCGACGTACCGGTACACGCTGTTCTTGGACACGTCTGGCAGGTTCGGCTCGTGGGTCCTGATCCTGCCAGACACGGCCTCGGGCGACTGGTCGTCGAGCAGCTCCCGCTCGACGAACTCGCGGAGCCCCGAAGTTCTCGACGAGCTTCTTGCCCTGGTACCTGGCGTTGTGCCGCCGCACGTACGCCCTGTGGTGCGCCTTGGCCGGGTCGTACGCGCCGCGCACGCTGTTCCGACCCACCTCGTCGCTGACCGTGGACACCGACCGGTGCATAGCGCGGGCGACCGCGCGCATGGAGTACCCCTTCCCCAACAAAATTTTTAGCTCGCCGCGCTCGGCCTTCGTGAGGTGCGAGCGCTGTTTTTTTCATGCCTACATTCTAGCAGCTTTTTCTGGCCGAGTGTTCGGATTCAAAAGGGAACCCGCCAAGGGAGGGTTGTAAACGATGAACAAGTTTCTTTTTTCAGTTGCTTTTCTTTCCATGCTGCTGCCGAGCTTCGGGCAGTCGCAGAATCAAACGTGGGCTGTCAAGTACAGGCCAAACTACGAGGATTTCGCGAAGGCAGACCTTGGCCACTGCCATGTGTACGTACAGCTCGATGGTAACATCAGGCTGAACGTCTACGATCCAAGCTTCAACCTCAACGTCAAGGGCTACAGCGGCGGCACGATCCAGAACATAGAGCTCGCGCCAGCTGGAAAGACCATGGGGATCAAATTCCAGGACTGGATACCATACCACACTGAAGATACTGAGAAGGCTCCGATCGACGAGCGGCACGGGCCAGACCTCTTCTGGCAGTCGTGCGGCAAAGACCTGCCCTCACTCCCAGCAGATGTCCTCAGTGCATTCAAGGGATGGCATGACCTTCCAAACAAGCAGTAGAAGCGTCTTCATCGCAACCGAAACCAGCCTAGTAGCGAAATGCGAACAGCTGGTTTTTGATTGCCAATTTAGCTTTGAATTGACAGGAAAATAAATTCAGTTTAGTATACTTATGGAATTGGTACGGTTTCCAGAAAGTCACCCTTAGGTGGCCTGTCCGTAAGGAATAGGGACTGTACACGTAAAGCGAGTCTCTTATATGCGAAAGCCGGCTTCATGCCGTGCACTGGTTTACCAGTCTAGCTATAAGGGGCTGATTTTATTTGTATCAAATTTATTTGAGCTGTTGTAGAAATTTTTAGGGTATACATTAAAATCATAAATATCTACCAAGAACTTAACCTTACTCTCTATAAAAGAGTAGTACCTCATCTCACCTCTCACGAAAGCTCTTTGCACAGCCCAATTAGCGTAATCTATAACTGACAAACACGGCTCGCCACCGGGTCTCTGGGGCAAGATTTCGATCACAGAATTGATGGATATACCATGTTTCTTTTCAAAACTATTCTTGGCTGTTTGAATGGCAGCCTGAAGAGGGGCTTGCCTTTCTCTATTACCTCTGGCGGCAAAGTAAATAATACTCCTTGAGGCTAAGTGCAGCTTGTTCTTAAACAGCTGGACGACAAGGTCATCGTAAAATAAATCCTGTTTTCCACCATGACGTTTTTTGAATACGTGTTCTTTTTTCCTTGCCACAAAGATCTCGACCGAGAAGTCTAGATCGAGCATCATCTTGTAAAATTTTTCACGTACTTCTGGGACATCATTCTTCGCATGGAAAAATTTCTTTGTCTTCTCAATAGATGGGATACCCTGTAAGTAAGGATCGGCACAAACTTCTCTTTGAAGTTTTAAAATCCTGCTCCTCAGTTTATCGGGATCGTAGGTTTTAATGAAACCTATAAGCAAAATCTCAGAGCAGCCCTCCTCTCCCACGATGCACTTTCCATACTTATTATAAAAAACTGGATCACCAGCTTCGTCAACGAAAAAATATTGGGTTGTTTGCGATTGTATTTGCATTACCATATGAATATACACACAGAAGATTAAAAACAGATTAACTTTTTACAGCTTCCCAATGTCATCGTTTTCTGGTAAAATCACCTTATGCAAATCACTTACTTTGGCCTTTCTTCATTCAAGATTACCAGCAAAGACCGCGTGGCCATTACAGACCCTTTCGATAAATCTAGCGGCCTCGTGCCGCCACGTGGCGCTGCTGACCTCGTGTTCCTCTCAGAAAAAACAAATGATCTGTACTCTGCAACATCTGGCATCTCGGGCGACCCATTCATTGTAGATGGCCCAGGCGAGTACGATGTGAAAGACTTTGCAATTAACGCATGACCTTATCCAGACAAAAGATGGTCGCGTGTTCACCATTTACCTCATGGACGTTGAAGGTGTAAAAATTCTGAACCTCGGGCACATCAAGAGCTTTGACCTCACAGACGATGAGACAGAAGACCTGGGCGAAATTGATGTGCTGATTGTGCCAGTTGGCGGACACGGGGTCATGGACGCAGATGCTGCTGCAAAAGTGGTGAACCTGCTCGACCCAAAAATCGTGATCCCGAGCCACTACAAAACTGACGGCTTGAAAACAGAAGCAGACACAGCAGACAAGTTCCTGAAGCTGGCTGGCGGCAAGTTTGAAACGCTCGACAAGCTCACGTTCAAGAAAAAGGATTTAGATCCAGAAAAAGCTCGCATAGTGGTGCTCGAGCCAATGAGGTAATGAGATGAAGTGGCTCGACGACATTAGAAGCTCACCGCCAGAAGATAGGCTGCGCCTCGTGGCAATAATCTTAGTTGGAACGCTCGTAGTGCTCATTGGCACCTGGATCATAGTTGGCAACTACCGCTACGCATCAGCAACGGGGAACACTTCCTTCTTCAAGGCAGTAGGCAGCGCAATCCACTCTATAAAGAACTACTAACACTGACATGGCAAAAATCACAGCAGACGGCAATGACTCAATGGGCAAGATCGGCACTCTGCGCGACAGGCTCATTGAAGCAGAAATGCAGGAGAGCTTCCTCGACTACTCAATGAGCGTGATTGTTGATCGCGCCCTGCCAGACGTGCGCGATGGGGTCGAAGCCTGTGCACCGCCGCATCCTGTACGCAATGGACACAATGGGCATGCGCCACAACACGAAGTACACGAAGTCTGCGCAGGTGGTTGGAGAGGTGATTGGTAAGTACCACCCGCACGGTGACCAAGCAGTGTACCTCTCAATGGTGCACATGGCGCAAGAATTTTCAACGCGCTACATGCTCGTTGATGGCCAGGGAAACTTTGGATCGCTCGATGGCGACAACCCAGCTGCGTACCGCTACACAGAAGCGCGCATGACAGCCATTGCAGAAGAGCTGCTGGCTGACATAGACAAGGAAACAGTGGACTTCCGCGACACGTTTGACGCAACGCGCAAAGAGCCTGTTGTGCTGCCTGCAAAGCTGCCGAACTTGCTGTTGAACGGCTCGCTCGGAATTGCGGTAGGCATGGCAACAGACATTCCGCCACACAACTTAGTTGAAATTGCCGGTGCAATTGGCGAGCTGATTGAGAACCCAGACGCGTCAACAGATGATTTGCTCAAGCACGTGAAAGGCCCAGACTTTCCAACTGGCGGCATTATCTATGACACCGCGGCAATTCGCTCTGCGTACGCAACTGGCAAGGGCAGCATTGTGGTGCGCGCCAAAACTGAAATTGTTGAAGCCAAAAATGGCAGCACGCAAATTATCGTGAACGAGATTCCGTACCGCGTGAACAAGGCGACCTTGCTGCAAAAATTTGCGGCACCTCGTGCGCGATAAGAAAGTGGAAGGCATCAAAGACCTGCGCGATGAGTCTGACAAAGACGGCGTGCGCATTGTAATTGATTTGAAAAAAGAAGCATCTGCGAACAAAATTTTGAACCAGCTCTTCAGCTACACGCAGCTGCAGGACACGTTCCACATGAACATGCTCGCGCTCGTTGGCGGCATTGAGCCAATGACGCTGAACTTGCACGCTGTTCTGACAGAGTTCATAAAGCACCGCCAGGTTGTGGTTCGCCACCGTACAGAGTTTGAGCTCAAGCGCGCAAAAGAACGTGCCCACATTTTAGAAGGCTTGAAGATTGCGCTCGACCACATTGACGAAGTGATTGCTGTTATCAAGAAGTCTGCCACAAAAGAAGATGCGTTCAACAATTTAATTAAAAAGTTTGGCTTGAGCGAGCTCCAGACGCGCGCAATTTTGGACATGCGCCTACAGACACTCGCAGGCCTTGAGCGCAAGAAAATTGAAGACGAGCTGGCTGAGAAACTGGCGCTCATTGCAACCCTCGAAGACATTCTGAAGTCACCAAAAAAGATTTTGGGCATCATTAAGAAAGAGGTCAACGAGCTAACAGAAAAGTACGGCGACGAGCGCCGCACAGCAGTTGTCGCATCAGCCGTTGGCCAGTTCAGCGCAGAGGACCTGGTACCAGACGAAAAGACAATTGTGATGATCACCAAGACTGGCTACGTGAAGCGCATGGCACCTGACACGTACCGAACTCAAGGTCGCGGCGGAAAAGGCGTGATAGGCATGGCAACAAAAGATGAAGACGTTGTTGAAGAGCTCATCAGCACAGCCACGCACGATGACATTTTGTTCTTCACGAACAAGGGTCGCGTGTTCCGCACAAAGGTGTACGAGCTGCCTGAAAGTTCCCGCACCACAAAGGGGCAGGCCCTCGCAAACTTTTTGGCACTTGGCAGCGGCGAGTACGCAACAGCAGTGCTCACGCACAGCAAGAAGAGCGCTGGCAAGTTCATGGTGATGGCAACAAAGAAAGGCTTGACCAAGAAAGTGGAACTCGGCGAGTTTGAAAAGGTGCGCCGCTCAGGGATGATTGCCCTCAAGCTCAAGGGCGATGACGAACTGAAGTGGGCAAAAATTTCTCAGGGCGACGACCAAATTATGATGTCCACCGAGCTTGGCCAGGCAATCCGCTTCAACGAGAAAGACATTCGCGCAATGGGCCGCACGGCAGCAGGAGTTCGCGGCATGCGCCTTCGTGCAAAAGATTCTCTCATGAGCATGGACTTGATCACGCGAAGCAAGGACTTAGAAAAGCTCCAAGTCTTGATCATCACGGAAAATGGGCCGGCAAGAAAACTGATCTATCGTTCTACAAAGTGCAGAAGCGCGGTGGCTCTGGCATAAAGACTTTGAAAGTGACTGACAAGACTGGTAAAATTATCTCCATGCACATCACCACGGCGCAAGACGTGCACGACGTTGTGCTCATCTCGCGCCAAGGCCAGACACTGCGCCTGAAGCTCGGCGATATTTCTACGCTGGGTCGCGCAACGCAAGGTGTTCGCGTCATGAAGCTCGATGCAGGCGACAAGGTTGCCAGCAGCACAGTTCTGGAAGGGGAATAAGTGAAGAAAAACTGGCCACTAATTGTTGGCGTAGCGGTTCCGATAGTTGCCGTGATCGCAGTTGCAGCGAGCATTTACGTACCGCGACTGTACACGCACCCAAAGTACAACTTCGTGTACGCGGAAAATTCAGAGGAAGTACCACACGCAGCGTGCATGCCGAGCGCCGGTGACAGTACCGGAGCACCGACGATCAGCCAGATGCTCTCGTGCAGTGGGACCAGGCGTGAAAGTTTACCTGTACAACGTGAGCTCAAATACGAACACAGAGCTAACGTCAAACGAAGAAGCCCGCTACGTGCTGGACACTGGCGCAGCATCGCCAGATGGCTTCACCATTGGCCCATCGTATGAGGATGGTGGTGCTCCGTTCTTCAGTTCGCCGTACGTTCCAAACGAAGTGTACATTACAAAAGGAACGTACTCGCACAGGCTCAACACAGAGAGCAGTGCTGATGAAACGTTTGAGTTTCTAGGGTGGGTGAAAAATTAAAATTATATATGGAAAAACAAGAGCTCCTACGTTCGGTTACACAGCTCGCAGCAGAAAAGCAGCTGAGCAAAGCTGAGCTACTCGATGCGTACAGTGCTGGCGCAGCCCAAGCTGGAGTGCCGCACCACAAGTTCAACCTGTCGAGCATACTGTACTACATTGGCGGTGCAATCGTGTTCCTGGGAATTGCAATTCTCATTTACCAAAACTGGGACGTGCTCAGCGGATTCACAAAAATAGTTGCGACGCTCGGCATAGCTATTGCAACGTTTGTTGCTGGTATCATCCTGCGAAAAGACAGCCGCACAGCGCAGGTGTCAGACCCAATGTTTCTAATCTCTGGGCTTGTTGCACCAATTAGCCTGTTCGTGCTCATCAACCAGCTGGGCAGTGACCCATCAAGGCCAATCAACCAGCTACTGGTTGCAGCTGTGCTCTTCGTACTGTTCTTTGCTGCGTACCAGCTCATCAAAAAAACCGTGCTGGAATTTTTTACATTCGCATTCGCAACCGCGCTCCTGTTTGCCATTGTGAACTTCCTTACGAGCACTGCACCTGGCCCAAACTACACCACTATTTTTGAGTACACGTTCCTGGCAACAGGCACTGCGTACATGTGCTTTGGCTGGTGGTACAGCCAAACTTGCCGTGCGCTCGCAGGTGCTTTAAATTTCTTTGGCGTCCTGTTCTTGTTGGGAGCGTCACTCTTTTTAGGCAGCTACTACCCGAACCAAAATATTTTCTGGGAAATCGCTGCGCCGTTCCTAGCACTGGCCGTGATGTTTGCCAGTGTTAAAATTCGCAGCGGCGTCTACCTCGTGCTCGGCGCAATTGCCCTCATGGTTTACATTTTGAAGATTACGGGAGAGTACTTCAGTGGCAGCCTGGGCTGGCCAGTTGCTTTGATGATCGCTGGCTTGCTGTTCATTGCGGTTGGCTTCTACTCTGTGCGTATAAAAAGGCGTTTTGCGGCGTAAGCCATTCCACGATACAATGGCTAGCATGGGCATGTAGCTCAGTTGGTAGAGCGGTTGTCTTATACACAACTGGTCCCAGGTTCGAGTCCTGGCATGCCCACCATGAAAAGGCAGCCCTAGCAGGGCTGCCTTTTGAATGTCGTGGCGAGGAACGAGCCAGACGTTTTTGTAGATGAGGTGCAGGCGAGCGAGCACGCGAGCCTGCCCCACCACCAAAATAGCGCTGTGTGCGCTATGTAAAATTCTGCTAGAATACGACTTATGGCAAAATCTTTCAACTCAAAACAGCCGCAACTCATCCCGCCGAGCAAGGAGGACTCCTCACACGTGCTGCAAAGGTTCGACGCGCTTTAGACAAGTATTTTCCAAACGTGAAGTGTGCGCTCGACTTCAAGACACCGTGGCAGCTGCTCGTGGCAACAATCATGTCAGCGCAGTGCACAGACGTTGCGGTAAATAATGCAACACCATCGCTGTTCAAGAAGTACAAAACTGTGCAAGATTTTGCACGTGCAGACCTCGATGACCTGAAGCGACACATGAAGACAATTACGTTCTACAACAACAAGGCTGCGAACGTGCAGAAGTCTGCGAAAATAATCGTGGAAAAATTCCATGGCAAGGTTCCGAAGACAATGGAAGGCCTACTCACGCTGCCAGGCGTTGCGCGCAAGACAGCGAACGTTGTGCTCGGCAGCGCGTACAACATTCCATCTGGCATTGTCGTTGACACGCACATGATCCGCTGCTCGCAGCGCCTCGGGCTCACCAAAAATACTGACCCAGTAAAAATAGAGCGTGACCTGCAGCAGCTCATCCCGCAGAAAGACTGGATAAAGTTTGCACACCAAATGGTTTGGTTTGGCCGTAAAATTTGCACTGCGCGCAGCATGAAGTGCGCAGAGTACCCAGAATGGAGCAGGCTGTGCAGGGAAGTGTAGAGCACATTGACGCAGCTGGGCTGAAGGCTGCAATGAAATCGCCAAAGCCACCGCTCGTGCTCGATGTGCGCGATGGCGAAGAGTTTGATGCAAGCCACATTCCAGGTGCAATCCACGCGCTGTGGTACGACATGGGTGAACGCGTTTCGGGCATTAAAAAGTCGCGCGAAATTGTTGTATACTGCCACAGCGGGCCGCGAGCAGTGAAGGCTGCGCACGAACTTGCAGAACTCGGGTACACAAACGTTAAAGTCCTCAAGCGAGGATTCGTAGATTGGGAATAACATGCTCTACATAGTTGCAACGCCACTTGGAAACCTGGGTGACATTTCAGAACGCGCAAAGGCTACGCTGGCGAACGTAAATTTAATTATTGCTGAAAACCCTGCATACACGAAAAAGCTCGTTGAAGGTACAGGCAAGCGGTACATCCAACTCGCTGACCACAATGAGGCAACTGCAATTCCAAAAATTTTAAAAGAGCTGGCAACGCAAGATGCGGCCTTGGTGAGTGATGCTGGCACACCAGGAATTTCTGATCCAGGTTTCAAGCTCGTGCGTGAGGCAATCGCAGCGGGCATCAAAGTTTCACCAATTCCTGGGCCATCAGCTGCAATTGCAGCTCTGTGCGCTGCAGGATTGCCAACTGACAAGTTTCTATTCTTGGGCTTTGTGCCAAAGACAGAGGTCAAGCTCGTGCGCGAGCTAGAAGGTGCAGAGGCAGCAGGCGCAACAGGGGTTTTCTACGAATCACCGCAGCGCATTGTAAAATCTGTTGGCTACATTGCCAGCCACTGGCCAAGTGCAAAAATCTGCATTGCCCGCGAGCTCACCAAAATTCACGAAGAATTTTTGCGCGGCACAGCGCAAGAGGTTTTGGCAGAGCTGAAATCTCGCACATCTATCAAAGGCGAAATTAGCGTACTCGTAAGCTTCAAGTAAATGTCAGGACACTCAAAGTGGTCGCAGATCAAACGCACGAAGGGCGCGCTCGACGTTAAGAAGGGCGCAGTCTTTTCAAAGCTCTCAAAGCAAATTACGATTGCCGCAAAGTCTGGCCAAAACCCAGACATGAACTTCAAGCTACGCCTCGCCATTCAAAAGGCAAAAGAGCAAGCAATGCCAATTGATAACATCAACCGCGCCATCAAAAAGGCGAGTGGTGCTGAGGCTGGTGCGCTCCACGAGCTAAAGTACGAAGGGTATGGCCCAGCAGGCACATCGTTCATAGTAGAAGCTGCGAGCGACAACCCAAATCGCACGCTGCAAACAGTTCGCCTAATTTTTGACCGCAATGGCGGCAACCTTGGCCAGCCTGGGTCTGTCAGCTGGATGTTCACAACGAAAGGCCAAATTTTAGTTGAACGGAAAGGCGACAACATGGCTGACGTAGAGCTTGCGGCAATTGATGCTGGCGCGCAAGACGTGCGCGAATCTGACGAAGGCTTGGAAGTGTACACGAAGCCAGAAGACGTAGAAGCAGTGAAGCTCGCCATAGAGAAAGCTGGCGCAAAAGTGGCCCAGGCAGAGGTGATTATGGAATCATCGCAGGGCACAGACCTGACTGACGAGCAAATTGCAGACGTGCAGAAACTCTTTGACCTGCTCTCTGACGAAGAAGACGTTGTGGCAGTCCACACGTCTGCAAACCTATGAAGCCTGTCACCGTAAAGCCAGTTGTGGTCATTGGCATTGACCCAGGCACTGCGACAACAGGGTACTCGCTGCTAGAAAAAATGCGCGGTGATACTTTTAAGATTTTAGACTTCGGCGTAATCACCACGAGCAAAGACGACACTGACAGCCAGCGCCTGGCAACCCTGAAGGGCGACTTAGACAAAGTTATAAAAAAGTTCAAGCCAACGCAGGCTGGCGTTGAGAAGCTCTACTTTGAGAACAATGCAAAAACCGCAATGACAGTATCGCAGGCACGTGGCGTTGTGCTGCTTGCGCTCGAAGAAGCGGGTGTCGAAATTCGCGAGTTCACGCCGCTTCAGGTTAAGTCTACAATTTGTGGCTACGGCAAAGCTGATAAAAAACAGGTGCAGTACATGGTGCAAAAAACATTCGGGTTAAAAAAGACCCCGAAGCCAGATGATGCTGCAGATGCACTGGCAATAGCGCTGTGCGCGGGACTCAAGGTACTTTAAAAATCTCCTGCCAAACCCCGCTGGAACCTTGCATCTCCCACCCTGCTCATGAAACGGGTTACGGTATCAGAAATAAAATCGTTCTTGCTGACAAGGTTCATAATCCTTTGAAAGAACTTTGCCCTTTCGTACGCATGGCCAAATTTTTTGTTCCAACTATTTCCGTACTCGTTCAAAATAGTGAGGCTGCCCTCATCGATAGCCCGCTTAATGCACGGCGCCGCCATTAAGCCCGCTTCCATAACAAACCTGTAGCCCTCACCGACGAGGGGGTTTACCTGCGACACACTGTCGCCAATGCACACCACCTTCTTGTAAACAAATTTTTTCTTTACATCAGTAATAGGAATTGTGCCGCCGTAAGTTTTTTCGCTATCAAGGTGAATGAGCGAGCGCACTGGTTCTTCGTGTACAGCCACGTCGAGCATCTTTTTTAAATTCACCACTGACTCTTTGTGAAAACTACCGTACCCAACAATTGCACGCCTATTGCCGAGTGGGAAAATCCATCCGTAGCCACTCTTGAATGCCTTGCCTATGAAGAGGTGCGATTGGTTTTGTGGCCCAGTGTACTCTGCATTGTACTCGACGCCCACGGCGATGTCTGTTTTTTTATCCTGCAATCCAACCCGCTTACTCAGGAAACCCGCTAGCCCTGTTGAATCTACAAAAATTTTTGCAGAAAACCTACTGCCCGTACTGTCGTCTACATGATCCAGGAGACCGCTCTCAGAAAAATTTGCTGAAACAATTCTGGTCGATGTTTTAACTACCACGCCGTTAGCTGTAGCTTTGCCAAGCAGCTCTCTGTGGAGAGCGACTTTATCTAAAATGTACGCCGCTATCTTTTTTGTAAACACCACAGAACTAGAATGAAACGTACACTCTGTAACGTCCGCTGCCACAACACTTCGACTCAAGCCAAGCTTCTTCAAGTCAACAAAACTACCGAGCGTATAGAAAGACAAGTTCAGCAAATCTTTCTTTGAGTCCAGCAGGCACACGCTCAATCCGTAGCTGCCGAGAAGCTGTGCCACGTACAGACCAGCCCCACCAGCACCAACGACAACCACATCGTACTTTTCGTCCATCAGCCTACCTCACTATCTCCGCAAACTTTCTCTTGCCAACTTGCACCACATCGCCAACGCTCACCGTGCGGGCGTAATTTTTTGGAGTCACAGCTTCATCGTTGATTTTTGCGCCGCCCTGGTCGACAATTGCCTTTGCCTTTGTGGCACTCAGGCTTGGGTCAACCTTCATGATAACGTCCAAAATAGTCTTGCCAGACATCTTCAGCTTCACGGCATCAATAGGTTTTTCACCTTTTGAAAACGTTGAAAAAAATCCTTCCTGCGCAGCGTCAGCTGCCACAACCCCATGGTACATTTTCACAAGCTCGTGCGCGAGCATGGCTTTGGCATCGCGCGGGTTCATTTTTTTGCCAGCCATTTCTTTTTCAACATCTTTGATGCGCGCCATTGGCATACTCGTGCACAGCGTCATGTACTTCACAATCAAGCTATCCAGAATAGACATTGTCTTGCCAAACATATCCTTTGGCGTGTCAGTCAAATTGATGACATTGCCCCACGAAGAGCTCATCTTGCGGCCGTCAGTGCCCTCGAGCAACGTAAATGTAATCACATCCTGCGGCTCCTGCTTGTAGTAGCGCTGCAGCACACGGCCAGCCAGCAGGTTGAAGCGCTGGTCACTGCCGCCAACCTCAACGTCGCACTTAATGGCAACAGAGTCGTAGCCCTGCATGAGCGGGTACAGAACCTCGCGCATGCTCACGCGCGACTGCGCCTTAACACGCCTTGCAATGTTCTCGCGCGACACAAACTCGTGCAGCGAAAACTGGTCTGCCTGCTCCGCAATTTCTAAGTACCCCAAATCAGCCAGCCACTCGGAGTTAAAGTGGGTCTCAGTTTTCTTCAAATCCAAAACCATGCCGACCTGGCTAATGTAACCTTTCAGATTTTCTTTGATCTGCGCCTTGGTGAGCATTGGACGCTCAGCATCTTTATCAGAAGTATCGCCAATCAAACCCGTGAAGTCGCCGATTATTATGACGATTTTATGCCCCAAATCTTGCAGCTTGCGCAGCTTCCACAGCACAGTGGCTCGCCCAATGTGAATGTCCTGCGACGTTGGGTCAATGCCCAATTTTATTACCAGTTTCTTCTTGCCACGCAGCTTTTCCTCTAAGTGCTTGCGGTCAATAACCTCTTCAACGCCGCGGGTCAGTATTTCATCTATTGCATCTGTCATACTTTTATTATATCAGGTATAATCTTGGTTATGAAGTACGTCAGAGATATCTCGCCGCGCAAGCCTAAAAAGCCGCTGCCCTGGCCATTCAACAGGTTCCACCGCCCAGCACTGAGCACCGTACTCCGCTGGACAGTCAGCATAGTTGCGGTAGTCCTCGTGATCATTGCGGTCACGTTTGCCGTGTACACAAAAGACCTGGCAAACCCTGACAGCTTTTCGGCGCTCGCAATCCCACAGTCAACCAACATCTACGCGCGCGACGGCTCGCTGCTCTACTCAATCCACGGCGAGTACAAGCGAACGGTCATCCCGTTCAGCGACATGAACGCCAACGTGCGCAACGCCAGCGTTGCCGTTGAGGATAAAAACTTCTACCACGAGGGTGGCATCAGCTACACTGGAATCTTGCGCTCTATCATTGCGGACATCACGCACCTCGGCAAGAGCCAGGGCGCGAGCACCATCACGCAGCAGTACGTGCGCAATGCAATCTTGACGCGCGACAAAACGTGGGCGCGCAAAATCAAAGAAATTATTCTGTCTATTGAGGTGAACGAGCGCTACACGAAAGACCAGGTGCTTGCGCTGTACCTCAACCAAATCCCGTACGGCCGCAACGCGTACGGCATTGAGGCTGGCGCGCAGGCATACTTTGGCGTTGACGCACAGAACTTGGACTTGGCAGAGGCTGCGTACATGGCAGCACTGCCGCAGGCGCCGAGCTACTACAACCCGTTTGGTCCAAACCGTGCTGACTTAGATGCACGCAAGAACACTGTTTTGGATGACATGCTCGCGCAAGGCTACATCACCAAGCAGCAGCACGATGCTGCAGAAAAAGAAGTGGTGCCATTCGTTGCGCCGACAGATGACCTAGTTGCACCGCACTTCGTAGCGTACATTCAGAACTACCTTGCCACAAAGTACGGCGAGTCGACTTTGGAAACTGGTGGACTGCAAGTGTACACAACGCTCGATCCAAAACTGCAGGCAATTGCGCAGAGCGTTGTCACAGCGCAGGCAACGATAAATGCCAAGAAGTACAATGGCAACAATGCAGCACTCGTTGCCATTGATCCAAAAACTGGTCAAATTCTGGCAATGATCGGTTCAAAAGACCCGAACGCAGCACCACAGCCAGCTGGCTGCACGCCCGGCAGCACGTGCACGTTTGAACCTGATTTCAACGTGGCCACGTCACCGCGCCAGCCTGGTTCTTCTGCAAAACCGTACGTGTACGTCACAGCGTTTGAGCAGCCGTACAATATGGCCCCATCAACGCCACGCTTCGACGTGGTGACAGACTTTGGCAATGACGGTAGCGGCAAAGACTACATTCCACACAACTACAGCGATGAAGAGTACGGGCCAGTGGACATTCGAACAGCGCTCGATGGGTCGCTGAACATTGATGCTGTAAAAACGCTAGACCAAATTGGCGTGAGCAACGCAGTGGCAACAATGCACGCTGCTGGCATTACATCGCCTTTAACCGGCTGCGGGCTGTCACTCGTGCTCGGCGGCTGCGAGGTGACACTGCTCGACCACACGTCTGGCTACGCAACGTTTGCAGATGGCGGCGTGCACAACCCTGTAACCGGCATTCTCAAAATTACAGACTCGAACGGCAACGTGCTCGAGCAGTACCAGGCTCAGCCACAGCAGGTGGTTGATCCACAGGCAGACTACGAGCTGATTGATGTACTGACAGACAACAACGCGAGGGCATTCGTATTTGGCGCGCGCTCGCCGCTCTACTTTAGCGATCGCACGGTCGCTGCAAAAACTGGCACAACGCAAAACTTCCGCGATGGGTGGACTTTGGGCTTCACGCCGTCTTTGGCAGCTGGCGTGTGGGTGGGCAACAACGATGGTGAAGATTTAAAGAGCGGCTCTGACGGCGTTGTGGTTGCTGCGCCAATTTTCCACGCGTTCATGGAGCAAGCGCTCGCTGGCACGCCGAATGAAGCGTTCCCAGTCCCAGCTGGCATCACGCACGTGAACGTTGACCCTGTGTCTGGCCTCTTGCCAAACCAGTTCACGCCAACAACTGTGTCTGCAATCTTTGCCAGCTACTCTGTGCCAACGCAGCTCGACAACGTGCACCAGGTGTTCTCTGTGCCAGAAGATCCAACAAACCAAAACAGTCCACTGGTGAACACGCTCTACACAATTATCCACTCTGAAGAGCCAAACAATCCAGCGTGGGAAGCTCCAGCTGAAAACTGGCTGACAGCCCACGGCTACACGTACCCACCAACTGATGCAATTCCAGTGCCAATTACTGCACCTGGAGCGGGCACTGCAAACAGCCAGACTGTTCCTACGCCAGCGACGACAGGTGGCGGGTCAACCCCGCCGAGTAACCCGAGCGCCCCACCGGTTGTTCAAATCAACATCCCAGCTGATGGCACTGTGGTGAACACCCTTCCAATTACCGTGAGCGCGAGCGTGATCCCGAGCGGCACAAACACTGTGGCAAAAGTTGAGCTGCTCATTGATGGCACTGTATCCCAAACGCAGACAAACGGTGGCGGCACGTACGTGTTTGACCTGACGCAGGCGCTGCCAACAGGTCCACACGTCATAGCTGTACAGGCTTTTGACAACCTGGGCAACGAGGGGGCAACGAGCATTACCTTAAACTACCCGTGATGCTGTACGTACTTCAGCTCCTGTTTGTGCTTGCGCCGAGCTACGTTTGGAGGTTCAAGGTGTTTGGCGTCCCGACAAATGCCCTGGAAATTTTTGTTGTGCTGACCTGGGCTGTGTTTGCGGTTTGGCTCTACGCACGGAACGAACTAGGTGCTTTCAAAAAATTCCTAAAGGAGCAGCCAAAGCCTTTGGTGTGGTTCATGGCTGCTTTCTTTGTGGCTGGAATTATTTCAACTACCGTGTCGCCAGCAAGAGATCGCGCGCTCGGGCTTTTTGCAGTGTACTTTGTTGAGCCAATGCTCACGTACTTTGTGGCTGCGTACGTTCTGCGTGCACGCGAGGCAAAGCTCCACTTTGCAAAGGTGGTTCTGTGGACGCTCGCAGTATTTTCTCTGTACGGAATTTTCCAGTACTTCACGCGCATTGGTTTGCCAGTGGCGTGGTGGGGCAACGCGAACGAGCCAAAGCGTGCGCTCTCCGTGTTTGCGTACCCAAATGCATTTGGCCTGTACGTAGGGTCGCTCATGGCATTCACCATGCCAGTGGTTTTCGAGCTACGGTCTAAGAAGTACTACGCGCTCTACGTTGTGACCGCAGTTGGCCTGCTGCTCACGCTATCACGTGGCGCGTGGCTGGCAGTTGTGGCTGCAGCTGTTGTGTACGCTGTGCTCGCTGCAACAAAAACAGTGCGCCGCTGGCTTCTGGTGGCTGCACTCATTGCGGTTGTGGTAGTTGCGTCAGTGCCAAACCTACGCTACCGCGTTACCTTGCCGTTCATGGGTGAAAAATCTACTGTCAGCCGCTACTCGCTCTGGTACACTGGCGAAAAGATGGTTGCCTCATCGCCAATTTTCGGCAAGGGACTCTTTGGGTTCGCGACAGACTTCAATGCCTACAACACAGATCCAAACCTGCAGCCAATTGACTTCCCGCACAACATTTTCTTGAACTTCTGGGTTGAGACAGGCCTGCTCGGGCTGCTGTCATTTGTTGGCATTAGCTTGTACTTGGGATGGGATGCATTCAAGAACAGGCGCGACGTATTTAAGCTCGGCCTGCTACTATTCTTAGTCGCCATTTACGTGCACGGCATGGTTGATGTGCCATATTTAAAGAACGATTTGGCGCTGCTGTTTTGGATGGTGTGCGCAGCGGCAGCTGTTTAAAACTCTAGCTTGACTAAATCAAGCTAATAGGGTACTATATTTTCAGGTAAAGGGGCAATCTGTGGAGTTCGTTGTTGAACGAAACAAACAGTCGACGCGCGCCACTGCCCTATCCTTCGTCATCGTCAGCGTGATTTAGAAAATCAAAACGCCAACCCACGCGGGTCGGCGTTTTGATTTACCTAATTTTTAAAACAGCTCTCCTTTTTCCCGAAGCTTCACCACAACCCTGCGCTGTGGTTCACTGCCAACGCTCTCTGTGTCAAACTCTTTGTCTTCCGAAAGGTACGCGTGCACAATGCGGCGCTCGTAGGCCTGCATCGGGTCAAGCGCAACCGGCCGTCCTGTCTGGTGTACGCGCGCCATTGCAGCCTTGGCTGTTTCGCGCAGTGCCCACTCGCGCTGTCGCTTGTACCCATCAACGTCTAGGGCAAAGCGCTGGGTCACGCCAAGTTTTCGAGCAGCAGCGTTCTGCACCAAGGTCTGCAGTGCCAGCAAGTTGGCCCCACGCTCGCCAATGAGCAGCTTTGCATCTGGCGACGCAATGTTAAAAATGTAGTAGCGCGCGTTCTCTTCAACCGAAACGCTGACCTCAATGCCCATGCCAGAAACTACACCGGTAATGAGTGCGCAGATTGCATCTAGCTTTTCTTGTGGGATTGCTTCGTCTGGCATGGCACTTACTCGTTAGTTAGGCTTAGGTTATTTTTTCATCTCAACCACAGCTAGCGGTGCAACACTCTTTTGCGTTCTCAGAATGTAGTACTGCTGGCCAATGGCAAACAGCGTTGTGGTGATCCAGTAAATTGGCAGGCCAGCTGGCAGCTTGAGCGAGATAAAAATTGTGAGCAGCGGCAGCAGGTACAGCATCTGCGTCACCATCATCTGCTGCGTTGGGTCTGTGCTTTTTTCCTTTGGCACCATCATGCGCGACTGGAAGTACTGCGCAGCGCCAGCCACAACACCTAAAATCCAGCTCGGCTTAGACAGATCCAGGAAGTGCAAAAAGTATGGGCTGATGTACCCTGGATTGCTGATGAATGGGTACAGGCTCTGCGCAACCTTGTTGTTCTGCAAGATAATAATGAAGACCTGGTACAGCGCCAACAAGAGCGGCAGCTGAACGAGCAGTGGTAGGCACGAACCGAGTGGGTTAATGTTGTGCTCTTTGTAGAGCTCCATCATTTTCTTTGCCTGCTCCTCTTTGTTGTCCTTGTGCTTCTCGCGAATCGCGTTCATGTGCGGCTGAATTGCCGTGAGCTTTGCCTGCGACTTGAGCGACTTGTGGAACGATGGCAGCAAGAGAGTGCGAATGAACACTGTCAAGATGATGATGTCCAAGCCAACGTCGTGCACCACGTGCGAGTACGTGAACACGAGCAGGTTCAAGATTGGCGTGACGAGTATTAAGTTGAAGATGTGCCCAATGTATGCGAACATGTTTTGTTGTTTACTTTACTAGGTCTAAACCACCCTTTGTGAAAGGGTTGCAGCGCAGAACGCGTGCCATTGCAGGCAGTATACCAGCAATTCCGTGCTGCTGGAGAGACTGCTTTGCGTACTCTGAACACGATGGGTGGTACTTGCAGAAGCCGTTTGGGTATAGGCCGCGGAACCATCCATGGTCAGGGGATAGCGTTGCCTGGTAAATACCAATGAACCAGATCAGTGCCGCCACAATGGGGTTATTAAATTTTTTATCGTTTTGGTGCATTGCCAGTTACTTTAGCCAGAGCCTTCATTAAATCGTCACGCAGCTCTCGGTTTGTCTTGAGGAGCGCCAAGGGCTTCACCATGACCATGTAGTCACCCTTTGGGAGCTTTGGCAGGTTCAGCCTAATTTCTTCACGCAGCGTGCGCTTGATACGATTTCTATCAACCGCTTTCTTTGACACGCGCTTTGAAACAATGAATGCCGTGCGAGAAACCACACCGCTGCCCACAGCTCGATTCGGCACAAATTTAACGACCAGGGCAGGTGTGTGGGCTGGCTTGCCGAGTCTGTACACCGTTTGCAGTTCCCTGGTCGTCGTGATTCGCTGTGATTTTTTCAGCATTTGAAATTTTGCTGCTGTTTTCTTGCTAGATCGCGATTTTCTTTCGGCCTTTTGCGCGCCTTGCCGACAGAACCGCTCTGCCGCTGGTGGAGTTCATTCGCTTCATGAAGCCATGCTTGCGTGCGCGGTGCTTTACCTTTGGCTGGTACGTTCTCTTCATTAAAATTCAATTAATATCAAAAGTCTTGACTATTATATAATGTTTTTTTGCTTTCTGCAATGCCGTACTTGACAGATTTTTTATGTGAATTTTGCTCGCTTTTCCATTTGCTCATTTCCGAGCGTTTATATCCACAATGTCCACAGGTTATAAACACCTGGACTTAAATAAAGACATATTCACTGGTAGCCATTGATGTTTTACATGTTGATAACTTACTGTTAAGATTGCTTTTTGATTAAACATAACAACGCAAACACCAAACATGACCAACCAACAGCTGTGGGAAGCCGTCAAAGGCACCATGGAAGTAGAAATTAGCCGCCACAATTTCCAAACCTGGTACCAGCACACGCTGATTCTCCAAAAAGAAAGTGACTACATACTCGTTGGCGTGCCAAACCTGTTCACCAAGCAGTGGCTGCACGATAAGTACCAGCCAAACATGATGAAGGCTCTCAAAATGCTGGCACCCGAGGTCAAGGAGATAAAGTACCAGGTCATGGGCAACCCAAATGGACAGCCAAGCCACGCAAGCTCACAGAAATCAGCTGGTGCAAATGCTCAACCAGGCCAAACCCACCCACAAAAAACGAGCATAGCAAACACTGTGCACGGCAACAGTGGTTCTGGCCAACGCCACACGACAACCCAGCCAATGCTCTCGAACAGCGGCCTGAACCCAAAGTACAACTTTGAGCACTTCATCACGGGCAAGCACAACGAGCTGGCGCAGGCAGCATCAATTGCCGTTGCAAAAAATCCAGGCCACACGTACAATCCACTGTTCATTTACGGTGGCGTTGGGCTTGGCAAAACACACCTCATGCAGGCAATTGGGAATGAAATTATTGCCAAAAACCCAAGCGCCCGCGTTGTTTACGTGCCGAGTGAAAAATTCACCAACGAGTTTGTCGAAGCGTTGAGGCTGAACAAAACAGCCCAGTTTAAAGATTTTTACCGCGGCGCTGACGTGCTCATGGTAGATGACATTCAGTTCATAGCGGGAAAAGAGCAGACGCAGGAAGAGTTCTTCCACACGTTCAACACGCTGCACCAGAACAACAAGCAAATAGTGCTATCGTCTGACCGCCTCCCAAAAGATATTCCAGCAATTGAGGACAGGCTGGTGTCACGTTTTGAGTGGGGGATGATTGCAGACATCCAGGCACCAGACCTTGAAACACGGCTGGCGATTCTGCAGTCAAAGTGCATTGAGAAGCACTACGAGGTTGACCCAGACGTGCTCTTGCTCATTGCCGAGATGGTGCAGATCAACATTAGAGAGCTCGAGGGCGCGCTCAACCGCTTAATGGTGTACTGCCAGCTCAACAAGCTCGTGCCAAACATAGAGGTCACCAAGTCTGTGCTGGCCAGCGTGGCTTCAACAAAGAAGAAGTCTGTCTCCGTGAAGCGCCTCATGGAGGTTGTGGCTGACTTCTACAACATCACGGTTGACGACATCCTGCGCCAGTCACGCCGCAAGGAGTACGTAAAGCCACGCCAGATTGCAATGTACCTCATGCGGTTCCTGCTTGAAAATTCATTCCCGAGCATAGGTGAACACTTTGGGGGCAGAGACCACACAACGGTGATGCACGCAGTAGACAAGGTCACGAACATGATAAAGGAGCGCGAGTCGGTGAAGCAAGAAATAGATTTGATTGTGAACAAGCTGTACATGTAGCTGTGGATTAGCTGTTCGTTAACTGCTTGTGAAAAGTTAATTACGTTGCGATGAAAAAATTATTAAAAAGTTATGCGCGTTTCATGAACACACTTACCCATAACTTAATTTTTTATCAACATGAATTTAATCAACAGCAGGTAGTAGATTATGAATTATCCACTTCTCAACAGGCTCTACTACTGCAACTGGTTTTATAAGACTATTAAATAATAAATACATGCGGGTAGTCTGCGTACACGACAACTTAAAGAAAGGGTTAGCAGCAACTGCTCGTGTATCGAGTGGGAGCACGAGCTTGCCGGTGCTCAACAATATTTTACTGAAAACAGACAATGGTTTACTAAAAATGTCTACGACCAACCTTGAGGTGTCTGTGAACACGTGGGTAAGGTGCAAGGTTGAAGAAGAGGGTGCTGTGTCTGTCCCGGCAAAAGTATTTTCGGAACTGATTGCAAACCTGCCTAACCAAAACCTTACGCTCGCGCTGGTTAGCGGCTACTTAACAATTGAGTCAGGCACGTACAAGACAAAAATAAAAGGCCTGAGCGCTGATGATTTCCCCTTGATCCCGGAAATCCCACAAGAAAACAGTGTGGTGTTGCCGGCAAAAGAGCTTAAAGAAGCTGTGTCCCAGGTGGGCTTTGCTGCTGCTTACAGCGAAACCCAACCAGAAATTTCAGGTGTGCTATTTGCCTTCAGTGGTTCAAGCCTGAACCTTGCTGCAACAGATCGGTACAGGCTTGCAGAAAAAAAGCTAGAAATCACAGGAAGCTCAGATAAAAAAAGTTTCATTGTCCCAGGGCGTGCAATCCAAGAGCTTTCAAAGGTGCTCGCGAACCCAGGTTTGGAAAATGTTTCTGTCTACGTTTCACAGAACCAGATTATGTTCAAAACAGACGACACAGAGCTCATGTCACGCCTCATTGATGGCCAGTATCCAGACTACGCGCAGATTATCCCGCGCAGTTTTACCACAGAGGCAGAGGCAGGTGTCCAAGCTCTCACAACGGCAATGCGCGCAGCGGGTATTTTTACGAGCACTGGCAACAACATCACCATGGAGTTTGCCGAGCCTGACGTGCTCACCGTGACATCTGCATCTGGTGACCTTGGCGAGAGCCACGTTGGTGTGCCGGCAACGGTTAAGGGTAGTGGGGTTAAGGTAATTTTGAACCACAGGTACGTGCTCGACTGCTTGGCGGTGCCTCGGAGCTTCAAACGTCAGCTTCCAAATGACGGGCGACAGTGCACCAGTGCTCATGTCGTCCCCAGACGTTCCGGGGTACAGCTACGTCGTGATGCCCATCAAAATCTAACTAACACACATGCGAATAAAGACACTGTCACTCAAGAACTTCCGGAGCCACACAGAATTCAGCGCAGACTTCACAGAAGATTTTGTGGTTTTCCACGGCCAGAACGCCGCTGGCAAGACAAACCTGGTGGAGGCAATTTACTTCCTATCAGTTTTCAGGTCATTCCGCGATGGGCCGCACTACATATTTGCGAGTGGCACCACGAGCATCGAGCTGCGCGCGGTTATAGAGCGCGAAGGTCGCGACTACCTGCTCGAGGTTTTCCTCGAAGAGCGCGATGGCAAAATGTACGCAAACTTCAAGCTCGACGGCGTGAGAAAGAACAAGCGCATGGTCTACGGAATGCTCTCAGCAGTTATATTTCAGCCCACAGACGTTGATTTAATGAACGAGCCAGCAGACAAGCGAAGGCGGTACCTGAACATGGTGCTGGCGCAGAAGAAGGGCCAGTACGTTAAGGGCCACTGCACAACTACAAAAAGATTTTGACGCAGAAGAACCAGCTGCTGCAGAACATTCGCGCTGGTGATGGGTCAATGCAGAGGCTTCACAACGTGGAACGAGCAGCAGGCAGCATTTGGAAGCGCAATACTGGCAGCCCGCCTCGACTTCGTGAACTTTGTGAACCAACGTATTGGCGACGTGTACGAGCAGATAACCGGCACTGCGCGCCCAATTCTCTTAGAGTACCGCAGTACGGTTGATTCAAACTTCAAGATGGAGCTGTACCAGAACCAAGAGCGCGAGGTTGCAGCTGGGATGTCCCTGATTGGCCCGCACCGCGATGACGCCGTGTTCGTGAGCAACGGACTACCTCTCGCGCCATACTCTTCGCGCGGCGAGATGAGGTCGCAGATTCTCGCGCTCAAAATCGTTGAGCTCGAGTACCTAGCAGAGAACGGCGAAAACCCAGTGCTGCTGCTCGACGATGTTCTTTCGGAGCTAGACGACAGCCGCAAGGTGTTCCTCATAAAGTACATTCAGGGAAAGTTCCAGACGTTCATTACAACAACAGTGCCAGTTGAGATGCAGGCGCAGCACATTAAGCTCTAAAACTAACAATCGAAAAATGTACAAAAATTACCCGCAGAAAATTGAAAAGTTTTTAGATGGCAGGTTGAAGAGCTACAAAATTGATGGAAAGGTAAAAGCAGCAGATGCGCTGCGGATTTGGGAGAATGTTCTGACAGCTATTTTCCCAGAAGCAGTTGGCAAGACAATGGCAACAGGCCTGCACAACGGTGTGTTGACTGTGGCTGTGCTGTCACGCGACTTGGTTGATGCGATAATTACGCTCCAGAGCAGGATTTTGTACGAACTGAACGCCCGTTTGGGTAGGGTTTTGGTGTACAGGGTGCAGTGTGAATACTAGTTTTACCCAACAGTAACTTCGCCTTTTTTCTCACCAACCTCGCAGAGGTCTTGGATGAGCTGTTCGATTTTATCTGGATGCGGTACGTCATCAAACGTGAAGCGCTCTTGTTTGCCAGCTGTCTGCACGTACACGCAGCCGAATGAGAAAATGTTGCCGATCACACCTTTTGTTTCACTGGTTACATCCTCAATGTTGCTGAGGCTGAGCTGAGACAGTGTGGTTGAAAATGCCGTTCTGGCTGATGTCCACAATGCGGATGCTCGTGATGACCTGTGTGTTGAGGTAGTACATTGCCCACGTGACAAACACGCCGAGCACTATGAACGTCAAGAGCATGTTCGCTGCCAGCGCACCGTACGGCCCGAGCGCGGCCTGCATTGATGCGGGCACGTACTGTCCCCCGAATTTAGTAATTCCCCAAAGTGCTATGAGCAAGAGCAGCCAGAGGAGCATTCTCACAAAGAGGTAGATCCAGTGCTCCCTGATTACGAGGCTAATCTGCTCGTCACTCTGCTGACCTGGAAAAAGTGGAGAGCCTGTCATTTGAGTAAGTTTACGTAGCTAATGCCAGCTGAAATTAGGTACAGGTAGATTACTCCAAAAATGAATGATGCGCCCAGCGCCGTGAGCTTTGACTGCGCGTGGCGAATGAGGATGAACATGGTGGCAATGCCGTAGATTCCTGAAAAGAAAACGAACGCGTAGAAGATTATTGCCGCTACGATGTACCCGTAGTTTGTGCCCGTAGTTGCTATGAACGGTGATGTGTAACCTGGGTATGTTGGCATGGGAACAAATAGTTACTAGTTAATGGTCAGTAGCTAGATTTGCTGACCTCTCTAAAGAAGCGTCCCAATCTGTCGTTGGCGGCCAAGGTGCTGGTAGGCGAGCTCTGTTGCCTCGCGACCTTTTGGCGTTCGCTTGATGAAGCCGAGCCTCAGCAAGTACGGCTCGTACACGTCTGTGACAGTGTCTTCTTCTTCAGATGTAGACATTGCCAAGGTTTTGAGGCCAACAGGTCCGCCACTGAACCTGTCTATGATTGCCTCGAGCACGCGCAGGTCATTGCGGTCGAGTCCTGCTGTGTCTATCTGCAGCAGCTCCAGCGCCTGGAGCGCCATGTCCACTGTTATTCTACCACTTCCGTTGACCTCTGCGAAGTCGCGCACCCGCTTGAGGATGCGGTTTGCAATGCGCGGCGTGAAGCGCGACCTCTTGGCAATCTCTGTCACTGCCTCATTGTCGTACGGTACGTTGAGTATGCCAGCGCTGCGCTGCAGTATTTTTTCAACCTCTTGGGGTTCGTAAAAGTCCAAGCGCTGCACCATGCCAAACCTGTCCCGCAGCGGGCCAGAAATCATTCCCGCGCGCGTTGTCGCACCTATCACCGTAAAGCGAGGTAGCTGCATTCGCATTGACCTCGCACCTGGCCCTTTGCCCAGTATGATGTCCAGCACAAAGTCTTCCATTGCGGGGTACAAAATCTCCTCGATGTTCTTGTTGAGGCGGTGGATTTCATCTATGAACAGAATGTCGTTCTCGCCGAGGTTTGTGAGAATGCTGGCAAGGTCGCCCGCCCGCTCAATTGCAGGGCCTGATGTCACCTTAATGTTCACGCCCATCTCGTTTGCCATTATGTAGGCGAGCGTTGTTTTGCCCAAGCCTGGTGAGCCGTAGAACAAAACGTGCTCAAGGCTCTCGCGGCGCTTCTTTGCAGCTTCCATGAGCACGCTCAGGTTGTCCTTCACGCGCTGCTGGCCAATGTAGTCGTGGAGCTCTGTTGGGCGCAGCTGCGTGTCCAGCCGTGGGTCACGGTCTGTCGGTGAGAGCACTGAGTCTGCCAGCTCCACTTCGTCTGCGCCTATTTCATTGTCTGCGGATGTCTGTATCATTGCTTTCCCATTCTACCATTTTTGATGGTTACGTGCCGCGAGGTTGGCGTGCTGCCGTGCTCGATAGATACCGTGATTGTTTTTTTAGGTAGGTACGAGGTAAAGCGATTCGCCCACTCTATTAATGCAATGGAATTTTTATCATTTAAGACATCAACCATGCCGAGTGCCTCAAGTTCTTCAAATGACTTTGCCCTGTACAGGTCAAAGTGGTGGTAAGTCGTTTTGCCTTTTTGGTACGGCAGGAACATCACAAAAGTTGGACTCACGATTTTTTTCTTGATGCCAGCAGCGCGCAGCAGCGCCTTCGTGAACGTTGTCTTGCCAGCGCCGAGGTTGCCATTGAGGGCAACAACATCACCTGGCTTGAGGCTTGCGCCAAGAGCAGCTGCCAGCTTGCGCATCTGGGTTTCTGAGCTGATTTCTATGGTTTTCTTGGTGGTTGTCATCTAAGGGCAGTATAGCAATAAGGGCAGTATACCAACATAAAAAGCCGCTTGCACGGCCGTTTTATGCTTTGCTTATTTCATAAGGCAGTTGTTCATAGCCCTACGTAGGCATTATACCATAGCTCATTGTGCCACCCTTGTTTCTCTGCTACACTCAAATGTCCTATGCCAAACACACTAGACAACCAGGTGGTAACAAAGGCGCTCGAGTTGCTGCAGAAGAGCAGTGCTGTGTTAATCGCTCTGCCAAAAAATGTAGAGCCAGATGCTGTTGGGAGTGCCTTGGCGCTAGCCCAGTTCATTAAAAAAGTTAATCCTGGCGTGAAAGCAGTTGACGTTGCGTGCGAGAGTGGCAATTTTTCACAGCTCGATTTTTTGGCAGGAACCATTGGCATTAAAAAAGTTGGCAAGCTGCCCCGCAAGTTTACCGTAACGATAAACACCCACGACACAAAGGTAGAAGAAATTAGCTACACGTCGCCAACTGCCGATGCGCTAGAAATTGAAATCGTGCCCAAGGGAGGCAACTTCACAGCCAGCGACGTTAGCTTCTCGCAGCAGGGCGTGAACTACGACACAATTGTCACGCTCGACACGCCGTCGCTCGACATGCTCGGCGAGCTGTACAGCCAGAACGCAGAAATTTTCTTTGCAGCTGCAAAGGTGAACATTGACTCGCACGTGACGAACGCAAACTACGGTGACGCGAACCTCGTGGGGATCACTGTAGCTTCGACCTCAGAGGTTGCGTACGAGCTAATAAAAAACTACGTTGGCGATGCTGGCACGGGCGTGGGCGTGGTGAGTCCGGAAATGGCCACGGCGCTGCTCACGGGCATTATCAGCAAGACAAACAGCTTCCAGAGCGCATCGACAACACCAGATGCGTTCCACCGCGCATCAGAGCTCGTGCAGCTGGGTGCCAGCCAGCAGGAAATTATCCGCGCGCTGTTCAAGACCCGTTCGTTCAGCATGATGAAGCTGTGGGGTCGCGCTATGGCACGCATCAAGGCGCTACCCGAGCTGAGCACCGTGTACTCTACGGTGAGCGCAGAAGACGTTGAGCGGTCAGGTGCATCTGCTGCGGACGTGCTCGCCGCTGCGCGCGAGTTCAGCAAGAACGCCGGCAACATTGGCGATGCAAAGCTGCTGTTCCTTTTCATTGAGACCGGTGCCGGCAGCGAAGAGTTTTACATCAGCTCAAACCCCAACGTGAAGCTCTCAGAGCTGTGCACGTACTTTGGCGGCGAGCTCATTAGCCCAAACATTTGCCACGCAACGTTCCCAGACACGGCAACGCCAGACTACGAGAACCTTTTAGCTGAAATGTACGGCAAGCTGAAAGATACAATTGGGCTGTAGCTAGCGGCGCTGTTGCTGTATACTTAGGGTATGCAGACTGATGACCAGAAACAAAAAGATTTCAACCGTAGCTTTGCCGCAACGAACCGCACGCTGGAAGAGGAAATGACGGCGCGGAAAGCTGCTGATCTCGGGATTGGGTACATGGGACCTGACGTCTTTCCCTGTTGCCCTGAGCGCTGTTGCAACGTTCAGCAAGCCGCAGGCAAAAGATTCAGAGGCAGCAGTTTTTTACAAAGATGGCGGCGACATTCGCATTGGCACCGTGAATCCTGCCAACGCAGTGCTTGGCCAGTACGTAGCAGGCCTCAAGAAGCAGCTGCTGGAGCCAAAAGTGTACCTTATCTCAAAGGATAGCTTTGAGCGTCTGATCAGCTTGTTTGAAAAGGTTCCAGAGCGCAAGAAAGTTGAAGATGGCATCGTGCGCGTTACCTCTGAGACAGACTACAGCGCAGACTTGGCGAGGCTCGCAGATGCAGGCGAGACCTTTACGGCAACGCAAATTTTGAGCACCTTGCTGGGTGCCGCGCAGCAGTACGAGTCATCAGACATTCACGTTGAGCCAGAAGAAGCGTTTGTGAAAATTCGCTTCCGCATGGACGGCGTGCTGCAGGACAAGTGCCACCTGCCAACAGCTCTGCTGAAAATTTTAACGTCGCGCATTAAGGTCACCGCAAACCTCAAGCTGAACGTTACCGACGTGCCGCAGGATGGGCGCTTCACGTTCGAGGTTGGCGGCAAGAACGTTGACGTGCGCGTGTCAGTGCTGCCATCGCCGTACGGCGAGGGTATTGTGATGAGGCTGCTGAGCAACCAGGCTGTCACGCTCAAGCTCGACGACCTCGGTTTCGTGGGGCGCTCGTACGATGTTATAAAAGACGAGCTGCACAAGCCGAACGGTGCAATTCTGACCACAGGTTCCGAACTGGCAGCGGCAAGACAACCACGCTGTACGCCTTCCTGAACCAGCTCAACCAAGAGGGCGTGAAGATTATTACGCTCGAAGACCCCGTTGAGTACAAGCTGCAGGGCATTAACCAGACGCCAATCAATGCATCAACTGGCATGACGTTTGCCACTGGCCTGCGCGCAATCTTGCGCCAAGACCCTGACATTATTATGGTCGGTGAAATTCGTGACCAGGAAACAGCAGAGACTGCGTTCCAGGCTGCGCTCACTGGCCACGTGGTGCTGTCCACGCTGCACACGAACGATGCAGCTGGCGCAATCCCGCGCCTGCTGAACATGGGGGTGAAGCCATTCGTCGTGTCGCCAGCGCTGAACGCGGTGATTGCGCAGCGGCTGGTGCGCAGGCTGTGCACGGTGTGCAAGAAAGAGGCGCAGCTGTCGCCAGAGCTTTTGGAAAACGTGAAGAAAACTCTGGCAGCTATTCCCGCAGCTGCAAAGGTTGCCGTGCCACCTGAAAAAGATTTAAAGTTTTTTACGGCAACAGGCTGCGACGCGTGCCACGGCACAGGCTACAAGGGTCGCATTGGCGTGTACGAGGTCATTGCAAAGACCCCTGCAATTGAAAAGCTCATCACGGCTGTTGCCGGCTCTGCTGAAATTAAAGAGACAGCTGTGCGAGAGGGTATGGTGACAATGGCACAGGATGGAGTTTTGAAAGCGCTTGCGGGGATCACGAACGTTGAAGAGGTTTTCAGGGTGGCGCAGGATTAAATTACCCACATGGCAGCACTGAAAAAAAACACAGCGCGCTACATGCTCGTTGATGGAAACGCGCTGGTTCACCGCGCGTACCACGCCATTCGGTACCTTGCAACAAAGAGCGGCGAGCAGACCAACGCGGTGTACGGCTTCACGGCCATTTTGCTGAAGGC
This sequence comes from Candidatus Doudnaibacteriota bacterium, assembly GCA_963840645.1. Taxonomy (GTDB): domain Bacteria; phylum Patescibacteriota; class Doudnabacteria; order UBA920; family VMFF01; genus CAWIZL01. The sequence continues at coordinate 70,541 of CAWIZL010000002.1, forward strand.
GCTCAAAGACATAAAGCCAACGCACGTTGCCATGTGCTTTGACTTGGCTGGCCCAACGTTCCGCCACCTTGAGTACAAAGAGTACAAGGCAAACCGCGTGAAGACTGACGACGAACTCCACCAGCAGTTCCCACGCATCAAGGAGGTCGTGGCTGCCCTCGGCATTCCAATTTTTGAGAAAGAAGGATTCGAGGCTGACGATGTGCTCGGCACGCTCGCGGCAAACATTGTGAAGGAAAATAAATCGTGCGAGGTTTTAATTGTCACCGGCGACCTCGACACGCTCCAGCTCGTGAATGACTGCGTGAAAATTTACACGTTCCGCAAGGGCATCAATGACCCGTTCGTGTACGACGTCGCGGCTGTTGCCGAGCGCTACGGCATCCAGCCCTCGCAGTTCGTTGACTTCAAGGCAATCAAGGGCGATCCATCAGACAACATTCCTGGCGTGAGCGGCATTGGCGAGAAGGGTGCAGTGGATTTGGTAAAGACGTACGGGTCGCTCGGTGGCATTTACAAAAATCTGGGGAAGCTGAAGGAAAAAACGCGGGCGCTTTTCGAGGCTCAGCGCGAGCAGGTTGAAATGTCACGGCACCTTTCAGAAATTGTGTGCAACGTGCCGATTGATTTGAGTTTGCCAGCGTACAGCTTTACCCCAGCTGACAGCCAGAAAGTTGTTGCACTGTTCCAGGTGCTCGAGTTCAAGTCACTGATTTCAAAGCTGCCAAAGGTTGGCGCGGGTGAAGAGCAGCCCGCACTTTCAGCGGAGCCACCTGCAACCCAGCGAGAAACTTTAAATTACCAAACAGTTGATACTGCAAAAAAACTTGCAGCTGTAGCAGCGCTGCTTGCAAAGACAAAGCATTTTGCGGTTGACACAGAGACAACAGGGCTCGGTGCCATTGACCACGCGCTCGTTGGCATTGGCCTGTGCGCAGAAGAGGGGAAAGCCTTTTACATTCCAGCAACAGTTTTAGAGGAAAATCAAAAAGAGCGTGTGCTGCTAGCCAAAGTATTTGCGAATGAAAAAATTGGCAAGATTGGCCACAACTTAAAGTACGACCTGCTCGTGCTGCGGCGAGCTGGTTTGCCAATTGCAAACCTGTACGTTGACACCATGCTCGCATCGTACCTGCTCAGCCCAGGCTCGCGCTCGCACAGCCTCGACACAGCAGTGTTCAATGAGTTTGGGTACCAGATGCAGCCAATTGAAGACCTCATAGGAACGGGCAAAGCGCAAATTACCATGGCAGAAGTTCCAGTTGAAAAGGCCACGTTCTACTGCTGTGAAGACACAGATTTTACGTTCCGTTTGGCAAACAAACTGCTGCCGCGGCTCAAGGAGCAGGGTCTCGACAAACTGCTCTTCAACATTGAGATGCCGCTCGTGCCAGTGCTCGCAGCCGTTGAGGAGAACGGCATTCTGCTCGACGTGCCACTGTTCAGAGAGCTGCACAAACGCGTTGCAGGTGAAATTGCAAAAGTAGAAAAGAAAATTTACGAGCAGGCCGGCCAAGAGTTCAACATAAATTCTCCGAGCCAGGTGAAAGAGATTTTGTTCACCAAGCTTGAAATTCCATCGAGCGGCGCAGACCACTTCATTAAAAAGACAAAGACAGGTTTTTCTACCGCTGCATCGGAAGCCGAAAAAATGCGCGGCATGCACCCAATTATTGACATGATCCTAGAGTACCGCGAGCTGGCAAAGCTGCAGTCAACGTACATCAGCGCGCTACCTGACCTGGTGAGTAAAACAGACGGCAGAATCCACACGAGCTACAACCAGACTGTTGCCGCAACTGGGCGTTTGTCATCATCAGATCCAAACTTGCAGAACATTCCAATTCGCAGCGCTGGCGTTGCGAGCGAGATTCGCCGCGGCTTTGTGGCAGCTCCGGGCTGCACGCTGCTCTCAATAGACTACTCGCAGATTGAGCTGCGGGTGATTGCGCACCTGTCGAACGATACCCAGATGGTGAAGGTGTTCAACGAGGGCAAGGATATTCACACTGAGACTGCAATGCAAATTTACGGCTTGCTTGATCCAAAAGACGTCACGAAAGAGATGCGCCGTGACGCAAAGACAATAAACTTTGGGATCCTGTATGGCTTGTCATCGTTTGGGCTATCAGAGCGGATTTCAATGAGCCGCGCAGAGGCTGGCGACTTTATCAAAAAGTACTTCAAGGTGTACCCGCAGGTTGAGCTGCTCCTGAAGCAGATTGTTGATGACACGCACCGCCTTGGCTATGCAGAGAACGAGCTTGGCCGCCGCCGCTACTTTCCAGAAATTAACTCGAGCACGTTCATGGTGCGGTCAGCCGCAGAGCGCGCTGCAATGAACATGCCAATTCAGTCGCTCGAAGCTGACATCGTGAAGATTGCCATGATCAACATTGCAGCTGCCATGGATGTCCAGTCTAAAGACTGCAAGATGCTGCTCCAGGTTCACGATGCTCTGGTGTTTGAGGTTGTGGACGCGAAGCTCGATGAGTACGCTGCGAAGCTGAAAAAAATTATGGAGAGCGCGTACAAGCTGCGCGTGCCACTCACCGTTGAGGTCAGCACAGGGCCAAACTGGGGAGATTTGAAAGAAGCAGAGGGCGGGAAATAAAATATTCCATTCACCCCACCCGAAGGTTTGGTGAATGGAATCGTGTTGAGGCCTGTCGGCGTTACGATTGCTGAGCGACAGCAGATTCGGTCGCTTCGGGCTCGGGTATGCCGAATGCTTTTCGCAAAGCGATCGCCATCTGTTCGCCTGCTACACCGTCGGCATTGAGTGCATCGTTGTAGCCACACGCCAAGGTCGCAAGGATTAACGTGTCAGCATCTTCAGCGCCCAGGTCAGCGAGATCGTCTTTGATCACGTCTTTGACTTCTGAGCGATCGGCTTCGGTGACTTCGCCGTCCGTGCTGCCTCCGTAGTCAGTTTTTGCCCACAAGACCAACTGCACAAGCTTCAGCTTCTGTGTATCTGTCATCCTTCTCTCCTTCAGTATGAACCTCTGGGTCACCCCGTTGTGTTTGAGGTAGTAAAATTTTAACACTTTTCTATCCTATTTGTCAATAAAACCGCTCTCTCGAGCGGTTTTTGATTTTCTTAGATTCGCGTAGCTTCGTGCTACTTCGACTTTGCTGCCAGAGCCTTTGCCATTCTGGACTTCTTGCGGGCTGCTGTGTTTGGGTGAATGGTGTGCTTCTTGGCTGCTTTGTCCAAAGCTGACATTGCTTTTGCCATTGCACTAGCTGCTTCCTTTAAGTCGCCAGCCGTGATGTGCTTGCGAACCTCGCGCACTGTTTTCTTGACTGCTTCTTTTGTTGCCTGGTTGAACGTGTGGCGCTTTTCTGACTGGCGCATTGCTTTCTTTGCGCCCTTGATGTTTGGCATTGATTGTTGCTATTCCTTATGTTCCTTAGTGGTTGAAATCAAATTTTAACAGCTCTTTAACTTTTTTGCAACTCTGGTTTTAGCTCTGGTACATCGGGAATTCCTGGCGTATCCTTCAGCACAGGCTTCTGTCCAATTTTAGAAATCTCTACAATTGACCAGAAGAACACAACGCAGAGTGGTCCTGCCAAGAACCCGAGAGGTCCAAACAGCTGCAGGCCGCCGACAACGGCAATGAGCGTGACGAGCGGGTGAATGTTCACGCGTCCACCAATGAAGCGTGGGTACAGGTAGTTGTCTATGACTGAGATTGAAAGAAGGAACCATGCGAACAGCCCAATTGCATCGCCAGTTTTGCCAACAATGAGCAGGTACACGACAGCTGGAATGTTGATGAGGCTTGACCCGCCGCTCGGGAGCAGCGCGAGGATTGCCACCACGAATGCCCACAGCGCAGGGTTTGGAACGCCAAAGATTGTGAAGCTAATGCCAGACACAATGCCCTGCAGTGCAGCAACGAGGAGCGATCCGCCAATGACCGCGCGCACGCCATTGGCCAGGTCAGCGCTGAGTTTTTGCTTCTGTTCAACCGTGAGTGGAGTAATGTCCAGCAGCACGTCCTTCACGCGCTCTCCGTCTTTGAACAGGAAGAACACGCTCATGACGAGCACGACGCAGTACAGGAAGAACGTTGCAACGTTAGAGAAAATTGAGGTGAGGCTGTTCGCCGCGTTTGAGGCAACGTCGTGAATGTACGTTCCAAAGTCAATGTGCAGTCCGCCGATAATGCCAGTGCCATTCACGTTGAGCGATGACAAGACTTGAGGAGTGAGCAGGTGCAGCAGCTCGTTGAGCACGAGGAGCGCGAAAGCCACGAGCGGGATGATGATGATGAGGATCACCACAATCATGCCGAGCAGGGCTGCGAGCGTCTGCCTGTTGCCAACCTTTGCGCGGATCCACAGGAACATTGGCCACGCCAGGATCGTGAAGGTCGCAGCCAGCATGATGAGCGAAATGAACGGCCTGAAGATGAGGAAGCAGACAATGAGGCCAACTGCCAGCAGGAGCTTCTAGGAAGTAGTCAGAGTACTTTGATTCGTTGATCATGCTGGTAGTATACACTAGCCCTTGAGCTTTGACAGCTTTCGGATGCGGCTAATCTGGTCGCGGATTTCCGCGGCCTTTTCAAATTCTAGGTTGCGAGCAGCTAAATCCATTTGCTCATCTAAACTTGAGAGGTAGGTGCGCAGCTCGCCCTTGTCCATTTTGCGTGGGTCAACGCTATTTTCAGTCTTCTCTTCGATGTCGCGCTTCATGCCAGATAGGCGCGTTTCTTTCACCTCTCGCGTAATGGATGTTGGCGTAATGCCGTGCTGGGTGTTGTACGCTTCTTGAATTTTGCGGCGGCGGGTTGTTTCATCTAGAGCGCGCTGCATTGAGCCTGTGACGTTGTCAGCGTACATGATGACGTGGCCATCAACGTGGCGCGCTGCGCGACCCATGAGCTGCATGAGCGAGGTCTCGCTTCGCAAGAACCCTTCTTTGTCTGCATCGAGGATTGCCACGAGCGAAACTTCTGGCAAGTTGCCAAACCTTCGCGCAGCAGGTTGATGCCAACAACAACATCGTACACGCCCAGGCGAAAGTCACGCAAAATTTCTAGGCGCTCGAACGTTTCAATTTCTGAGTGCAGGTAGTGCACGGCAATGCCGAGCTCTTTTAGGTACTCTGCTAATTCTTCTGCCATGCGCTTTGTGAGCGTTGTTGCAATGACGCGCTGGTGCTTTTTTATGCGCTCTTGGATGACCTCGAGCAAATCATCCACCTGATTTTTCGTCGGCTTTATTTCTATAGTCGGGTCGAGCAGTCCTGTTGGCCGCACGACCTGCTCTACTATTGCCGTATTCAACGTGCGGTCAATTTCAAACTTAGCAGGAGTTGCAGACACGTACACAACCTGGTTGATGCTCGCCTCAAACTCATCGAACTTCAGAGGGCGGTTGTCCATTGCAGACGGCAGGCGAAAGCCGTAGTCAACCAGGTTCACCTTGCGAGCTCTGTCGCCAGCGTACATGCCGTTGATCTGCGGGATGGTCATGTGCGACTCGTCTATGAACGTGATGTAGTCATCCGGAAAGTAGTCAATGAGCGTTGACGGCGGCTGGCCTGCTTGCCGAAAGTCGAGCTGGCGCGAGTAGTTCTCAATGCCAGCAACAAAGCCCTGCGTGGTGAGGGTTTCAATGTCAAAGCTCGTGCGCTGCTCAATGCGCTGCGCCTCCAAAACCTTGCCCTGCGATTTGAATAGCGCCACTTGCTCGGCAAGCTCTGCGCGAATGTTATCCACGGCGAGGTGCATTTTTTCCTGGGACGTCACAAAGTGCTTCGCGGGAAAAATCCGCACAGACGTCATTGTCGACAGGTCGTCGCCAGTGAGTGGGTCGTGCTCAGAAATTTTCTCTACGGTGTTGCCGAAGAACGAGAGGCGCAGAACCTTGTCTGTGTTTGCGGGCACAATTTCAACTGTGTCTCCGCGCACGCGAAACGTGCCACGGTGCAGGTCAATGTCATTGCGCGAGAACTGCAAATCCGTGAGGCGGCGCAAGAGCTTGTCGCGCTTGAAATCTGCGCCAGCTGCAATTTCAAGAGATAGGTCGAGGTAGTTTGCAGGGTTGCCCAAGCCGTAGATGCACGACACAGACGCAACAATGAGCACGTCGCGCCGCGTGAGCAGGGACTGCGTGGCAGCGTTGCGCAGGCGGTCTATTTCTTCGTTGACCTCCGTCTCTTTTTCTATGTAGGTATCTGTGCGAGGAATGTACGCTTCTGGCTGGTAGTAGTCGTAGTAGGAAACAAAGTAGTGCACTGCGCTGTCAGGAAAAAATTCTTGGAACTCTGCGGCGAGCTGGGCAGCGAGCGTCTTGTTGTGTGCGATGACGAGGGTTGGACGCTGCAGCTGCGCAATGACGTTGCTCATGGTGAACGTCTTGCCAGAGCCTGTGACGCCGAGCAAGGTCTGCTCGTGGTTGCCAGCGCGGATAGACTTAACCAAGCCCTCGATTGCTTTGGGCTGGTCACCAGCAGGCTGGTAGCGCGACACGAGGCGAAAGTCTGTAGGTTTTGCTGCCATAGTTAAGAGTGTATATATAGAGGGGGAGAATGACAAATGGGGGTTTGCCTCAAATTTAATTATTTTTTAATGATACTTACGTACAATAGGATGAATGAAAATTTCTAGACAGAAACTTTACTGTTTTGCTGACGAGAGTGGCCAGGATACAGGCGGTAAAATCTTTTTGACGGCTATTGTTATTAAGGATGATGGCGGATTAAGTGAGCTACGACGCAGCATGGAAATAATCGAACAGTCTAGCGCTAAGCACCAGCGGAAGTGGACAAAGACCTCCGATATGACCAAACAAAAATACCTGAAACTTCTCCTGGAAAATAGCCATTTGAGAGGTTCGTGTTTTTATTCTGTCTATTTTAACAGTAAAGAATATACATCGCTTTTGGCCTTAACTATTGCCAGGTCAGTCTGGGTATCAGCGGAAGCAAACTACGCTGTATCGATTTTGATTGATGGACTTCAGGACACGCAAAGTGAAACAGTTCGGTATCAATTAAAGAATTTAAAGGTTCGGTACACAAAAATTCGAGGGATGAAGGACGAGCAAGATGCGCTACTGCGCCTTGCTGATAGCGTGGCTGGTTTTGTGCGTGACTACACGGAAGGCCAAGGCTATACCCAGCAAGTATTCGCAGAGCTTATTCGTAAGAAAATAATTTGTGAAATATAAATGCCGAGCTGTCAATGGCTCGGCCACCCAACATTAGAAAGAGGTTGGCTGTCCCTATTCTATCTGTCTTTACGACAGGCAGACACCCACCAAAGGGCAGTATTCGGGCAGACCTCCAGCTTTCGCCAGAAATCCATGTTTAAACATTACCAGATGTAAAAAAAATGTCAAGCGAATTTTTATAAAAAATGCGGCGGGTTCCTGGGTAGGAATCCGCCGCGCGAGAAGATGAAGTTGCGTTACTGCTGTTGGCCGCTGTTCGCCGTGCGACCCGAACCCACTTTTACGCGTGCGTGGTCCGCTGTTGCCTCAGCTACTGCGGCTTTGAACATCCGTGCCATGGGAGACATTGGTGAGGTTGTAGCTCCAGCCTGCGGTGCTGGTATGAAAGGGTATGGGTACCCAGCTTCAAAACTGTCAATTGTGTACGGCGCAGCAAGAAAGCCAGCCGTGAACGCCCCGTAGTAAATGTTCAGCGTATTTTGAGCATCGGCCGCTTTTGCCTGGGCTGCCAGAATAGTTGTCTGCTGGTCGGGAGTCAAGACGTAGCGGAAGAGGTTTGGCTGCAGGTTAACCGCCTCTGTGATAGCGTTCCTCGCAACCTGCTCTTCGTCGGTGACGAGCACGCCCACCGCGGATCCGACCTGTGCAGCTGTTAGGCTGTCGTTGTCTTTGATCTGCTCGATGAGATCGTCGCAAACCGTGACGGTGTTCACGGCCGCCGTGATGTCGTAGTTGGTGTTGTACACCAACTTATTGTACTGGTCGACCTGTGCTGCTGCCAACCCAATAGCCGTGGCGACGCCTTGAACGTTTACGTATGTTTTTACCTGGCTGGGATCCAGGTATGGCCTGGGGCAGCTGGTCGGCGTTGAGGCCGAAATAGGTTGCACGGGTTGAGGTGTCGGTTGCTGCGCGAGCGCGGCTCCCGAAAAAACTACAAAAATCGTCTCGACTGCTGTCAGTAACTTTTTCATCTGTTTATCCTCCAGGATATTGTGGCTCGGGGAAAGGCTCTGGCCTGCCCAAACGTGGATGTATAATATCATATAATAATACTTATGTCAAGTATCAAATAACCACATTTCCCTATATAATTCAGGTATGATTGCTTCAATTTCGGGGAAAATAGGCCAAATAGGGGATGGGTACATTGTTGTTCAAACAGGTGGAATTGGCTATAAAATCAACACAACGCCAAATATCAGCGAGATGGGTGTTGGCTCGAACGTGAGCTTAAAGACCTACCTCCAGGTGCGCGAAGATGCAATGGTGCTGTTCGGGTTTCAAACATCAGAAGAGCTGGAATTTTTCGAAATGCTCATCACGGTTTCTGGGGTTGGGCCAAAGGGCGCAATGGGCATCATGTCGAGCCAGAACGTGGAGCTCATCAAGAACGCCATCGCAAACCAGGACGCAGCACTCTTCATAAAAATTGGCGGTGTTGGAAAAAAGACAGCGGAAAAAATTATTCTCGAGCTGCGTGATAAAGTTTTTGGCGGAGCAGGTGGCAGCGTAGACTTTGGGCAAACGTCAGACGACCTCGTTGCGGCACTTGAAAATTTTGGCTACTCAGCGCGTGAGATAAAAGACGTGCTGGGCAAGCTCGACCGGTCAGCGCCAACAGAAGAAAAACTTCGCAAGGCTCTGAAAATTTTGGGCAGGTAGGCTACATGCATGAATTCGTAGAAATCAAAAGTGGCGATGCAGAGCTGCTGGCGCAGTACCGGGAGTTTGTCGTAGCGTACGGATCGTTCCCACAGTCGTTCGCGTGGGGAGAGTTTCGCGCGCCTCTCTACCAGAAAGTTTTTCGGTACGGCACTGTAGGTGGCGGAAAATTATTGATGACAATCCAGTTGTTTCAGTCTGGTGCCGGTGGACGCTACTACTTCTACGCTCCGTACGGACCCGTTGCCGCTGATCCACAAAAGGCCAGTGGACTTTTTGTAGAAATCGTAGACTGCATTCGAACGCGCCACCCAAGAACAATTTTTCTCAGAACAGAGCCAATGTTTCCAGCCACGTGGGGAATTGCGAGTGCAAACATTAGCCCGCACCAAACATTGGTGCTGGATTTGGCAAAGTCGCAAGAAGAACTGCTCACAGGGATGCACCCAAAGACGCGCTACAACGTTCACGTCGCAGAAAAACACGGCGTGGAAGTTCGTATTGAAAATTCCGTGAGCGCAGCTGCTGCAGCAATTCTGCACGAGTCATCAAAGCGCGCTGGCATCCGAGGCCACAGCACAGCCTACTACTCAAAGCTGGTAGAAAATTTGCGCGGCACAGAAATTTCACCACAGGTGTACTGCGCTTACCACGGGGGCGACCTGGTGGCCGCAAACATTGTGCTAGCGTACGGCCACACGGCAGTGTACCTGTTCGGCGGCTCGTCATCTCAAAAGCGCAACGTCATGGCACCGTACCTGCTGCAGTGGCAGGCCATTCAAGATGCAAAAACATCAGGTGTAAAAGTTTACGATTTTTGGGGAGTTGAGACAGACCCAAACCACGCGTGGGCAGGCTTCAGCAGGTTCAAGCTCGGCTTTGGCGGCGAGGTGAAAACGTACAGCGGCACGCGCGATTCCGTGTTTGCCCCTGCGTGGTATAATGCGTACATGCACATTCGAAAGCTAATCAGGAAATTACGTACATGATGAAACCAAAGATTTGCGTGTCAGGCTCTGCTGCCAACAATTGCGGACCGAGAGCTTACAAGAAAGCGTACATGGTTGGGTACTACATAGTAAAGCACGGTGGCATCCTGGTGACAGGTGCAACCATTGGCATCCCAGAGTGGGCAACGCGAGGTGCTGCAAAAGCGGCAAAGGAAATGGGCATCAACGGCGTTGTGTCCATTGGCCTGTCACCCGCGAGCAGCATGCGCGAGCACGTGCGCAAGTACCACCTGCCAACCCGCCACATGGACACAATCGTCTACACTGGCTTTGACTACTCTGGCAGAAACTTGCTGATGGTGCGCACCGCAGACGCGGTGGTAGAAATTTGTGGGCGCGTAGGCACGCTCAACGAGTTCACGATTGCGTTTGAAGACCGCAAGCCAATTGGCGTGCTGCTCGGCACTGGCGGAGCTGTTGAAGAAATTCCTGAACTGCTGAAGGTTGCACAGCGTGGGCACAAGAACGTCCTGTACGGCACTGATCCAGATACCCTCGTCAAGCAGCTGATGCGCGTGGCAAAGGTGCGCGACGAGAACATTGATAGAATTGAGCGCCGCAACCACACCCGCAAGGTGAAGTCGCACGCGCCAGAGTAGGCCCGCATGCTCAAGGACAAGGTCAGGGCAATTATTCCGAAGAGCCTCTTCCACGCTGCGCAGCCGCTGTACCATGGCACGCGCAGCTACGCTGCTGCTGCGCGCTACGGTTTTCCGTCACGGAGCATGGTCGTCATTGGCGTGACTGGCACTGCAGGAAAATCTACCACAGCTAGCTTGCTCAGCCACATTCTGAACAGCTCTGGAAAAAAATTTAAGGCTGGATTTTCGACTACGGTAGAGTGGTTTGATGGCACCGAGCGCCACGTGAACGTAGACGGCATGAGCATGCCGAGCGGCAACGTGATGCACAAAAATTTGAGGAGCATGGTGAAGAACGGCTGCGGCTACGCTGTTGTTGAGTGCACGTCTGAGGGCTTGGCCCAGAACCGCCACCTCGGAATTGATTTTGACGTTGCCGTTATCGGCAACCTCACAGAGGCACACCTCGACAGCCACGGCAGCTTTGACGCGTACCGCAGGGCAAAAGAAAAACTGTTCAGCGCTCTCTCAACGAGCGTGTACAAAACTTTTTTTAAAAAGAAAATGATTGGCGTGAACTTTGACGATGACCACTACGCACACTTTTTGAAGCACGTGGCAGACAAAAAATTTGGCGTTGCGTACGCAGAGGCTGAGCGTGCTGTCGGCGTGCAGTCCAGCGCCGAGGTGGGTGACCTGTTCATTCCAAAACGTCTAGAAATGAATGACCGCGGCGGTACCTTTGTGCTGCGTGACGTGCAGTTTGAGCTGCCCATGCCTGGAATGTTCAACGTGTACAACTGCCTGATGGCAGTTGCCACTGCAAGCGAGCTCGGTGTAGATTTGCACATTGCTGCAGCAGCCGTGAAGAATTTTGCGGGCGTTGAGGGCAGGATGCAAGACGTTCCAAACAGCCGCGGCATTCACGTGTACGTCGACTACGCGCCAGAGCCAGCGCCAATGAGGGCAGCGCTCGAAACTTTGGCGGCCAGTAAAAAGGGCAGGCTCATCCACGTGTTCGGCGCAACAGGTGGCCACCGCGACGTTGCAAAGCGATTTGAGTTCGGGGAAATTTCCGCGAGCTTTGCTGACGTAATTTTTGTCACCAACGATGACGTGTACGATTCTGATCCGCAGAAAATTGCCGACGACATTTGCACTGGTATTTCTCGCGCCACAGCAAAGCCAGAGGTGCACGTTGTGCTCGACCGCCGCGAGGCAATCCAGAAAGCAATCAGCACGGCACAGCCAGGGGACACGGTGATCATCACGGGCAAGGGCAATGAAAAGTTTTTGGTGCTGCCTGGCAACGAGCGAATTAGCTGGAACGAGCCTGAGTTTGTGGTGGAGGTGCTGGCAAAATGATTTTGCTCGTAGACACAGCTGAGTTCGAGTCAGTGAGCTTCGCGGCAGCTTTGTCCAGCAAAGTTTTTGAAAAAAAGTACAAGCTTGGGCGGAAGGAGTCGCACAAGACGCTCGGCTTGCTGGCAAAGTTTTTGAAGTTAGCAAAAGTTTCCCACCCAAAAATCTCTGCACTCTACGTTGTTACAGGCGAAGGTTCTTTCAACGGCATTCGCACTGGCGTATCAATGTGCATGGCACTCAGCTACGCGTGGGGCATTCCGCTGTACGCCATTGACCGCAAAAATCTCCCCAAAAATTTGCACGACCTGGCAAAATCAAAAAAGAAAAAGGTTTCCGGTGCAAACGCGCAACTCAACTACGGCCGAGAACCAAACATTACACCTCCCTCTTCCCGTTGAACATCCACACGTTCACGCACAGGAGCACGACCATCCACACGGCGAGGCCGACGATGTCGTCAGCAGATGCTCCAATGCGCACCGATGTAAAGTTTTCACGCAGGCCAACAGCCAGGTACGTTATTGGCAAGAACTCAGAAAATTTTTGTAGAAATTCAGGGAATACAGCTGCGGGGACGAACACATTGCCGAGCAACGTGAATGCCAAGTTCACGGTTGCCGTAATTGGCGATGCCTCTTCGTAGTTTCGCGCAAAGTTTGAAATGAGGAAGCCGACGTTCAAGAACACAATGCCACCCAGCAGGCTGACGAGCGCAATGTTCAGGTAGTTGCCCTGTGCAACAGCGCCAAAGTAGTGAATGCCAATGAACACGAGAATCACCACCTGCACCAGCATGAGCAGCAGGCGCGTGGTGACGAGCGACCCAATGAGCTCCCACGTGGAAAGCGGCGTGACCATGAAGCGCTTGATCACCCCGCGCTCGCGCATGTCAATGAGCCAGTACGCCAAGGTGAAAATGCCTGTCTGCATGATTGTCATTGCAATGATGCCTGGGAGCAGGTAGGTTGAGTAGTCTATGGCAATGCCGCCAAAGCTCTTGAGGTGCAGCAGCCCCACGAAAATGTAAATGCCAATTGGCAGCAGAATGCTGTAGAACAGCGCGCGCCAGTTGCGGTACAGAATTTTTAGGTTTGCGTTGAAGAGTGCGAAAAAAGACATGGTAGTCAGTATAAGTATTTAGTAGATGGATCCGTAAAGCTTTTCATTCTATTGGTGAGCGGGTGTGGTTTAGCTACTGCATACTTATACTAACTACTTGTCCCCTGGTATTCCTTCCCAGTTGCCTCTAGGTACACGTCTTCTAGGTTAGCGGTCTTGAGGTTTAAGAACGAGTAGTAAATGCTATTCTCGCGCAGCACCCTAATGACGCTGCCAGCAACTTCTGGATTTTCAATCTCCATGGTAATTTTTGGGTAGTTCTCGTCTGTCAGGCACGAAATCCCCGGAATATTTTTTATCAGCTCAGAAACTCCAGGTTTGTTTACAAAGAACGAAAACTTGTACGTCTGCGAAATTGACTCAACAAGTTCCTTTGGCGTGCCAGTTTTTACAATGAGACCGCTTTCCATGATTGCAATTCTGTCACACAGGTACTCAGCTTCTTCCATGTAGTGCGTTGTCATTACAATGGTGATACCGCTCTCGTTGAGCTGTTTGATGAGCTGCCACGCGTCGTGGCGAGCGTGTGGATCAAGGCCAGTTGTCGGTTCATCGAGGAAAATAATTTCAGGGTTGTGCACGAGCGCTGTTGCAATGGTAAAGCGCTGCTTTTGTCCGCCAGAAAGTTCTTTCACCTGGAAGTTAACTTTGTCTTCAAGGCCAACTCGCGCCAACACCGCTTTTTGGTCAACGCGCTTTTTGTACAGGCTGGCAAACAGGTTGAGCAGCTCGCCGAGGTTTAGGATTGGCAGGTACTCGCTGGACTGCAGCTGCACGCCAATGTGTTTTTTAATTTCTTCTGGGTTTTGTAGGTTACCAAAGCCAAGCACTTCCACTGTGCCAGCAGTTTGGTGCTTCAAGCCTTCTATGATTTCGAGTGTTGTAGTTTTCCCAGCACCATTTGGCCCCAATATGCCAAAAATCTCACCTCGCTCAACGGTGAACGAAATCCCTTTGACTGCCTCAAACTTCTTGTAAGACTTCTTTAAATTTGCAACCTTGATCACTGCGTCTGGCATAAAGGGTATTATATAGAGAAAAGCGGCGCATGACACTTGACAAATAAGATTCATATGTTATATTTTAAGCTAAACCTGAAGATCCACAGGGATTAAATTAAATGGACACTTTACAACTCAAAGGAGATGCAACCAATGGCTAATACCGTTGCGACCATCGTTGAAGGAATGTCAGTCGAGCAGGGTGGCAAAATGGCTGACCAGCTGTTGACCTACTGCCGCAAGCACGGCTCAGTTTTGCCGAAGAGTACCGTGCAGGAAGTGTTGAAGCAGGATGGCGAAGTAGTAGCAAAAGAGCAGTTTGAGGTTCTCAGGAAGTACGTTGAGCGGCGGAGCAAGATCATCGTCCGACGTGTCACCATAAACTGGGATCTGACGCCCGAGCAGATGATCGCAGCAACAAAGCGGAAACAGTACGTCACCGCCGGGGTGCTCGCAACAATGCCTCGTCAGGGGGCGGGTATCGAGAAAGATGTCGATATGTACTTTTTTCCCGCTGAACGCCAACTCACCATCGACGAGCAGGAAGCAGAAGCTCGCGGCGTACGGACTGGAGCCGTGCTACTACGGCCAGATCCAGGCAAACATCGACGACTCCTCTTTCGCCGATGAGCGCTGGAATGGTGCTCAGTGGGACAACAAGGATGGGCAAGCTTCGTTCGTCTCCTTCTACGGGAACGGTGACGGGCGCAGCGTGAGCTGCAACCGCGACGATCACAGGTGGGTTGCCTACGACTGGTTTGCTGGTCGCCTCGCTCGCAAGTAGCTTGGGTGCTTGGCATCTCAGCCATTGGTATTCACTTGAGCCTTGGCTCTTTTTAATCCTACGTTCCGATTTATCGGAACGTAGGATTCTCCTTTTTTAAAAACTTTGGTACAATATTTTTGGTGAACTGTACCTGCGGCTAAGGCTTCAGGTAGCCACCTCGCACTATTGAGTAACCGGTGTGTTGCTGGCTACGGCTCGCGACAGGAGTGTTCCTCAATAGCCTTCCAACGAGGATACTTGGTGCAGGCTTCTGGTGGATTTCAATATCCCAAATAAAATACAGCCCCGAGATTTTTCAAGGGGCAGTGGCGTGGATGGTAGTCTGCACGATGTCACCTTCAACAGGAACGGTGACGAGCGCAACGTGAACTGCAACCGCAACGACAACAGGTGGAATGCCAACTACTGGTTTGCTGGTCGCCTCGCTCGCAAGTCTCTTCGTTGCTCTCCCTACAGTGGGAGAGTTTGGTTTCCAAGCTGCTTTTTCCAGCCGCCAATCATTTTGCCGACCTCGGCCAAAGGCTCACCCAAGGCGGCAAAACGTTTGTTATCTAGGATTTTCAATTCCCATGCGAGCTGGACAAAGTACTTCAAGGTATCAACTTTCAGGCTTGCCTTTTGAATGATAGGAGCTTTTTGTTCTCTGGCCGCGTAAGCTGCCAGTAGAATCAGCTCCATCAGCTCAAGGAACAGCAAGTTGATTTTCTCTCCCAGTGAGTAGCGTGTCTGCCGTGGAATATGCGGCGCGTAGCTGTACCAAACTTTGTAGGTATCTGAAATTTTTACCAAGACAGACAGGTTTGCTGTGGATAAATTAGCGTTGGGGGGGGGGTCTTGTAGGCCATTGTTTTATGAAAGCTACTTTTGATAAAAATTACAGCGAAATAATTTCGGTAGAAAATCTACTAGCTGCTTGGCAAGAATTTGTCGTCGGCAAAGCCTCAAAGAGAGACGTGCAGAATTTTAGATTGAACTTGCCTGACAACATTCTACAGCTTCACGTCGATCTTGCCAATAAATCCTATAAACATGGTGGGTACACAGCATTTGGGATTTCAGACCCAAAGCCGCGGCGAATTCACAAGGCGAGCGTGCGCGATCGTGTGCTGCACCATGCAGTCTACAGGCAGCTCTACCCGTTCTTTGATCGACTTTTCATTGCCCACTCTTTTTCTTGCAGAGACGGCAAGGGAACCCACAGGGCAATGGATGCTCTCAAATCATTTGCGTACCAGGTGAGCGTGAGCCACACAAAAACTTGCTGGGTGCTCAAGTGCGACATCAAAAAGTTTTTTGCGAGCATTGACCATGGGGTTTTAATTAAAATTTTAGAAGCTCGGATTGCTGATGAAAATATTTTATGGCTGCTCATGGAAATTATCAGTAGCTTTGAGTCTATACCCAGCAAAGGTTTGCCGCTCGGCAACTTAACGTCTCAGCTTTTCTGCAATGTGTACATGAATGAGTTTGATCAGTTTGTGAAACGTGAGCTTCGCAGCCATTGGTACATTCGGTACGCCGCCGACTTCGTGTTTCTGTCAGAGAGCAGAAAGCAGCTCGAGGAGAAGATACCGCTAGTATCAAACTTCCTTGGCGAAAAACTAAAGCTGTCTTTGCACCCAAACAAGGTATCCATACAGTCGTTTGCTTCCGGCGTAGATTTTTTGGGCTGGATTCACTTCCCAAACTATCGAACTTTGCGCACAGCAACCAAGAGGCGAATGATCAAACAGGTTAAAACTTCGCCAAAACCCCAGACCCTTCAGTCATACTTGGGTATGCTTCAGCATGGGAATGCTTATGATTTAAGCCAAGAAGTACTGGATGAGTTCTTACTGTTAGGAAATAAGTAACAAATAAGAACATTTTTCTTTGATTTAGTCAAATTTTGACTTGACAAGGTTTGAAATATGCGTATACTCAAATATATGCATCTTTGCTTAATTTCTTAAGGCTAAGAAAAGCGCCCGTTTTCCCGTCGTCGGAAAATGGGGTAGTTTTTTATGCAACCAAAAAGCCTGTCAAGTGTCTCACACCGCGTGGGAGTAGTAGATCCGCGCAGAAAATTTTTCACCAAGATGCACGAGTCGTCTCCAATGCCAAACCTCATTGAGGTTCAGCTGAACTCGTACAAGTGGTTTTTCGACAAAGGCCTTCGCGAGCTGCTCGAAGAAATTAACCCGACAAAAGATTTCACAGGCAAGAACCTTGAAATGACGTTCGGCGATTACTTCTTGGACAAGCCAAAGTACGACGAGAAAACTGCGCGCGAGCGCAACACAACGTTCGAGGCTCCGCTCTACTGCAGCGTGAAGCTTCTGAACAAAATAACCGGCAAGGCAAAGACCCAGGACGTGTACCTCGGCGATTTCCCTTTGATGACACCTCGCGGCACGTTCGTGATCAACGGCGTTGAGCGCGTTGTTGTGTCGCAGCTCATCAAGTCCCCTGGCGTGTTCTTCACGGCAGAGGCAAACCGTGGCCGCAACCAGTACGGCGCAAAGGTCATCCCAAACCGCGGCGCGTGGCTTGAGCTCGATACAGACGCAGCTGGCACCATTGGCGTAAAAATTGACCGCAAGCGCAGAATTCCAATCACGGCACTCTTGCGCGTTTTCGGTTTTACCAGCGACGAAGAAATTCTCGCAGCGTTTGCAGATGTAGACACAGACCCTGACACAAAGTACATCCAGAACACGCTCGAGAAAGACCCTTCGAAAACTGTAGACGAAGGCTTCAAAGAAGTCTACAAGCGTGTGCGCCCAGGTGACCTTGCAACAGTAGACAACGCCCGCAGCCTTATCTCCGCAATGTTCTTTAACTTTGACCGCTACGACCTTTCAGAAGTTGGCCGCTACAAGCTGAACCAGCGCTTGGGCATTGGCCAGGTGAACGAGAACCGCATCCTATCTAAAGATGACATGGTGCGCGTCGTGGCTGAGGTTATTCGCCTGAACAACACGCAGCTTCCACCAGATGACATTGACCACTTGGCAAACCGCCGCATTCGCGCAGTGGGAGAAGCTGATTCAGACCCGCTTCCGCGTTGGGCTCGCGCGCATGGCCCGCATTGCAAAAGACCGCATGAGCCTTGCAGACCTCGACACAGTAACACCCGCACAGCTCGTGCACGTGAGGCCAATCGTTGCATCAATGCAAGAGTTCTTCTCGTCATCACAGCTCTCGCAGTTCATGGACCAGACAAACCCTCTGGCAGAGCTTGAGCACAAGCGACGTTTGTCAGCACTGGGACCTGGCGGCCTCTCACGTGAGCGCGCTGGCCTTGAAGTTCGCGACGTGCACAGGTCTCACTACGGCAGGCTCTGCCCAATCACAACTCCAGAAGGGCCAAACATTGGTTTGGTTGCGCACTTGGCAACGTACGCACGTGTGAACAGCTTTGGATTCATTGAAACACCGTACCGCCGCGTGAAGCGGTTTGCAAAGAACGACGGCAAAGACGCTGTTGATGAGTTTGCATTCAGCGATGTTAAAGACAAGAACGGCAAAGTGCTCGTAGCGGCTGGCGATAAAATTACAGCAGAGAAGGCAAAGGCACTTGCCAAGGTGGAAGGCTTGGAGCAGATTCGCATAAAGTCTCGCACAACAGAGACCATTGACGTGCTCGACGCATTTGAAGAAGAGAAGTTTACAATTGCACCAGCGAGCACTGTAATTGACGATGACGGCTTCTTTGTAGACAAGCGCGCTGAAGTTCGCGTGAAGTCTTCTCCAACAATTGCAGACACAGACGACATTGAGTACATGGACGTTTCGCCAAAGCAGATCATTTCTGTTACCACGTCACTCATTCCGTTCCTCGAGCACGACGATGCAAACCGTGCGCTCATGGGTTCAAACATGCAGAGGCAGGCAGTGTCCTGCATCAACCCGCACGCGCCAATAGTTGGCACAGGCATGGAGCGCAAAGCAGCTTACGACTCAGGCCAAGTTGTGATTGCAGAAGAAGCTGGCGTAGTTGTGAGCGTGACTGGCGATAAGATTACTGTTTTGGGCGATGAGAGCGGCAAGAAGAAAGAGTACAGCCTGCTCAAGTTCATCCGCACCAACAGCGGCACGTGCATCAACCAGATTGCGCGCGCAGTGAAAGACCAAAAGGTGAAGGCAGGCGACTTGCTCGCAGACGGCGCATCAACAGAGAATGGCGAGCTCGCGCTCGGCCAGAACATGCTCGTTGCGTTCATGTCGTGGGAAGGTGGCAACTACGAAGACGCTATCTTGATTTCAGAAAAAGTTGTGCGCAACGATAGCTACTCATCCATCCACATTGAAGACTTCAAGATTGACGTGCGCGATACAAAGCTTGGACCAGAGACAGTCACGCGCGATATTCCAAACGTTGGCGAAGAAAAGCTCAAGGACTTGGGCGAGACTGGCATTATTCGCATTGGTGCACAGGTGAAGGCTGGCGACTACCTTGTTGGCAAGATCACGCCAAAAGGCGAGACAGATTTAACGGCAGAAGAGAAGTTGCTCCGCGTAATCTTCGGTGAAAAGTCCCGCGACGTGAAAGATACTTCGCTGACACTGCCTCACGGCGAGTACGGCAAAGTGGTGAACATCCGCGAGTTTTCACGCGAGAACGGCGATAAGCTGTCTGCTGGCGTCATTCGTTCTATTCAGGTTTCAGTTGCAGTCTTGAGAAAAATTCAAGTTGGCGACAAGATGGCAGGACGCCACGGCAACAAGGGTGTTGTGTCAAAGGTTGTGCCTGTAGAAGACATGCCATTCTTGGCTGATGGCCGCCCAGTGGACATCATCTTGAACCCACTCGGCGTTGCATCCCGTATGAACCTCGGACAAATCTTAGAGACACACTTGGGATTGGCTGCAGCATCGCTCGGCTACACAGTGGCAACACCAGTGCTCGACGGTATTTCAGAAGAGCAGATTAAGGGCGAGCTTACAAAGGCAGGCTTCCCAACAGACGGCAAGGTGACAGTGTACGATGGCAAGTCTGGCCAGCGCGTGGACGAGAACGTTACGGTTGGCGTACGCGTACATGCTGAAGCTCCACCACTTGGTTGACGACAAGATGCACGCTCGTTCAACAGGCCCGTACTCTTTGATCACGCAGCAGCCGCTCGGCGGCAAGGCTCAGTTTGGTGGACAGCGCTTTGGTGAAATGGAAGTTTGGGCGCTCGAAGGCTACGGCGCAGCGCACACGTTGCAGGAAATGATCACCATAAAGTCTGACGACGTTGTTGGCCGCAGCAAAACTTACGAGGCCATTGTGAAAGGTCAGCCAATCATGAAGCCAAACATGCCAGAGTCATTCCGCGTTTTGGTGAAAGAGCTGCAGTCGCTCTGCTTGGAAGTTGATTTGCTCGGCACAAACGGTTTGATTGAAGACAACTCAGAAGTCCAGCCGCTTACAGAAGAAGAGCGTGCAGCAGCAGCTGGCATGAACCTAGACTTGAACGACCGCGGCTCATTCATGGAGCACGGTTCAGGCGATAGGCCGGTGGACAGGTCTACCGATAAAGCAAGAAAAGAGGCAATAGTATACAGCATCAGTAGAACAAAAAATGATCTAAGTCTCGTCTACTTAATACTTATAACTAATATCTTACCCTATGTTCACACAAACAGAAGACTTCAAAGGTGTTAGGATCAAGCTGGCCAGCCCGAGCACCATTTTGGCGTGGTCGCACGGCGAAGTAACAAAGCCAGAAACAATCAACTACAGAACCCAGCGCCCTGAAAAGGAGGGCTTTTTGATGAAAAATTTTTGGTCCAACAAAGGACTGGGAGTGCTACTGCGGCAAGTACAAGCGAATTCGCTATAAGGGAATTGTGTGCGACAAGTGCGGCGTGGAAGTTACACGATCCAGCTGTACGACGCGAGCGCATGGGCCACATTAAACTGGCGTTCCTGTTGCGCACATTTGGTTTTTGCGCGGCGTGCCATCCCGCTTGGGCTTGATTTTAGATTTGGGCGTGCAGGACTTGGAAAAAGTTGTGTACTTTGCCGCTTACGTGATCACGTCAGTGGACGAAGCAGCCACGAACGGCCACAATTGAGCAAATTGAGAGGCGAGTACAAGAGAAAGAAGAAAGAAATTGAGCACAAGTTTGACACGCTCATTGCAAAGGCGCGCACAGCACCGAAAGAGCAAAGAAAGATAAAGATTTAGTCCAAGCTAACATAGATGCCGAAATTGCACGGTTAAAAGACACCCGGAGCAAAGAACTGGAGAGCTCTGGGCATTCGCGACCAGGCCCGACGCGAACTTGAAGTCTATCAAGCCGCACCAGATAATTACGAAATGGAGTACCGTGATTTGTCCCTTAAGTACGGTCCGGTTTTCCGCGCGGGCATTGGCGCTGAAGCTCTCAAGGGCATGCTGGAAGAGGTGAACATGGAGGAGCTGGTGCAGACTTTGAAGCCAGCTCGCTGCAAACGCAGAGGGCCATGGCAAAGCGCAAGCTTCAAAGCGCCTAAAGCTCGTGAAGTCTATGGTCAATGCTGGCATGCGCCCCGAGTGGATGCTCATTTCAGACTTGCCGGTGATCCCGCCGGACTTCGCCCAATGGTGCAGCTCGACGGTGGCCGCTTTGCCGCGTCCGATTTGAACGATTTATACCGCCGCGTTATCAACCGCAATAACCGTTTAAAGAAATTATTGGAAATAAAAGCTCCGGAAGTCATTACGCCGCAACGAAAAGCGCATGCTCCAGGAAGCAGTTGACGCGTTGATCGACAACTCTGTTCGCCACGGCAAAGAGGTGACTGCTTCCACCGGCCAGAAGCGCAAGCTGCGATCACTCGCAGACATGTTAAAAGGAAAGCAGGGCCGTTTCCGCCAGAACTTGCTCGGCAAGCGCGTGGACTATTCCGGCCGTTCGGTCATCGTCGTCGGTCCGCACTTGAAACTGCACCAGTGCGGTGTGCCAAAGAAGATGGCGCTTGGAATTGTTCAAGCCTTTCGTCATGTCGCAAACTAATTGCGCGCGAGTATGCGCACAACGTGCGCAGGCAAACCGGCTCATTGAGCAGGCGCGCATCTGAAGTCTACGACATTCTCGAAGAGGTCATAAAGGACCACTATGTGCTTTTAAACCGCGCTCCGACCTTGCACCGCTTGGGTTTCCAGGCTTTCCAGCCCGTGCTTAATAGAAGGAAAGGCTATTCAGATCCACCCAATGGTTTGCGCGGCTTTCAACGCCGACTTTGACGGCGACCAAATGGCCGTCCACGTGCCGTTAACCGAAGCTGCGCAGAAGCGAAGCGCGCGAGATCATGGTGTCCGCCCACAACTTGCTGAAGCCTGCATCCGGCGATCCGGTTATGACCGCCAGACAAAGACGTTGTCGTGGGTTGCTACTATATTACAAAAATTCGCGAGGGCATGCTCGGCGAGGGCAAGGAATTCTCAAGCCCGGATGAAGCCGTGATGGCTTACAAAAACGGTCACGTCAGCATCAAGGCAGCTGTTAAGGTGCAGGTGGACATGGCGTAAGTGCTCGACACTAGCGTTGGCCGCGTCATCTTCAATCGCGTGCTGCCGCCAGAGCTCGGCTTCAGGAACGAAGCGTTCGACAAGAAGAAGCTGCAAGCTTTAGTCCGCGAGGTGCACAAGCTGCAGGGCAGCGAGGCAACAGCTAAATTAATTGACCGAGTTAAGAACCTCGGCTTCTACTACGCCACAAAGTCTGGTCTGTCGTGGGGCATGGATGATTTGAAAGTTCCGGAGATCAAGACAGAGCTCAACGCGCATTGCAGACTGGCGAAGTGAGAAGACTTACGAGCAGTACAATGAAGGCCTGCTCACCGAGCGCGAGCGCTACCTGCGCGTGGTCGAGATTTGGTCTGGCGTATTGACGAAATGTCAAAGAACGTCACGCAGTCTGTTGACCCGAATGGCTCGGTGAACAATATGGTCGTGTCTGGCGCGCGCGGTTCGTTTTCCCAGGTGTCACAGATGGCAGGGATGAAAGGCCTCGTGGTGAACCCGAAGGGCGACGTCATTGAGCTGCCGGTCCGCGGCTCATTCAAAGAAGGCTTCTCAGTTCTCGAGTATTTTATTTCTACCCACGGTTCCAGAAAAGGTATGTCTGATACAGCTTTGAAGACTGCAGACGCAGGGTACCTCACCCGCCGTTTGGTGGACGTTGCACAGGACATTGTGGTGAACACAGAAGACTGTGGCACGAAAGATTTCTTAGAGGTCACCCGAGCCAGTCGTTGGCAATGAACAAGCCGTTTGACCGCAGGTTGTTCGGCCGCGTTGCAGCTGAGACAATTAAAGGTAAAGACGGCAAGGTGATTGTGAAGAAGAACGAGGGCATTGACGAAGAGCAGGCAAAGCAAATTGCAGACCCAGAGTCTGGCATTGACGATGGTGAACTGCCGCTCAGTGCTCAAGTGCAAGCTCGTGCGAGGCGTGTGCAAGCTGTGCTACGGCTATGACCTGGGCTTCAACAAGATGGTGGACCTCGGTGCAGCAGTCGGCATTGTGGCAGCACAGGCAATCGGCGAACCTGGTACGCAGCTCACCATGAGAACGTTCCACACCGGCGGCGTTGCTGGTCTCGATATCACGCAAGGTTTGCCGCGTGTTGAAGAATTATTTGAAGCGCGCGAGCCAAAAGGCCAGGCGTTCACATCTGAAATTGCTGGCAAGGTGCACATGTCTCACCCGAACGGCAAAGAGGTTTTGGTGCGCATCCAAGGCGAAGGTGCAGAGGTTGACGAGTACTTCTTGAAAGGCCACCAGACGCACATCACGAACGGCGAGCACGTTGCCGAAGGCGAAATCCTCTACATTGATGCAGACAACAGGCCAGTGAAGGCAAGGGTTGCAGGTGCTGCGATTGTTGAAAAAGATAAGGTCAGCGTTGTGCGCGACTCTGAAGAGCACGTGGCTGAGTATGTCATTCCAAACTCGTTCTCGCTGCTCGTGAAGGATGGCGACTTGGTTGGCAAGGGCACGCAGCTCACAGAGGGCAACTTGAACCTGGCGCAGATCCTTTCACTTCGCGGCTTGGCAGATGCACAGACGTACATTGTGAAGGACGTGCAGGACATTTACTCTTCGCAAGGCCAGAACATTCACGACAAGCACATTGAAATTATTGTGCGCCAGATGTTCTCAAAGATGCGCGTCACAGACGCCGGTGACTCAGAGTTCTTGGTTGGCGATTTGGTAGACAAGGCTCGACTGAACAGCATCAACGAGGCACTCGTGAAAGAGGGTCGCAACCAGGTGATCGCAGAGCAGCTGCTCATGGGCATCACAAAGGTGTCGCTCAACACAGAGTCGTTCTTGGCAGCAGCATCGTTCCAGGAAACGACGCGCGTCCTCATTGAGGCATCGCTCAGCGCAAAGACAGACACGCTGCGCGGCCTGAAAGAGAACGTGATCATCGGCAAGCTGATTCCTGCTGGAACAGGTTTCAACGCCAGTGGCGAAATGGAAGCAGCAGCAGACTTAGAGGCTGTGGCGATAACTGAAGAATAGGGTACAAATTAAAAAAGAGACTACTCCCTCGCGCTCGTTTCTCTGGCTTTCGCTCCGCGAAAGAAACGAAACTCGAAGCTCCTGAGTAGTCTCTTTTTTATTTTGCCAACCCATTCAGCATTTGTACAAAAGTACCAATCGTGCTATAGTGTATGTAAGGTAGCTTCAAAAATAAAAATTGGTAATTTATGAGAAAGATACTTTCGGTTTTGGTAGGTGCCAGCATCTTGTGCCTATCCTTTTTTTATACCCCAGTAGCCCAGCGTGCGCACGCGAGCACGAGCAGTTTGGTGACGTGCAACTGCCTGACATCTGACATGTCAACGTACACTGTTGGGCAGTCGCCAACCTTTACGATTAATGGAGCAACGCCAAACAGTTCAATACTCTGGACTGTCCAGCAGAGCGGCCAAACTGCCGCACCTCCAACTTCGCTTGGCCAGCAGACAGACTCAGCTGGCCACTACGTGTGGGTTACGGATACCCCATTTGCCAGTGGAGATGTTGGCACGTGGGCTGTTTCCATGCAGGCTGGCACGAGCACTGCCTCGGTGGCACTCACGGTTCAAGCTGCCCCACAGTCAGAGTCTCCAGTACCAGATGTCACTGTACCCGTGACCATCGGCTCTTCTAATTTTTCGGTGAACGCGAACAAGCTGCACTACACAAATGGGGATACGCCAATTTTTACCATCACGGGGGCGCCCGTGAACAGCCCCATTGAGTACACGTACTTTGAGAATGGCGTGAACACGGTAGGCACACCTGCAAATGCTGGTGCATCAACAGACTCTCACGGGAATTTTACGGGCAGCATTGCTGGCTTAACCACCACAGACACTGCATCGTGGGTTGTTGGTTTTGCCATTGGCACAGAGACAGGTGCCATTAGCTTCACGACGGGCAGCAGCTACCCATTCATGCTCTCGAGCAGTGCTTTGCCGAGCGGCAGTACAGGGCAAACCTACACTGGTTCTGCTGCCTACGTCTACGCTGGCTCAGCGACGAGCGTTGACGTTCTGGCTGAGAACCTACCGCCAGGCATTGTTCCGTCTGCACAGTACACCTTGTCTGGAGCGACCGTTACTCAGTACGAGTTCACGGTGCCCGTTGCTGCTGGTGCGTTCAACGTTGGCTTCACTGGCACGCCAACCCAAGGTGGCACGTTCCCAGTTTTCATTGCACTTGATGGTAGCACCACAGATCCGATAGATCTTGAAATGGTGAAGCTCACAATTTCAGGAACGAGCGTTGTGCCAACTCTGGCTCATCCACCCCAACGCCGGTGGCAGCGCCAACTCTTACGACGATTCCTACCAGCATTCAAGTCCCAGTTTCGAACAGCGGCAGCTTGCTGCAAGTTCCAGGTGGTAGCACTTCCGTCACCAATGGCTCGCAGCCGTACGCACCAGGAACTTTGGTGAACTCGAATGGAACAATATTTCTCATCATCGCAGGGTACCAAGTGCCGTTCTTGAACTGGAACGCGTTCGTTGGCTTGGGGTACTCTACCAAGAACGTGATCAAGGCGAGCCTCACGGGTTCTGGCCTCACGCAGACACCAGGCATTGGGAGCGCTAACGTGCCGCACACGTGGGGCAGTTGGGTGAACTACAAAGGAACAATCTACTACAGCAGTGAGCAGGGCATGATCCCAGTGCCTGACATGGCAACGTTCTACGCGAACAACGGCAATTTGCAGTACGTTCTCCCAGCCAACAAGTACGACATTACCGTGATTGATCAAGCCCCATCCTTGTCACCTTTGATCCCAAATGACTCCCGCGTTCTCTACTAAGTAAGGCCCACACAAAAAAAGAACACCCGAAGAGCTTCGCGTCTCGTTTCTTTTTTTGCGTGGGCAAAGCAAAAACCCGCCTCAGGTTCTGAAACGGGTTCACGCTAGTGTGAAGTGAAGACTATCTCTTCTTTCCCTTTTTTGCTGTCTTCTTCTTCGCTGTCTTTTTTGCTTTCTTTTTTGCTGCCATTTTTGTATCACCCCTTTCGTTTCGGTTTTTAATTTTCTTTACCTTCATAATACAGAACATGCGACACGAATGCAAGCGTCAAGGGCAAGCTATCCACAACTTTATTTTCGCAAACTATTTTGGCCACGCGGTGACAATGAGCATCTCGTGCGCGTTCCACTGCGCCCACATTTCTTCTGTGATGAACGGCATGAACGGGTGCAAGAGTTTTAAGAGCGTCACGTGCACAAGCGCAACCGTGCGCGCCGTTTCTTCAGAGCCAGATTTTTTTGATGCCTCAATGAACACGTCGGCAAAATCGTGCCACGCAAAATCGTAGAGTTCGTGCGCAGCTTGCCCAAAGTCGTAGCCTTTGATCCTGGCATTGGTAGAGGTAACCAGCAGCTCGAGTTTTTCAAGAATGTCTCGGTTTTCTGCACTTTCTTTGGTGAAATCTATGGCCTCTGCGAGCGTAGATTTGAGTGCCCAAGCCTTTGCCTCGCTGCTGTTGCCCTCAATTTTCTGCAGGCTGAACCTGTTGATGTTCCAGAGCTTGTTGCAGAACTTCTTGCCCATCACGAGCACGTCTTCGTTGAAGTGCACGTCTTGTCCGCCGAGCGCTTGGTACATTAGCCCAAAGCGCGTTGCATCTGCGCCGTACTTGTCGATGAGCACGAGCGGGTCAATGCCAGTGCCGAGCGACTTGCTCATGCGCTTGCCGTCCTTGGTTAGCACAGTCGCGTGCACAAAAACTTCTCTGAATGGGACTTCATCCATGAACTCAAGTCCAGAGAAAATCATGCGGGCAATCCACAGGTGAAGAATATCTCGCCCAGATGTAATGGCAGACGTTGGATAGTACGTCGACAGGTCTTCTTTTTTGTCTGGCCAGCCCAGAGCTGCGAACGGCCACAGCGCAGCTGAGAACCATGTATCAAAGGTATCTGTCGAGCCTTCGATTGGTATTGGGTGCCCCCACCAAATTTGACGCGATACACACCAGTCACGAATGTTCTCGAGCCAGTTCAGTGCCACGGGTGTCCAGCGTTCTGGTACGTACTTCACTTTGCCAGTTTCAATTGCAGCGATAACTTTTTCTGCGAGAGGTTTCATTTTCAAGAACCACTGCTTTGATAGCATCGGCTCTATTGTTGAGCCACAGCGGTAGCACTTTGCCACGTTGTGGGTGAGTGCCTCTTCTTTTTCTACGAGCCCAGGCGTTGCAACGACTTTCTCACGTGCTTCGGCGATTTTCAAGCCATCCCAGCCTTCACCCACGTTCACGATTTTCCCAACCTCGTTGATCACTTTTAGGTAAGGTAGGTTGTTGCGCTCTGCCGTGTCGCTATCTGCAAAGTCATGAGCTGGCGTAACCTTTACAGCTCCTGTGCCAAATTCCATTTCAACTGTGTGGTCTGCGATGATCGGAACCTCACGACCAGTGATTGGCAGCACTACTGTTTTGCCGATTAAGTGCGCGTAGCGCGCATCTTTTGCGTTCACTGCAACGGCTGTGTCGCCGAGCATTGTCTCTGGCCTGGTTGTTGCCACAACAACAAACTCACCTGAATCTTTCACGGGGTATTTCAAGAACCACAGTTTTGATGTTTCCTCTTCGTACTCAAGCTCTAAATCTGAGAGGGCAGTTTGGTCTTTGATGCACCAATTGATGACGCGCTCGCCTTGGTAGATCAAGCCTTTTTCTTTGTAGTGTTCGAAGGCGATCTTTACGGCTTTCTGGTACCCAGGGTTCATGGTGAACTCTGTGCGGCTCCAGTCGCACGAACACCCGAGCATGCGCAGTTGGTTCAGGATGATATCTCCGTACTTTTCGCGGTACTCCCAAACCTTCTCGATGAATTTTTCTTTGCCGAGATCGTGGCGACTGAGGCCTTGCTTCTTGAGTTCTTTTTCAATCACGTTGTTCAACGCGATGGCAGCGTGGTCTGTGCCTGGAACCCACAGGGTTTTGAACCCAGCCATGCGGTGGTACCGCACCAAGACATCAACGCCAGTGTCTTCGAGCGCGTGGCCCATGTGCAGAGAGCCTGTGACGTTCGGCGGCGCAATCATAATAGAGTACGGCTCTGTGCGTTTGCCCGGCAGCGCGTCTGGGTTGAAGTAGCCAGCAGATTCCCACTGGGCGTAGATTTTGTGCTCAACGTCTTTTGGCTCGTAAGCTGGCGCTGGTTTTTTTTCTTCTTTCATGAAATTTCCATTAAAATTAAAACACCTACGTAAGGTGTTCAAGTTCGCAAGGCTTTGCCCTGCGAGGTACCAACTTGATTCAGCTCGCTTCGTGTCGAGCCCCTTTATTCAACCCTTGTAACGCTGGGCAGGCGACTGGTTCTACTGGCATCAATTTCACGTGTGAGGTCAATGCTTTCTTCCAGTACGATTTGCGCTCTGTATATAGAGGCATGTCCGTTGACAGCGGACGTTCGTATGTAGTGATAGTAGCAGATTTTTGCCGAAAGTCAAAGCCTATAAATCCAAGTTCGGATTCGCTTTTACAGTATTCAAATTTGATGCTCTTGACCCACCTGCCAGCAAGATTGCAGCTGCATTGCCAATCATTACCGCGTTGTCTGTGCACAGATCAAATTCTGGGACAGAAAATTGCAGGCCGAGTTTTTTAGCAGCAGCTGCTAAATCACCACGCAGCTTCTTGTTTGCAGCAACGCCACCTGCGAGCGTAATACTCTTTGCGCCAAACTGCTGGGCAGCACGAACAGTTTTTGCAACCAAAACATCAACAGCTGCATTCTGGAATGAAAAGCAAACGTCGACAACATTGCGTTTACCATCGCGCAGCAGGTACATCACGGCCGTCTTCAGGCCAGCAAAGCTGAAGTTGTAGTTCTTTTCGTGGATCATCGGACGCGGCAAATTGAAATCATGCTTGCCGCGCTCAGCGGCTCTAGAAACTTCTGGGCCACCTGGGTACTGTAAGCCGAGCATCCGTGCCACCTTGTCAAACGCTTCGCCAGCAGCATCATCAACCGTGCTGCCCAAAACTTTGTACGAGTGCAGGCTCTTCAGCAAAATTAAGTACGTGTGGCCGCCAGACACGGTTAAGTTCACGCTCGGAAACTTCAGCCCAGGGTGTCCGTAAAAAGGCGAGTACAAATGCCCGAGCATGTGGTTTACGCCGAGCAGGGGTTTGCCAGTTGCGTAAGCCAAAGCGCGGGCAAACTCAACCCCAACAACCAGCGAGCTTGCAAGGCCTGGGCCAACTGTTACGGCAACGCGGTCAATTTTGGACAGTGGCACGCCTGATTCCTGTAGTGCTTTTTCAACAACAGGTCGAATCTTCTGCACGTGCGCACGTGCGGCAACCTCTGGCACAACGCCACTGGTCTTCCTGTGGATTTTTATTTGCGATGATACAACGCTGCTCAGCGCCTTCGCGCGCCCGCGCTCAACGTCCATGACCGCAGCAGCGGTTTCATCGCACGAAGTTTCAATGGCGAGAATTTTCATCTAAAATCTTAGCTTTCTTTTCCGACATCGCTCATATATACTGTTACTCTAGCACACCATTAACGCAAAGGAAACATATGAAAATACTAGGAATATCTGGCAGCTTGCGCAAAAATTCTTTCAGCGGAATGCTCTTGAATGCTGCATCAAAATTGGCACCAGAAGGTGTGGAATTTGAGATCGCAGACATCTCACAGGTGCCAATGTTCAACCAAGATGAAGAGATGAACATGCCAGCTGCTGTTGCGGCCCTCAAGGCTAAAGTTGAGGCAGCAGATGCGCTGGTGATTGTCACGCCAGAGTACAACTACTCGTTCTCCGGCGTCATCAAGAACGCCATTGACTGGGTGAGCAGGCCGTACGGACAGAGCTCGTTCAAGGCCAAGCCAACTGTATTCATGGCGTCATCGATCTGGACCATTCGGCGGCATTCGCGCGTGGTACCAGCTGCAGCAGGTGGCACTTGGCTCTGGTGGCATGATCATGCAGAACCATCCGCAGGTTCTCGTGCCAACCATTCAAGAGAAGTTTGACGCTGCTGGCGCGCTCACGGATGAGGCAACCAAGAAGTACATCACGCAGTCTTTGTCCAGCTTGGTGGAGCTTGCCAAAACGGTTGGAAAGAAGTAGACTTGTGGTGTGAGGAGGATGAGCTGTAGATGAGGGTCAGGTTGACCAACTTCGACAACGATTCAACATCTTCCAAAAAACCGGCACCCCCCGAAAGGTTGCCGGTTTTACTTTGCCAAATTTCGATGTCGCCTAGCTCGCCGTAATTTTGAACGTGTTCAGAATTGCATCGAGCCGTGCCTGCACAGCTGCTGTGTCAACCTGCGTGACAGTGTTCGGTGGGTAGTTTTCAATGTTGCCCGTGTGGATGGTCTCGTTCAGCTCAAGGCACGTTGCGCTGCCGTTGAGCACTTGGTACGTGCGGTACGTTGTTGTCGTGTAGATGTTGCCTGCGCCAACGCCGTCGCCCTTTGTTATGTAGAACGTCGTGCCATTGATGGTGGTTTGGGTCTTGAACCCATCTCCGCCTTCAGGAGGATTTGTAGCTAGGCAGGCTGCCAAGGTTGTCTCGTACGATGCGCTCACAGAGAATGCGGCATCGCCAAAGTTTGTGTTCGGGTAGTCTGATTTCACAATGCCAAGTTCAACAATTTTGTCTTCAAGGTTTGCGTAGTTTGGTGTTTTGAAGCTCACGTTCAGCGGGTACTGGAACGAGAACCCGTACGTGCTGTTTGTGTAGGTTTGCAGTGCCACAGGTGTTGGCGTTGCCACCGGCGTAGGCGTAGGCGTGGTGCCAGAAGAGCTTAGCTGCTGCGAGTTGCAACCTGCTGCAACAAGGGCGAAAGCTAAAACAGTGAATATTTTTTTCATACGTTTGTGGTGAATGGTCGTGTACCCATCGTAGGTTCTCGGTACGTGCATGTCAAGCTGCGCCTGCAACAGCTTCATCGCAGAGAGCCTGAATGAACAGTGGGTGCGTGTTGCGCATCTGCGTGCGGCTCAGGTGGATGCCGTGCTCGCGCGCAACCGCCTGGCTCTCAATGTCGAGGTCGTACACAATTTCTAAATTGTCGCTCACAAAGCCTATCGGGCACACGACAATATTTTTCTTGCCCTGTTCTTTTAGGCTAAGGAGCGTGTCGTTGATGTCCGGGCCGAGCCATGGTTCACCCGTGTTGCCAGCGCTCTGGAACGAGAAGCTCCACTCAATGCCCGGGATTTTTCGTGCAACCAGCTCGCACGTTTCGGTGAGCTGTTTTTGGTACGGATCATTCCACGTCAAGATTCTTTCGGGCAAGCTGTGCGCTGAGAAGAGCACGTGAACTTGCTCGTCGCCACGTTTTGCAAACTCTGCCTTGAGCTGCTCTGCGATGCACTCAATGAGGTGCTCGTTCGTGTGCCAGCTCTCAACTAGGTGCACAGCATCTCCAAACCCAGCTTCTTGAAGTGCCTTTTCGTACCCGCCAATGCTAATTTTCGAGTAGTGCGGTGCGAGTGCAATGGCAACAGTTTTTGTAGTGCCCTCACCTTGAATTTCAGCGGCAACGTCTTTGATGAACGGGTGCCAGTGCTTCATGCCCGTGAACACCTTGAACTTGCCTGCGCCCTGCTCTTTGTCCAAGAGCTCTTGCAGCGCGCTAGCCTGCGCGCGCGTAATTTCAGACAGCGGCGTTCTGCCGCCAACTTTTCTGTACCGGTCTTCCAGGTCTTTAATGAGGTGCTCTGGCGGCCGCACGCCGTGTCGAATCTGCGTGTAGTACGGCGCAACCTCACCCATGTTTTCAGGGCTGCCGTAGGCCATTAACAAAACCGCTACTGGAACCGGACTATTTTCCATGTACGTACTCTGTTAATTTTATTACGTTCTCGTACGGCGTCTCTGGCAGCACGCCGTGGCCGAGGTTGAAGATGAAGCCAGTGGTGGTTTCGAGCGATGCAAAAATCTCGTCAACTTTTTTCTTTGCAATGCTGAGGTCGCCCAGCAAGAGCACTGGGTCGAGGTTGCCCTGGATTGCCCTTGCGTTTTGGCCGCCAATTTTTTGCCAAGCTCTGGCGAGCGGCATGCGCCAGTCAACGCCAACGACCTCTGCGTCAACTGACGCAAAGTCTTCAAGGAACGCTGTGGTGTTCACGCCAAAGTGGATGCGTGGAATTTTGGCAGCTCCGAGTGCTGTAAAATTTTTGCGCGAGTATGGCAGCACAAGCTCTGCGTAGTCTTGTGCGCTCAGACACCCAACCCAGCTGTCGAACAGCTGCGCAGCTTGGATGCCAGCACGAGTCTGCACGTCAAGGTACGCAGTGATGTTTTTTGTCAGCACGTCCATGAGGCTTGCCCACGCCTGTGGCTGGCTGTGCATGAACAGTTTTGTCTTGGTAAAGTCTCGGCTCGGCTTGCCCTCAATTAAGTAGCTCGCCAGCGTGAACGGTGCACCTGAGAAACCAATGAGGGGAACTGCACCATGCAAATTTTCTAAAATTAGTGAAATGGTTTTTGCAAGGTACGCCAAGTCTGCTGGGTCAATGTCGCGCAGCTTCGCCACGTCAGCAGCATCTTTTATGGGGTGTGCGATCACAGACCAACAGCTTCCACAATATCCAGCTCAACGCCCATTGCAATGAGCGGCAGCATAATGTCTGCGAACAGGATTGCAGCATCAACGCCAAACGTTTTGATTGGCATGAGGCTCACCTGCATTGCGAGCTCTGGTATCTTGCAGAGCGTTAGAATATCATACTTCTTTTTCAGCTCGCGGTACTCTGGCAGGCAGCGCCCAGCTTGGCGCATGTACCACACTGGCACGTGGCCCGACGGCTTGCGCCAGCACGCGTCTAAGAAAGATGTGTTTTCCATTAAAATACTGTTAAAGCTTCTTCGAGCGGCGCGTAGACGCACACAAACACTGGCGTATCGTTCTGCGTGTACAGGCGCGTCTCTGTTGAGCGCAGCTCCATGACCAGTGACTGGAAATCGCCGAGCGATTCTGTCTCGTACGATACCACAAATTCATTGTCATCCAGGCCGAACGAGTACACCAGCAACTGGCGCACGCTCTTGAACGTGTGGCCAACGCGAATGTGGCCACCCATCATCTCGCGGCGCTTTTCTTGGCTGAGCAGGTACCACTCTTTTGTCTTCGTGAACGGGTAGATGACCAGGTACTTGCCGCGGTTGTCTTCTTGGATAGCCTGCTCCTGTGACGTTGCGCGGTTCACGTACTGCGATGGCCTCACCATGCCAAACAGCACGTGTGAAATGCTGAGCTTTGCGCCGAGGCTCGTGTGCATGAGCGCTGTCGCCAAGTTTTGAATGTCTTCTGGCTGCTCACTCTGAACCCACAGCATTGCGCGGCTGCCAGCTTTGAGGCCAACTGTTTTGTACGTGTTCACTTTTACACCCGAGCTTTTTGAAACAGTACCTGCAAACTCTTTGATCTCTTGTTCTGTTGCACTCTCGGCGCTATCTTTTAAGTTGAAAAAAATGTAGCTATGGTAGGTCATTGATCTGGTTTAATGTTTCAACTAGGCTGGCCGTGGTGTTTTGCTTTGCCACAAAAATTTGTTTGAAGCCCACTTTTTTTGCGGCGGCAACTGTTGTCTGCCCAATGCAGCCCACTGGAACTGCGCGTGCCTGCGGCAAGAGCTTAGATCCAGCCAACCTGTGCACAAACCCTGCAATGCTCGATGGGCTCGTGAAGGTGAGGTAGTCAACGTGGCCACCAGCCAGCAGCTCTTCAAACTTGCCATCGCGTTCATCTACGTAGAGCGTCATGTACGGCACAACCGTTGTGACTGTTGCGCCTTTGCTTTGCAGGACGTTAGGTAAATCTTCCCTTGCCAGCTGCGAGCGGGGGAGCAGCACGTTTGCACCTTGCCAGCTTCGCACCTCACTGAAAAGTTTTGCCGCCACGCCGCGGCTAGTAAGTTTTTCCTGCGTTGCTGTGCCAATGGCAATCACCTCGACATTTTTCGGGAGCGCCTCTGTAAAAAAATCAACTGCGTGGCTGCTGCTGAAGAGAACGTGCGTGTAGGCTGGTAGGTCGCCAATGGTTTTTTGGTCAAACGCCAATGGTCGAAACGTAATGGTTGGCAGCTCGTACACTCGAGCACCAGATTTTTGGAGCAGTTCCCTGAGCTGCGCGCTATCCTCGCTCGCGCGAGTCACGACAACAAGCTTACCGTTCAGCATCCGCTTTTTCTAATAGTTCAGCAGCTAGTTTTTTGCCAAGCTCAGCTGTACCTGCAGCGTTGCCACTGGCAGAACCGCGCACAATTGTGCCACTAGCAGAAAGCAGCATGCCCAGCAGCGTAATGGTTTCACCGTTGCACGTTGCGTAAGCGCCAACAGGCTCTTTGCACCCGCCGCCAACAGCCGAAGAGAATGCCCGCTCAGCTTCTACAGCTGCTCGCGTAGGCGCATGGTCGCACTTCGCGACAATTGCGGCAAGCTCGTCGTTGCCAGCTTTCATTTCTACTGCCATTGCCCCTTGCCCAGGTGCTGGCGTGAAAGTTTCAACAGGCAGGTACTCTGTAATACGATTACCAACGCCAAGTCGGTGCAGGCCAGCAGCAGCGAGCACGAGCGCACCGTAGCTTTGTGTCGCCAATTTTTCTAGGCGCGTTGGCACGTTGCCGCGGATGCTCTGCACGGTCAAATCTGGCCGCACTGCCAAAAGTTGAACCTTCCTGCGCGAGCTGTCAGTGCCAATAACAGAGCCTGCAGGGAGACCAGCCAGTAGTTTGCCACTCTTTGAAACAAGAACATCGCGCGCATCTTCGCGCTGTGGAATTGCGCCAATGGCCAAGCTCTCACCGAGCTGCTCTGGCAAATCCTTCAGGCTGTGAACAGCAAGGTCAACGTCGCCAGCTTGCAGAGCTGCTTTCAATTTCTTTGGTGAACCAGCCTTTGCCAGCAACTTCAGTTGGCACTGGGCTCTGGTTTGTGTCTCCTTCGGTTTTGATGACCAGCACTCGCACGTCGAGCGAGCTGTCTATGCGCAGCAGCATAGCCTTAACCAGCTCTGCCTGCGCGAGCGCTAGTGCGCTGCCGCGCGTGCCAATGGTGATGATTGGGTACTGCATAAACCTAAGTTTAGCGTATATATAGAGGAGCTGCAAAATAAAGAATGCACACACCTGCTGAGATCAGACAGGTGTGTGCGGAGAGTTTGAACACGCTGGTGGCGGCATTAGCCTACTATTTCCGCAAGAAGGTCAGAGCCGCTGATTCGGCTCAAAATTTCCAGCCACACAAAGGCGTGCGTAGCCATTTGATGAAGGACGATAGCATCAGCTACTGTTCGGCAACGTGCGCGAGCAGAGTGCCTGTACAGGTCTGGCACCATGGCAACATCGCGCGTTACCTTTGCCTCGCCGTAACCCCAAACCATCTCACTTCCAACGACACCTTGAAGAATCAGGATTTGATTTGCGGCCAGTTCTGCTTGGATAAGTGTTTGCTGGTCTTGTGTTTTTCGTACGGTTCTGGCAAGTTCTTCGTAGCTTCCGAAGAACCACGGGCTATCAACCCCCATTCTTTGAGGCGTAACAGCGCTCTCGGCTAGCTTTGTTGCCATGTACCCAATTTCCGAGGGTTGAACTGATACGTGGGCGAACTCTGTTGAATTCACCACGCCTGACACCGTGCGCAAGAAAAATTGGACGGCAAGTGCTCTATCGTACCCAACAATACGTTTCATGAGTAAACCTCCTTCATCGCCTCGAGAACATTATACAGGCTAGCGAGCGCTATTGACAGCGCTGACTTGCTTGCTATATACTTTACTTATCAACAATTAATCAATCAAAATTATGTCAGTTATCAGCAAGAAGCTAAAGCTCATGTTCCAGATTGCCAAGACAGACGCAGTCTTGTCCCGCAAGTTCAGCAGCCAGGGTCTTGGCTTTGGCGACCTTGCAGTGCTGTACGCAATCAGCACTGCGAACGGCGGAAAAATTAGACGAATCGATTTAGCAGAGAAGGTAGGCCTCACAGCATCTGGCGTCACGCGCATCCTCATTCCGCTCGAAAAGATTGGCGTTGTGAAGCGCGAGGCAAACGCCCGCGATGCACGCGTGAGCTACGCGATGCTCACGCAGTCAGGCAAGACGCTCTTGCACGAGTCGCTCGAGTCAGCAGAGGTTGTGTGCGATGACCTCATTCCTAGCGAAAAAGAAAAGCAGCTCGATGGCTTGCACGAGCTGCTGGCGAGCATTGGGTAGGAATCAAACCAAAACAGGTCTCCTTTGTGCTGTCCTCGCATTTCAGCTGGCGTACGCTGCACGCCGCTGAAATTGCTGCGGAGGCACTTCAGGAGACCTGTTTTGGTTTATCCATGAATCCAAATGGCTCTGGACTTCTCTGAGTATTTTTGCTATTCTTTGCCCAGAGAGGAGGAATGCATGGGTAAGAAGAACAGGTACTTCAATAAAGTACAAGGTTGGGTCGCACCGAAAACAACTGACCCTGAGGTTGTGTGTCGTCAACGCGAGCAACGTGAACGAGCCGAGGCTGCTGCAAGAGATTTTCGGCTGCAGGACATGCCGGAGGTTGTGATGAAGGGTGGACAAGCCCTTTGTCCGTTTGCGGAGTGTGGCTACAAGCAACGGTCACTTGAGCATTGGGATTAATGTTTGCAGCAATACAAGGTGTGGACGTGAATTCTCAGTGCCTGACAACTCCACCACCCAGAAGATCAAGGAACAGCTTCGTCGAGGGGAGGTTGCACAGCGTGAGAAAGAAGAGCGACAATACGAAAGAACTTACGGGTCGTATGGCCGCAGCAGTGATCAGTGGTAGAAAATAAAACCGCCTCGGTGCTTTCTGGCACAATCGCATGATTGTCCAGGTGCACCAGGCGGCTCTTTTATTTTCTAAAGTATTTTTCTACGCACTCGTCCACTTGAAGTATTTGATTCCCACTCCTGCAAACACAGCTGCGTACACGAGCGTCACGAGCAGGCTGAGCCACGCTGTGCCTGTCCAGCCCCCGTGCACCATTGCAGCGTCGAGAATTGATTTCACTGTTCCGTACGGAGACCACGCAACAATGTTTTCTGTCACTTTGCCAAAGATGCCCAGCTCGCCGAGCGCACCAAAGAGGATGAATGCAAAGTACACGAGGCGTGTCACAGAGTTCAAGGTTTCAGCAGAGGCAATCAGCCCGACCATTGCCTGTCCAAGTCCCAGGTACACAGCAGCGCACACAACTGCCATGAGCGTGGTGACCACGTACTGCAGCGGTGTCAGCACTATCTTGTTGTAGTAGCCTGCAACCACGAACACGATGATGGTCATCACAACTATTTGCACAACCTGCACGATGAGGCGGCTCGCCATGATTGCAGCAGGCGATGCTGGCGTTGCGCGCAAGCGCTGGAACACGCCCTTCTCGCGGTCACGTGCAGTTGTGTTTGAGTAGCCAAGCAGGCCAATTGCCACAATCCCGAACGTGATGCACGATGCGAGCACAAACGGTCCGCCAAATTCTTTGACCAGTCCTTTCCACGAAACCAGAATTATGAGCGGCACGAGTAAGCTCAGAATGCTCGCGCGACGGTTGCGCCACTGCACCGTGAAGTCTGCTCGCAGGAGCGACTTTAGTATCTCGCCTTTTGCCGGTGTTGTCTGTGTTGCCATGGGAGTAGTATTAATTACGCAGCAGCGAACTTACGCGCGAACCTCTTGGCCAGTCAGGCCAATGAACACGTCTTCGAGCGTGATCTTGCCACCGCGCGAAACGCTGGTGACGCGTGGATCGTTCTGGTGCTTTTCAATGAGGCCAGCTGGCGTGTCCACCGTGATTATTTCGCCGTGGTCAATGATGGCAATTCTGCCGCACACAGCTTCAGCCTCTTCCATTGAGTGCGTGGTGAGCAAGATGCTGCGGCCAGAGTCGCGCAATTTTTCCATGCGACCCCAGAGCTGGCGGCGTGACTGCGGGTCAAGGCCTGTTGTCGGCTCATCTAAGAGCGCGAGCTGCGGGTTGTGAATTGTGGCAATGACGAGCGACACGCGCTGCTGCTGTCCGCCAGACAGCTGCCCAAAGCGCTTTGATGCGTCTGTCTCAAGCTGAATGTCTTGCAAGATTGCGAGAACTTTTTCTTCTGTAAGCTCTACACCGTACAGGGCAGCGTACAGCCGGATAATTTCTTCAATGTTCAGCTCTGACTGGAAGCTGGTTGCCTGGAGCTGGACGCCAAGGTTTTGGCGAGCTGCTGCTGGGTCTTCGTTGATGTCGTGGCCCGCAATGAAAACCTTGCCAGAGTTTGGCGTGATGAGACCTTCAATGGCTGAGAGCGTGCTGGTTTTGCCAGCGCCGTTCGGCCCGAGCAAGCCAAAGATCTCGCCTGGCGCAATGCCAAAGCTGACGTTCTTCACAGCCTGCTTATCGCCGTACGAGATGTTGAGGTTCTCTACGCGGAGGATTGAGTTTTGTGGGGATGTGTCCATAGGTTTAGTTCTTTTTACTGCTAGTTTAGCACTTCTTCAAGAACAATGGGGAGCTGTATAGTACCAGAGTCGTCGCCGAAATGGCCTTTGCCGTGCTCGAGGATTATTTTTGAATTGAGCAAGGTCTTAAACATTGGCGCATTGACGTCGTGGTCTACGTCAGGATCGTCATCGGAAAAGATAGAAACAATCCGGTTAGCCTTTTCTTTGACCAGCTCTGTGTTTACGAGGATGCTACCCCATTTGTTCCATAAATCTTTTTCAGTTTGGGTTTCCAAATTGGTTAGTTTGAAGAATGGGGCTACCAGTATGACTTTGCCCACGCGCGTTCCCGCTGGGAGTTTTTCTATATAACGCAAAATTGTTTGGCACCCAATGCTGTGGCCTACTAAGCAGGTTTTCTCATCTGGATTTTTGATCTCATCCAAA
Source organism: Candidatus Doudnaibacteriota bacterium (assembly GCA_963840645.1). Taxonomy (GTDB): domain Bacteria; phylum Patescibacteriota; class Doudnabacteria; order UBA920; family VMFF01; genus CAWIZL01. Next base: position 109,586 of record CAWIZL010000002.1, read on the forward strand.
AGTGTTTGAGGCCAACTCACAGGGTCAGGGTTAGTTGGATCCGGCATTGCCAGAGCGTGTACCTCAAAGCCGTGCTCTTCCAAGCTTTGCTTCAGCCACGGAAACCAACTGTTGTTTGGATTTCCTTCCCATCCATGAATTAAGTATGCACGTTTCATACCTCAAGCATACCAGATAGTCCTGTACTTCAGAAACCAACGGCAGTATAATGGTTAGGCACACTAACCATAAAATTAAACGAAAGGTTCAAAAGTATGTGGCACAACTACACGATTTTTCCTCTCACGCCAGGGATGAAAATTCTCTTGCTGCTCTTGGTCATCTGGAGCTTAATTTGGAAAGGCATTGCGCTGTGGAAGTCAGCGCGCAACACGCAGAAGGCGTGGTTCGTGGTAATGCTCATTTTGAACACAGTTGGCATCCTCGAAATTATTTACCTCATCTGGTTCAGCAAGAAGCACACAGCGCTGAATAGCTAAGTTCGCCACGAGAGAGTGGTAACTTAAAAGACACCAGCACAGCGCTGGTGTCTTTTATTCTCCGCGAGTTTACGCTTGCTTAAACTGCTGCTGGCCTGTTCCTGTTTGGCAGGAGCAGGATGATGATAAACCCAATGAGGTTTAGGAATCCCAGCAGGGCGAGCCACCCAGAGTAGCCCTTTGCCTTTGCGTAGTAGTAGAACCAGAAGAATGCCACTATTTCACTCACCAAGAAGAAGAGCTTTTCAAGTCGGACTGCACCCTCGGCACTGAAGAGCAGCGCGATGAGGAAGACAATAATGAATACTATTGCTGAAGTTCTAGCCCCTGCCCTATATTGGTTTCCCATATTGGTTATTGAGCTGATCCAGCTGGCGTTGCAGTTGGGGTTGGTGCCAGCTTCATTGCCACGAGCGCCTTCACAATGCTGCCTGCATCTTGGCGAGCTGCCTTTAGGTCTGTGGTCACTGTTGCCAAGTCAGCACGTGCGGCCTTGAGTGCGGTTTCGTTTGACTGGAACACTGTTTTGTTGCCGTTGTCTGGCTGGAGGCCAGATACCAGCGCCACTGCTGCCTGAGCCTGCGTGTTTGCATCAGACACCTTCGCGTTCATGTCAGAAAGGCTGGCGTTCAGAGCTGTAACGTTCTGTCCAGCTGTCTGTGCTGCCGTGATGCGCGTCTGCAGCTGCGTGCCCAACGTCTGCATGAGGCCGACAATTGTTATGGCCCTGTCGCTCTCAGCAACAATGCGACCCTGCGGCACCACGAGCACGTAAATGCGGTAAGATTTCGTAATTGACTGGATATCTGTCTTCAACGCCGTGTTCGTTGTATCAGCCTGTATCTGTGCCTCGAGCGAAGACATGGCAGTCAGGGAAGACTGGATTGTTGCATCCAGGCTAGTTTTCTCAGTTGCGCTGACCTTTGTCATTTGGCCGATGCGGGTCATCAGCGAGTTGAGCGCCGCAGTGCGCGCATTGATTTCGGCAACCGCTTTTGCCTGCGCTGTCGTGTTGAACTTGCCAGTGGTTGAGACTGAGATGCTTGTTGGCAAATTAGGGTTCACTGCTGCTGTCGTGCTCACCGATGTGGTTGCGCCAACTGCTGTGGTTGCGCTATCTGCAAGTGCTGGAGCTGCCAACGCAGCTACCAGTGCCAGAGATGCAACGGCAAACATTGCCTGAATTTTCTTTGTGTCCATAGGTTTGTGCTTAATGGTTAGGGCTAGGGTGCCTGCTCAGCGCTCGTGCTCGCAGCTGTGTTTGCCGAGTCTGTGCTCAGGCCATTCATCTGAGTGTCTACGTTGTTCAGAGACGCATTCAGGCTAGCGTTCGTGTTCTCAGACGCGCTCATGCCTGCCGTGCTCGTTGCGCCAGAAACTGCTGGCGTAGAGGTTGGGGTCTGCATGCTCGTCGTGGCAGATGTCTGCGAGTTGCACCCTGCTGCAACCAGGAACACTGCTGCAGCTAGAAAGAAAATTTTCTTCATAGTTTATTTTTAATGCTTAGTTGCAAAATCATTGTACTCTCAGGTGTATTCATGGTCAAGTGTGCAACGTTTGTGTATAATTTAACCAACAGGTTAGCTAATTACAATTAAGAGCAAAAAAGTATGGTAGGTGTAAACGTTTGGGCAGTGCTCGTGGCAGCTGTTGCGAGCATGGCAATAGGCAGCATTTGGTATGGACCGTTGTTCGGCAAGGTTTTCATGAAGGAACGTGGCATGGGCGAATGGAGCAAAGAAAAGCAAGACTCCATGAAAAAGGGCATGGCAATGACGTACGTATGCCAGTTCATTGCCAGCGTTGTGATGTTCTACGTCTTGGCAATGTTCATGGTTGCCACTGGCCACACTGGCGTTGGCGATGGCATGTTCATTGCATTCTGGGCGTGGCTCGGCTTCATTGTGCCATTGAAGTTTGGCGATGAACTCTGGGGCGGCAAAATGAGCTTGTTCTGGCTCGGCATTGGCAATACGCTGATTACCGTGCTGGTTGGTGCTGCGATCTTAGGTGTTTGGAAGTAGGTAAAGAGAATTACATGAACGTACCACTCGGACAAATTTACCTCTCGCAGCTAGATTCTGAAGCTGAAGCAACGCGCAAGTGCCTGGAGCGCATTACGGATGAAGTTTTGGATTTCAAGCCAACTGATAAGGCAATGCCAATGAAGAGCTTGGCTATTGTCTGCTCTGAAATTCCCAAGTGGATTGCATCTATAATCAACCAAGGTGACATAAACTTCGCGACGTACGAGGGCTTTAAGATGAAATCGGCAGATGAGCTGCCCGCGCACTTTGACGAGTGCATGGCGCTCGCCCGCAAGGCGCTGGAAAATGTTTCTGACGAGGAGCTCATGACAGAGTTTTCGCTCAAGATGGGCGACAAGGTGCTATCTACTGACACCAAAAAGAACAGCATTGATCAAACTGTCCGCCACTTGGTGCACCACCGCGGCCAGCTCACCGTGTACATGCGCCTCAAGGGCATCCCAATTCCTAAAATCTACGGCCCATCTGGCGATGACCAGAGCTGGTAGCCTAAAAGTTTCTGGCTAGATTAAAAAAGCGGCTCGTGCGCGAGAGGTTTCCTCGCACACGGGCCCGTGTTGTTTTGTTCAGCCTTCAGAGCCAGCTCGTCAAAAATTTTGCGATCTATTCTAGCGTTGCTTGAGTGGTTTGCAAACCAAGAAGTGTAAGGGTTCTGACAGGCGACACCATAAAAATCAAAGATGAGGGTTTTCATTTGGGAAAGTTTTTTACTGGTAGACCGATTCAACGCGGGTGGAAAACTTATCTGACTTTGGTTAGCCAGATCTACGTTGGCCTAGTACTTCGCTAGTTCAGCGCGTGCGCATTTCCTCAAGAACGGCGGCAAGCTCTATGAGATCTCGTCGCAATCGCGATACTTTCACTTTGCCAAGCTTCGCGATAACAGTGGACTGTAGCTCATTTCTCGCGTCCGCACATGCTGCATATAAGGCGACCCCGCGCTTCGTCAGGCGCACGATCTTGGCGCGCGTGTCGGTTGAGTCGGGTACCTGCTCGACATAGCCGCGTGTTTCCAGTTCCCGAACCAGCTGACCAATCGCCTGTTTGGTGGTTCCGGCTCGTTGCGCCAGGGTGGTTGGACGGATGCCGGTCTGCATCTAGCAAGGACATAAGGCTCGCGAAGGCAGGCGTGATGCCGTTGAAACCATACCTAACAAGCTCGGGCATCATGGTGGCGACCAAGGCGCGGCTAGCGGCAACAAGGGCCGGTGCAAAGTTGTCTTCGTTCTTTTCTTTTGGCTTACTCATGAAGTGGTTATGTTATCCACAATACATAGATAATAAAGGTTCTTGACTATATTGTCAAAGTAAATTAATATTAAGTAAAGGTACTTTACTATACCTTGGCTACATTAAGTTAGAGTTTGAATAATTATTATTATAACACTAAAAAATGAACGAAAGCATATTAATAACCGGAGCAAATAATGGGCTTGGGAAAGAGACTGCCCGGCAGTTAGCATTGAGAAAAGAAACAAAAAAGGTAATACTTTTCTGCAGAAATCAAGCGAAAGCCGAGGCAGCAAAAAAAGACCTGGAGGAGAAAACGGGAAGAAAGATTTTTGAAATTATTATTGGGGATGTTTCTGATGCAAATTCTGTAAGAAAAGCGGTAGAAAAAATAAAGGAACCTATTGATGCAGTAATTTTAAATGCAGGTGGAATGGTGGGGAAAACGGCTGCGAAAATTACGCCTTCCGGCATGAATGAATTAGCTGCTACGAATATTTTAGGCCATGTGATCTTAGTGGAGGAATTAATTAAACATGATAAGTTGAAAAAAGCAGTACTGTCAGTCAGTGCGGAAGCTGTGCCGGGAGTAAAGATGCTCGGAATGAAACCGGTTGCAATGAAGACTTCTTCTGTAGATGAGTTTGCTGCTGTTCTTGATGGATCATATTTTGGTAATAAGTTCGATGCAGTGCAAGCATACGGATACGTCAAATATGCATCAACCATGTGGACCTTATCAATGGCAAGAAAATATCCTCACCTCAAATTTGTTGTTATGAGTCCCGGGAACACAAAGGGAACTGGGGCACCGGATAATGTCCCCCAACCAATGAAGTTTATGTTGACGTACATTATGATGCCTATTGTAATGCCATTGATAGGAGTGGTGCATAAGCTTAGAAGTAGGTGCAAAACGCTTTGTGGATGGCATTTCGGATGAGCGATATAAAAGTGGCGTTTTTTATGCAAGTAAACAGGGGAAGTTAACAGGTGACGTGGTTGACCAGAGCACGTTTTACACTGATTTGAAAAATACTACATTTCAAGATAACGCTGATGAAGCAATTCATCGGTTTATAAAATAGTAGTGCGGAGACGGGTCGTTGCGGAAAGACCGAAGTTGAAGCTTGGTAGACCAGTTCAAGCAGGGTGGAAAACTTTTGAACCGATTGTGAGGGAGATTTACAGTTCGCTACTTACTGTCCAACTCAGCACCTCTATCCTGTGAAGAATTTTTTAATTTTAACCTATCATATACTTTGACTAGGAGCTTGAAAAAGCCTATCAGATTTTCTGCTCCGTCCCTGGCTTCTTCCTCCGTTAATTCCTTATCGTGGTATTTCTGAAAAATTCGTTTGAATTCTTGGATGCCCTTGTCGTCTATTTCCATATTTGCGTGATTTTAGTTGTTGATAACTACTATTGAACGTCCGTACACCTCTCGATATAATACCTGTACAGATAGCCTTAAGACCGATATGATACAATCGTATGTTAAAATCGCCTTTGAAACAAAAAAGTAAAAGAAAACTAACCGCCATTTCTCTGTTCTCTGGAGCTGGCGGCATGGATGTTGGTTTTTCCAAAGCCGGGTTTGAGATACTCTGGGCTAACGATTTCGATAAGAACGCTTGTGATACGTACAGGGCAAACCACGGCTCTATCATTGAGCACGGCGATATTAATGAATTTATTCCAAAGCTTGGAAAGTTTAGAGGTAGCGTTGATGTGGTATTTGGTGGCCAGCCGTGTGCCAGGGATTCTCGGTTGCGGGAAAAATGAATCCTGATGACCAGAGAAGTAAGTTGGTGTTCTCTTTTATGGACGTTGTTGCGCAGGTGCAGCCAAAAATCTTTGTGATGGAAAACGTCAAGGCTCTGGGGGTTCTTTCGAAGTGGAGCGCGGTTAGGGAGAGACTTTTCAAGAGAGCTTTTGATTTGGGTTATAAGTTCAGGCAGATTGTTTTGGTGAATTCATCTGAGTTTGGTGTCCCCCAGAAACGAGAGAGGATGCTTTTTATAGGGGTTAAAGATCCAGCGCAGATCAATGCGTTGGTTGGGATAGAAGGGTACCTAAATAAGCACAAGAGCAAGGCTCCAAATGTCGGTGATATTATCAGGAAACTCGGTAGGGCTGGCTCCATTACGAATCCATCTACCTGTAAAGCTAAGATAACAACCGCAACAAATCCAATACTGCGCCGCTCTCCTTATGCGGGGATGCTGTTCAATGGGGCTGGAAGGCCAATTGATCCAAATGGCTACGCAAATACACTCCCCGCTTCAATGGGCGGAAACAAAACCGCTATCGTTGATGAGGCGAATATCTTTGATCACAAGAAGAGTTGGGTCGAGGGTTACCATAAAAAACTTTGGAAAGGTGCCAAGGCACTTGCTTCCAAAGAGGCACCAAGGTTTCTGCGAAGGATAACGGTGAGAGAGGCGATGGAAATACAAACGTTCCCCAAAGACTACAAGTTTGTTGGTGGAAATAACGCGGCGTACAAGCAGATCGGAAATGCCGTACCCTGCAATCTTGCCTACGCTGTCGCAAGCGTAGTGGGCGACTTGCTAGATAGCGATAATCTAGGATTAGAGAAAATTTTGGACACGCAAGGAGTCTTGCTTAACGCGGCGTAATAGTTTTTTACTGGGCACCATCTTCTGACAGTCGAGCCTTCCAGAAAACTTTTACCTTTTCTGCGGTATTTGGGTGTGAAACGTAGGTGCTCAATTTACCGAAGAAGCTTGCCCTAGATTCGCTAGGCATTCTCAGTAAGTTTGCGGTTATCCATTGGTAGATATCTAGGAAAAAATAGGTCAGATCTTGGTATTCAAACTTGCCGATCAAAATTTTGTCCTCGCCATCTGGCAGTATTGCTAGAGAGTCAGTTTTTCGACAGATAACCTGTACCTCTTGTATCTCACTAGAAGCAATAACGTTATAGGCTTTTACAGCTTCGTAAGATTCAGTCATCCTTGAGAAATTGAAAGGCTTTACGGTTACCTCGTAAACGAGCAAGACTTTGCCATCGGATGTTTCTTCGTTTATGTCACCAGGTTTCTTGCTGGTCGTGCTTGTAACTGAGGCTCTGTCCTCGTGTCCCGTAATTATTATGTTGCTGCGTCCCTGGTGGTAAGCCTCTAACAGTAGCCCGCAAATCCGCTGAGGAGTATTGCCAGCATCTGGAACGCTATCGATAAGATATCTGCTTAAATTGGAGAGATACACTGGATCGGTCTTCGGATCTATGTTAACGATGAGGTCTGCCACCCTGTGAGCCTCTTGTAGAAATTTTCCAGCGAGGATCCTCCCAAAATTTTCTAAATCGGCCTTCGAGTATTTTTCAATCAACCTGGTTAAGGCAACGACCTCAGAGGCGACATTGGCAGGTCTCCTCTGAGCGGCCCACTGGTCATTGATGCCAGCTGTTGCCTTCGCTACGTTCAGCGGTCCTGACTTTCTGTGGGGAATACTGTGGTTACCCAAGACTGTTCGTATTGGTCTTTCGTACAGTGCTCTGGGGTTACAGGCGTAAAAACCCATGCTAGGTTTGTACTTTGAATTCAAAATTCTACCCACCGTCATGACCAGTAGTATTTCCCTGTATCCCCATACGGGGGTAGAGAATATGACGTGCAGCCGATCATCTAATTTTGAATTAGAGGTTGCTTTGGAGTGTTTGGTAAAGAAACTTTCAACCAAAGCACTAACGCCTGTATTTCTAGTTGTAATGCTGCTTGTCTCGGTAAGCATAAACAATATTTCTATAGCGCAAGTATAACCCTTAATCTTTGGCAGAACAAATTAGTGCCGCACCTAAACTATTTAGCGGTTTTGCTCTATGCTAACGGCGGATAATTAATCTAATATTCAGATGAAATATTCAGAAGATATTAAACGATCCTTAATTGAATACTTCAAACAGAAGCACGGTGTATCCGTCTCGGATGAAGAGGCAGACCTATACCTGGAAAGGTTGGCCGACTATTTTTTGCTTAAACACCAATACAGGTCACACTAAGTTTTCCAAAGCTAGTTGGTACACCAGCACACAGGTGGAAAACCAGAGTAGCTAGAAATGGTGCTTGTTAGTTTGTTGCTGTATATATAGAGTATAAAACTAAAAAACTGGTTTTTAAGACAGGTGCGGGTTTGGCAAGCTATTTTTAAGCTCTGCTAAAGAGGGTAAAATTTTTTGGATCCCTCAATCCTCGCTTAGCTGGATTTTGGGTCAATCCGTGTATTTCTTTGTGACGTGGATCAAAAGCGTGCCCATTCCCAAAGTCGTCTCTATTAATCTCGTCTGGCATCTTTCCCAAAAGGACTTTGTATACAAGGCGCCCAGCAAAGCTGACTTTTGCTAATAAATTTCCACCCTCATTCTGAATAGTAATTATGTGAACTATAAATCGAACCCCTCCATTTTTTTCCTCAAGTAAAATAGGATCATAGGTTGGCCTCTCTACTATCACCCCTCTCATCGGCCACTCAGTTTCACCAAGGATATACGATTTTATTTTGGAGAAGTTTTTGTGATGTAAAATATTTTCCATCCCAGATTCAATAGCACAATAGGCAAAATAATTGAAAGTAATTTTTGCTATGATCCGAGCGCTATCGAAGCCAATAGTTGAATTTACCGATACATCGGCTCTTTTCTCGTCACTCCCATCTCCCACAAACGGTACTGTTTTCTCTGTGCCTGGTTTATAATCCACGCCAAGTTCTCTAACTAGATCCATTGCCTCGTTTAACTCGCGACGACCGGGATCTTCTCCACCATGTGTAAATATTGAGACGTTCTTGCTCTCCTTATTCCGCAGGATATTTTTAAGCTTACGAAATCTTTTCCCATCTCGAGGTAGAGCTTTTACCTTATCAACCAAGAGGACGATATAACCATTCTTGCCGTAGCCCTTTATTTTGATCTGAGAGATAAATAAAATTTTCCAGCTGCCATCCCTAAAAGTTAGAAATGGAAATGTTTCGTTAAAAAATGGTTCTCCCAAGCCAAGATCTACTGACAGCTTCATGTTTCCATTTCTAATTCTAATTTCATAGCTATCAGAGAAGTTCACCATTTGACAAAAAAGTCCCTCCTCGGTATCTTCTTTGAAACGAGTCTCAAGCGGGTTAAAGATGGAAGAATTGCAGTGATTACAGACACAACGAAGTTTCAGGTTCTCCTTAAAATTTCCCAGTAGTTTGGGTATGACGTGTTCTCGACTTCCGAACGCTGTCTCGTCTTCGTTTTTGGCACAGTATATGCAAACCATGACCTTTACTTTAAGAATCTATCAATCGAGACACTAATAGTATCCTATGCCTTTGTACAAGTTGAATCAAACACGATACGATGAACTTGATTGTTTGAATTAAAAATCAAACTGAATGCAACGAGGCGGCAGGAGAGTGGGTGCAGGTAGACCAGCGGGTAGTCAATCTGAAAAGAGCCTAGAGCGCGAAGCACTACGGCAGTACATTTTTGACCAAGTAAGTCAGAACAAGGAAGCAATCATCACGGCGCTCATCAAAGAGGCTACGAGTGGTCAGGTTTCGGCGGCGAAAGAGCTGCTGGAGCGGTGCCTAGGCAGGGTGAAGGGCGAACCCGAGGTCGAGGTGCAGGAGGTCAGCCTCAGCGCGCTGCTGATGGAGATCAGGGACGAGCGTAAGCAGGGATTGCGTTAAGTAAGCGGCACACTTCTGCCTTTTCACTGTGTCGGTACGGGCTGAACGGGGTACTGCTCGTGGCACTGCGCTATGGAGTGGTCGAGTTCACAAATGTTAGCCTGACGGAGCTGCTGAAAGGCATCAACGCATAAAGGCAAAACCTATAACCGCGAACAGCCCGAGGGTGAAGAGGAAGCCGCCCACGCCGAAGATCGCAGTCATCATGGTGATGAATATCAGCGCAGCTAAACCCAGAATCAGCCTGATGATTACCCGCATGGCTTTATTGGTTCAGGCAGCTCAGGTAGGACTGGTTGTAAGCTGTCTGACCCTGCGTTTGAACGTACGCAGCAGCTTCCTGTGCTTGTTGTTGCAGCTGTTGATTGTAGAGGGTCAGGGTCATGTTTATCTCATCTCTGTTGCCACTGTTCAAACTATCTTGCACAGACTGTGGCAGTGTCGCCATCTGCGCGGCAGTCAGGGTCCGTTGTACATCGCGCTGATGATGAGTTGTCTCTGGATGACCAGTGGATTGCTCGCTTCTGCTTCCGCACTCATCTGATTGGCTAGGCTGATGAAGTTCTGCTGGTCTTCACTGGCCTTGGTCTTGCACTCCTCAATTTTAACCGAAGGATCGACTGCGGCTTGGTTCGTGGTATTGGTTGACTTCGGAGCCTCTTTCTTTGGCTGCGGTGTAGGCGTTGCTATGCTATCCACTGATGGACTTGGTGTCGGTGTTACAGTGATTGTTGGTTTTGCCTGGGCAACAGGTACGCCAACTTTTTGATCAGCCGCAATCTTTTGTCGTAGCCGTGCGTTTGACCTGCTCAGCCTCACCTGTGCGTACGCGAGGGTGCCAATGGCAAGGACAGCGACAACACAGATTCCTGGCACTAGAAACTTTTTCATGTCAGCTATTTTCATGGTGATGATTGGTTAGTGGTGTACGTCTGGTGACACCGTGTCCTTTGCCCTGTTCATGTGCCGCCGCATCTGCTCTCGTTCCGCCATCGTCTTCTTATCTGCGATGTCCTTTTCACCACATTTCGGGCACTGATCCTTACAAACAGGGCAGTAGCCTTCACCACACTTCTTGCAGTCAATGGATTGGAACATATGAGGCATGGGATTTATCTTTTAAAATGTTTGTAAACTTTCTTCCAGCCGTCATTCCCAAGGTACTCAGTAAAGTCTCGTGCCTTTACGTTGTAGGTGCCATCTACGATCCGTTGCTTTTCTGTGCGCCTTAGATCCCTTGTCTCCCAGGCAAGCTTCTTCTTGGTGACCCAGAAGTACACCTTCATGGATTTGCTGAGCTTGTGGACAGACCCGAGCCTTTTCAAAAGGTCGGATGGTTTGATTACCAAATACTGTATGTCTTTCCGATTGAGGCTGTAGATTACAAATACCCAGTAGTCAGCCTTGGAACTTTTTATTTTTTCAGCGTTCAAGGTTCAGAAGCCCCACCCGGTTAACTTTTTTTGAAGTTCTGGCTTCAGGAGTTCTGTGAAGTTTCTTGAAAATTTTACCTGCAGTGAGACTGTCTTCGTGTTCTCTCTGTTGGAGGCAAACAGGTCTACGCCCGTGTCCTTGGATGGAACCCACACGTTCAGTTTTTGCTGTTCCAAAAAGGAACCGACAAGGTACTCGCCCGCGTGAATTGTGAAGATTGGTGTCATGGGTTTGGTCTAGAGGGACAGCGGAATCAAAAATGACCACCCGCTTGCCCCACCTAACCTTTCGGCTAGGGACCCTTGTAAAGGCTAAGACAAAACGGATGGCCGTCTCTGCTTTACAAGGGATTTTTGCCATGCCCAGAGCAGACCGCTCGTAGGTTTAGGCAAACTATTAAATTGTGCCTAAATCATAGTATTTTTGGAGTCTTTGTGCAAACGCGTGGTTTTCTGTAAAACTGGCAGCCCAGGGCACAGCGCAGGTTCGTCCCTCGGAGTGCCACGGCAGCCCACGTGGAATCTTTGCGCCAAAAGCTTAGAATTGTATGCCCGTCCAAAATCTCTCACTCTGAAGTTGTTTAAAGGCTGGGCTACCGACACTTGGTTTTAACCGAGTGTAGTTTGGTGCAGGTGTTGCACATTCTTAAAGTTGTAAACCCTTGACGCTATAAAATGCTAGAGGTATAATTGGCTTACTTTTATTAAAAAGTAAGTTCGATGAACAGAAAAATTTATTCTCACAACCAAATATAGAGCACTTGGAATCTTCAGCAGCTACGCCTTTCGTGAAATCTGGCTGCAAGTGGGGACGGGGTTCCGCCGTCCGACCTACAAGCGGTAAAAGCTTGATCGCCGTCTCGCGTTGAGGCGGAATCGAACATCGCAGCGGTGGAGGCTGTATGCGGTGTGTGCAAAAGCCCACAACGGGCATGAGTATTAGAGGCTCAAGAGTTGTGCAAACTTTCTTTTCTAGAAAGTGTGCGCGGCTCTTGGGTCTTTTTGTATTTAAGACCACGATCATGAACAAATTAAATCAGTTAGCAGATCATGACCCACAGAAGAATATTGAATTGGAAGAGCTGCAGCCGTACCTAGACTACATCCAGGCTGTGCTGTCTGTGGTTGCTGATCTAGAGGAGAAAATAAACGCAAATGGAAGATATACCAACGATGTCTCTGGCGGATCTGCTGGGGATGGAGTTCAGTGAAGATAAACGGTCGGACCGTCAGACGGCCTGGTGCCAGCAGAGGGCATGGTGATTCTATCGGGTGAGCCAGGCAGCTACAAGACGTGGCTGTTGCTGCACATTGCCCTGTGTGTGGCGGCGGGCAAGCCGGTGTTCGGGCAGTTCGCAACCACGCAGGGCCCAGTGCTAATCATTGACGAGGAGAACAGGCACGCGCTGTTACAGGATCGCCTGAAGCGCTTGGGTGCAGATCAGCAGCTCCCGATCACCTTCTCAATCAAGAGTGGGTTTAGCCTGGAGTCTCGTTTCGCGCAGCTGCTGCAGTGCGTGGTCATCTACGGGATCAAGCTCGTCATGCTCGACAGTTTCGTGCGCATGCACGAGAGGGACGAGAACGACGCGAAGCAGATGTCGTCGGTGTTCAAGCTGCTCTCGAGTTTACAGGCAGCGGGGGCAGCGGTGCTCATGACGCACCACCACCGCAAGGACTACGGCGGCGGCGCAAGGAAGTCCCAGAGCCTCCGCGGTTCGTCCGACATTCTCGCTGCACTCGACAGCCACCTCTCCATCGAGAGGAAGGGCAGCGGACAAATTGAAATTACGCAGACGAAGCTCCGCGACAGGGAAGAGGTCGAGGCGTTCGGCTTAACAATTACTAACGTGGACGATACGTCCACCACGATTGAGTTCATCGGCTCGATCCTGAAGAAGAAGCAGGACGAGGCGAAAGCGCGGATTCCTGCGTTGCTCGTTGACCGAGGCGAAATGGCCAGAGCAGACCTCGTTGCAGAGCTGAAGGACGTGGCGGGCGGCAACGCCGTTGCCAACGCAATCAAGGAGCTGCTTACAGAGCAGAAGATCATCGAACGCGTGGGTGAGAAGAACAAGAAGTTCTACTCGGCACAGTCGCTCGACAGCTCTTTAGTCTCTTAGTACCTATATAGGATAAAAGGCTAAAAAGCAGGTTACATGTGAATGGGCGGGTAGTTTGTTAGTTTGCCACCTTGTATATAGGGATACCAGACCAACAACTACCTTCGCCAAACAATAGTAAATAATAGCAGCACTTTCAGTGTAAAGTTGCACCTTGTTGTACATTGTTAACACAACACGATAGTATAGTAATGTCAAGGAAAATGTAAAGAAAGTTCAATAGATATGGCAAAGAATCAATTGAAGCACAACGGAAGGTACCTCGCATACGTCCGCGTATCATCAAGAGACCAAGAAAACGGCATGAGTTTGGACGTTCAGCAGAGCCAGATTGAGTCGTACGCGCGGGAGCGTAGCATGCAGATCGGAAAATTCTTCGGTGGCGTGGAGGCTGCCTCGCAGACGGGCCGAGAAGAGTTCGGCGAGATGGTCACGATGCTGAAGCGGGAGAAGTACCAGGGGATCATCTTCGCGAAGGTGGATCGCAGCGGCAGAAATCCGTCTGGACCAGGCGAAGCTCTACGAGCTCATGGGAGCCGGGTACGAGTTCCACTTCGTGGCGGAGCGGCTGACCACGGCAGAGCACACGGCGAAAACCATGCTGTACCTCCTGTGGGGCGTGGCGAGCGGGTTCAGTGAGAACCTAAAATTTGAGGTGAACAAGGGCATCTACGCCATGCTGAAAGCGGGTAGGTACCCGAACCCTGCGCCGATCGGGTACCGCGATGCAGGCCGTGGCGTGAAGGAAATTGACGAAGTAAAAGGGCCGATCATCAAGAAGCTATTTGAGCTGTACAGCACGGGCAACTGGGACATCCTGTCGCTGCACAAAAAAATTACTGACATGGGACTCGTAACGAAGGTGACCAAGCAGTACGGCTCAAAGCCGCTCAAGGCGAACGCACTGTACAAGATCCTGCGCAACCCGTGGTACTACGGCTGCATGCTGTACAACGGGGAGAGCTACTTGGGCGCGCACACGCCGATCATCAGCAAGCAGCTGTTCGACAAGGTGCAGAACCTCTTAGACAGGAGGAGCTTCAAACACCAGCGGAAGTTCCAGTACGTGTTCCAAGGACTGCTAACCTGCCACACTTGTGGAAAGCCGTTGCGCTCCATTTCATCAAAGGGAAAGTACAAGTACTACGCCTGTAGAAACTTGGCCTGCAGGTGCAACGTCAACGAAGACTTTGTTGCAATGCAGTTCGAGTACGACCTTCGGCAGCTAGAGTTCTCGGACGAAGAGGTAGAGCTGTTCCTGAAAGCAGTGGCAATGTTCAGGCAGGAACTCAACCAGTCTAAGGCTGATGAGATCAAGACAATCAACATGGAGCTAGGCAAGACCAAGGCTGAAGCCGAGCGATTACTGCAACTGTATTTGCAACAGAGCGTGAGCGAGCAAGACTACAAGTCCATGAGATCGAAGCTGGTGAACCGAGAGCTGGAATTGCAAGAGCGGAAGGTTGCGCTGGAGACCGCCGACAGGAAAACGGTGGACGATATAACAGAAATTGGAAAACTACTCAAAAGGCCATCCCTGGCATACAGGATGGCCTCTGAGGAGAAGAAACGTTTTCTCGTGAAATCTCTAGTGGAAAACTTTTCCTGGAATGAGAAAAAGCTAACCACCAATTGGCAGAAACAGTACAAAGTCGTTGCAGAAAGACCGCGGGTAGAGTTTGGTAGCGCTACCGGGAATCGGACCCGGATTCTCACATTGAAAGCGTGATGTCCTAACCATTAGACGATAGCGCCAAGTTGTTCGCATGCGTGCAAATTCGAATTTGCCAGTAAATTATAGCCTTTTTGGTGCGTTTTGTAAACTACGCAACCTCCTCAGCCTCACCACCTGCAAACCCGCCTGCCTGAATATTCCACAGCCTCTGGTACGTGCCTGTCTCAAGCTTCAAAAGCTCCTCGTGCTTGCCCTGCTCGGTAATCTTGCCACCCTCAATGACCACAATGCCGGTCCATCTGCATTACCGTCGAGAGGCGGTGCGCAATCACAATGACTGTTTTGTGCGCCATCAGTGTATCAAGCGCGTCTTGAATTAAGCGCTCAGACTCAGAGTCCAAGCTGGACGTGGCCTCATCCAAAACCAGGATAGGTGCGTTCTTCAAGATGGCGCGGGCAATGGCAACGCGCTGGCGCTCGCCGCCAGACAGCTTTATGCCGCGCTCGCCAACGAACGTCTCATATTTATCTGGGAAACCGTTTATGAACTCGTGGCAGTGCGCGAGGCGAGCTGCTTCAAGAACCTCTGCGTCTGTTGCATCAGGCTTTGCGTAGCGAATGTTCTCCATGATGCTGCGGTGGAACAGAATTGGGTCTTGCGGAACAAGAGAGACGTTTCTTCGCAGGCTATCTTGCGTCACGCTCGCAATGTCCTGGCCATCTATTAAGATTTGCCCGCTCGTTAAATCGTGGAAGCGGAGCAAGAGCTTGACGAACGTAGACTTACCACCGCCAGATGGCCCAATGAGCGCAACTTTTTCACCGCCAGCAATTTTCAAGTTGAAGTTCTCGTAGATGCTCGTACCTGTGTAGTAGCTGTACGCAACGTCTCTGAATTTAACTTCGCCAGTCGTCACGGCGAGTTGAGCAGCACCAGATTTATCCTGCACTTCGTGCGGCGTTTCCAAAATTTCTGTCATCTCGTTTGCGTCAGACATAGCCTCGTAGAACCGCTTGAGGTAGCGGGAGAAGTTCCACACAGTGTTGAACGTTAAAATGACGTAGCTCTGCATGAACACAAAGTCGCCGATTTGAAACTTTCCTTCTTGCCATAGGTGCAGGCCAATGTAGAAGACAAAGAACTCCATGAGCACCATGAAGAAGCCTTGAATGCCGTACGAAATTGCGTCCAGGTCCCAAGCTTTGCGCGTGATCAAGAACCACTTCTGCGCGAGGCTGCCGTACCCAGCTTTTTCCATCTCAAGGTTCGTGAACAGCTTTATGTTCGTGTTGTTTGAAATTGTATCTGCCAAGTACCCAGACAACTTAGTGTCAATCTCAGATTTCTGTAGGTCTTGGCGTAGCTTGTATAGCGTGAAGTAGTAGTTGAATACAGTATGCAGGATTGACCAGACGAGCACGGCAATGCCGAGCTTTGGGTAGGCAATGAGCAGCACCACAATGACAACGAGCACGCGCAAGATGCTGGGCGTTGCTTCCCATATGATGAGGTCTGCAATATCTTCGAACGAGCGCGAGAACCTATTGACCTTGCGCTGGAGGGAGCCTGAGAAGTTGCTGCTGAAAAAGTTGAACGAGTGGTCGTGGAGGTATGCGAAGCACGTGTTCGTGATGTCTCGCATTGCGCTCGATTCAAAGTAGTCATTCACGAAAAATATAACCCTGTTCGCGATCCAGTTTATAAAGTTGTAGAGCAGTACGCTGGCTACTATTGATAGGAGGGTGGCTGCCACAGCTGGTGTGCGGACATTCTGTCCGAGCACATTGAAGAAGTCTTTGTACAGGAAAGGCATGTACAGCTGGGCTGCCAAGCCTACCAGTGTAAAAATACCGAGCGATGTAACTGCAATCGGGTACTTCTTGGCATGCTGCCAGTATATTTTGAACGTCTTTGATGAGTAGTTTTTCTTTGGTTCTGGATTGGCCATAAATCTGCTAGAATGTGAGAGCTGAAACTTAAGTCACTACATTATGAATGAAATTCTTGAAACTGTCATCATTGGATCTGGGCCTGCTGGCTTGACCGCTGCGCTGTACGCTGCCCGCGCTGACCTGAAGCCTGTTGTGCTAGCTGGGCTGAACCCTGGTGGCCAGCTCATGCAGACAACAGAGGTAGATAACTTTCCAGGTTTCCCAAAAGGAATTATGGTGACCTGACCTCATGGCAAACATGATGGAGCAGGCAAAGCGCTTTGGCGCGCAGATTATTTCTGAGACTGTGCAGTCTGTAGACTTTTCTTCGCAGCCCCTGCGCGTGAAAACTGAGAACGCTGAGTACGCCGCGAAAACAGTGATCCTCTCAATGGGCGCTGATGCAAACTGGCTCGGCCTGCCAAACGAGCAGCGACTGCGCGGCAAGGGTGTGTCATCGTGCGCAACGTGCGACGGATTTTTCTTCCGCGGCAAAGAGCTGGTGGTTGTTGGCGGTGGCGACTCTGCAATGGAAGAGGCTGACTTTTTGACGAAGTTTGCAACAAAGGTGACAGTTGTGCACCGCCGCGGTGAGCTGCGCGCATCAAAGATAATGCAGGCTCGCGCCCGTGCGAATTCTAAGATCCAATTCATCTTTGATACTGAAGTCACTGACGTGCTCGGCGCTGATGCTGTTACAGGCGTTGTGCTGCACAACCTGAAGTCTGGCGAGACCCGCGAGTTCAAGTGCGACGGCCTGTTCTTGGCAATTGGCCACACGCCGAGCACAAAGTTTCTAGCTGGCCAGGTTGAGCTCGATGCTGCTGGCTACGTAGTCTTGAAAGAGCACACCATGTCGAGCGTCCCAGGCGTCTTTGTTGGTGGCGACGTGAACGATACACGCTACAAGCAGGCAGTGAGCGCAGCAGGCATGGGCTGCATGGCAGCGCTGGACGTTGAGAAGTGGCTGGCAGAGCAGCACTAAAGTTTTTTTGTGCTAAAATACAGGAGCAATGCCAGAAGATATCCAAAAGATAAAAGATAAGATTACGCCCCTGCTTCAACAGGCAGGCGTATTAAGGTCGTCAATTTTTGGATCTGTTGCCCGCGGAGAAGCAACCAAAAATAGTGATGTGGATATTTTAATTGAATTTCCCAAGGGGAAAAACATGTTTGACCTTATTGATTTGGAAGAAAGACTCGGCTCAACATTAGGCAAAAAAGTTGATTTGGTCACGTACCAGTCGCTCCACCACTTACTACGAGATGGCATCCTTAATGAGCAAGTTAGAATTCTATGAGCAAAGACCCGCAAATTTTACTGAAGCACATCTTGGAATCCATAGAGCAGGTTCAAGGCTACCTGGTTAACATGGACGAAGAGGACTACATGGTTAATGTTGAGAAACAGGATGCCGCTGAACGCAGGTTGCAGGTTATTGGGCAATCAATCGTGTCTCTACCGCAAGATTTTAAGGATGCTCATCCTGAGATAGAGTGGGCAAAGATTGCAGGTCTGAGAAACCGCTTAGTTCACGAGTACCTAGAAATTGATCACGAGCTTATCTGGAATATCATCGCCCAGTCACTTCCAGAGTTCCAAAAGTCTATCGAAAAACTTTTACAATAGAGCCAGGGTGTGGCTAAATATAAAATATCAGAAAAAAGAACACCCGCTGGGTGTCCTTTTAAAACAACGTTTTACTGGCCGCGCCAGTTTGCCTAGCTATTCGCCCTCTCAACGTACTCGCCAGTTCTGGTGTCCACTCGCACAGCATCACCTTCTTTAATGAACATTGGCACCTGAACCACTAAGCCGCTTTCCAAAGTTACAGGCTTTGTGACAGAGCCGCCAGAGTTGCCAGTGACGTTTGGAGGGGACTCAGCCACCCTCAGCTCAACCTTCACAGGCAGCTCAATAGAAACTGGGTTGCCGTTGAACCGCAGCACGCTGACCTCTGTGCCTTCTTTCAAAAACTTTGCCTGCTCGCCAGTGGCATCCAAAGACATGTCAATTGTCTCGAACGTATCTGCACTCATGAAGTGCGTGCCAGAGCCATCGGCGTACAGGAAGCTGGCGCGCTCGCGCGCAACGTCTGCCTCTTCGATTTTCTCGCCGAACTTGAACGAGTACTCAATGACCTTGCCCGTGATGACGTTCTTGAGCTTTGTCTGCATCACAGGCTTGCGCTGCGCCGTGCGCATGCGGTTTGACCACGTGATCTGCATTGGCTGGCCGTTCATGAGCACAATGCCGCCAAGCTTAATGTCGGAGATATCCATATGTTTGCGTTACTTGCCGAAGAATTAGCTTGCCACGAAAGGCAGCAGCGCCATGTGGCGTGCGCGCTTGAGCGCAGATGTTACCATGCGCTGGTGCTTTGGGCACGTGCCTGTCTTTGCGTGCGAGAGAATCTTTGCGTGCGGCGACATGAAGCGGCGCAAGGTCTGCGCATCTTTGTAGTCCACGGTGCTGATTTTGTTGCTGCAGAAGTAGCAAATTTTTCTGGTGACTGGAATCATAGGGGCAATTAGTTAGTATAAATAGTTACTAGACGGATCCGTATTTTTTTCATTCTATTGGTAGGCACACGTAGTTTAGCTATTAACTACTGACTAGTGACTAGTTGTTAGAATGGAATGTCTTCGACCGTAATTTCTTCGTCTGCGCCAGCTTGGTCTTGCTGGATTGTTGGGGTCTGGCTATCAGCTGACATGAAGTCGTCTGACGGGGCTGATGTTTTTACTGGTGCACTTGCTGCGGACGAGCCTGCGCTGCCCATGCCACCTGGAGCACTGCCGAGCATGATCATGTTGTCAACGACAACCTCAGTGCGGTAGTTTTTCTTGCCGTCTTGGCCGTCCCACGTGCGCGTTTGCAGGCGTCCTTCAATGTAGACCTGGCGACCTTTTTTCATGTACTGGTAGATGATGTCTGCCAGCTTGCGCCACGCCACGCAGTTTGTGAACTCTGTGCGCTCTTGCTTTGCGCCGCTGGCGTCTGTGAACGTGAAGCCCGTTGCCACTGAGAACGAAACCACGTTTGTGCCCTGCGGCGTGGTGCGCATTTCTGGGTCACGCGTGAGGCGTCCGATTAGCATTACTTTGTTGAGATCCATACAATTCCTTTCGCTGTTAATGTTGCTTTTCGTCAGAGTAGCACCCTGACTTTAAATCAACGTTAGCTTTAGGTTAACTTTGTGTTAGCTGGACTAGATATTCACGTTCAGCGCTGCATCGATTTTTTCATCGAGCGCTTCGTCTGTCAAAGGAGCTGCTGGCTTGCTTGGTTCTGCCGGTGTAGCCGGCTGAACCTTGCCAAGCTGTGGCTTTTCCTCAGCCACTCTATCAGCAGGAGCTGGAATCCCGCCTGCAGGTGCGTTCTCGCCGCGCGTCTTGTTCATCCTCTCTTGCTCGATCAAATCTTTTGCCTGGCGAAGTAACATCTCTTCAATGTTCACCACAATGTGGCGAATGATGCCGTCAGTGTGCAGAATCTTTGTGTCGAGCTCGCCGAGCTTTGCGCCTGGCATCTCGAACACGACAACATCGTAGAAACCATTGCGCGTCTTCTTAATTGGGTAGGCAAGCTTCTTCTTGCCGAGCTTTTCTTCGCGCTCGACAGTGCCGCCCACTTCTCCTATTAAACGTAAAACCCCATCTGTGACAGTGGGGATTTGATCATCGGAAACAGTTGATGCAACGATGTACATCAGTTCATATTTCGGCATGATGACAAATTCCTTTCTCATCATCACCACGATTGCTCGCGGCGAATATTAGTATTAAGTTGTTAGAAACATTATACACCAAGAGTCAGAGACTGTATACTTGACAAAGTACAATATATATGATAATATGCGAACAGGCTCAGTTTGGCACCCGCACCCCCCAATCCGAACACTCGGATTTTTTCTTTTCAGCCTTTCTTTGCAGCGCTCCGGCGCTGTTTCCGTTCGCGGTACTCGTCCAGCCTCTCTCGCGGCGTCGCGTAGTTCAGAACCTCCATGAATTTGCCCGCCATTTTTTTCTCGATGGCCGCGACCCGACGCACCGAGAGCCTGGAGATATCTGAGCCCTTCGGCACGTAGACCCTGACCCTGCCGTTCAGGTTCTCCACCTGCGGCTTCTCCCACATGTGGCCGGGTAGCAGAAGTACACGCGGATGCCGAGCTCGCGGGCGAGCTGCTCGTGGTGCACCCAGAGCAGGTCGTTGTCCGTGGTCATGCTCGACCACTCGGGGTAGCGCGCCTTGATCCGCTTGGCTGCGGCGAGGACGGCGCCTGCTGACGGCGCCAGGGTGCGCTCGAGGAACGGCGCCCGGGTCGGCATGTCCTCGACGACGAGCAGGGTGCCGCGACCCGACCTGCCCGAGACGATGAAGTCGCCCTCGGCGTCGCCGACGCGGGGCTGCTGCCCAATGGATTTGGGTCGTTTGTCTATGAACGTGCGGCCGTCAGCGAGTTTCTTCCGCGCCCCGTTCCTGCGCCGCTTCCTCTTCTTCAGCCTGCTCCGGTGGTGCTCAATCTTCCTGCCGTGCGGCGAGGCGACGTACCGGTACACGCTGTTCTTGGACACGTCTGGCAGGTTCGGCTCGTGGGTCCTGATCCTGCCAGACACGGCCTCGGGCGACTGGTCGTCGAGCAGCTCCCGCTCGACGAACTCGCGGAGCCCGAAGTTCTCGACGAGCTTCTTGCCCTGGTACCTGGCGTTGTGCCGCCGCACGTACGCCCTGTGGTGCGCCTTGGCCGGGTCGTACGCGCCGCGCACGCTGTTCCGACCCACCTCGTCGCTGACCGTGGACACCGACCGGTGCATAGCGCGGGCGACCGCGCGCATGGAGTACCCCTTCCCCAACAAAATTTTTAGCTCGCCGCGCTCGGCCTTCGTGAGGTGCGAGCGCTGTTTTTTTCATGCCTACATTCTAGCAGCTTTTTCTGGCCGAGTGTTCGGATTCAAAAGGGAACCCGCCTTTTACTGGGTACTTTCAAAAATTAGGAGGATACGCCAATGTCTGAAATCGAAACATTGACCGCATCTGAACCATACGACAGGCAGGTTGAGAAGTTGACCGAACGGTTGCTCGCAGCAGGGCGCAAATCGGGAATTCCACCATCTCAGTTTCAGGTGGGTCTCGAGTACCCTGGTACTCAGCTCGAAGATAAGATTGCGAAGATTATTGTCGAGTTCTCGAAGAGGGCATCTGGAATCTTTACTCTCATGGCCGCAAAGGACACTGGCCTCGTACGAGATGGTTGGACGATCGAGAGCGATGACCCGTGCAACGTTGATGTCGCCAAACTCGATTATTCGTATTGCCCCGTAAAGGCAGGCGAAGGTTCCATCAACGGAACCGTCTTGCTAGAACGTGCGTGCGGCATCGGATGTCTTGGCTTCGGCAAGCTCGTGCTCGACGAGCAGAAAGCGGGAAGGAATGTTATTCCCGTGGAACTGCAAGGGAAGATTTATATTCCTCTCACCAGAACCATTCTGCGGAACCGTTACGATGACCGCTACGTGCCGTGCCTCCATTGGAATGGTTCGGAGTGGTGCGTGATCTTCTTCTGGCTCGACGACAGGTTCAACTCGGATGCTCGTTTGGTTCGCCCCAGCGAGTAGCACTCAGACACTTGGCTACTCTTTGCTTTTGGGTCTTGTACCCTTGGCACTTGCGCCCACGGTTTTGCAGCAATGCAAACCCGTTGGTTTTACTTTTCATAAAATTTTCCTATACTACTTTTGGACAGAGCGTTCAGCCTGGGTTACGGCTTCAGGCAGCAAGTCTAGCGTTACCAAAAAATGAGAGTGTCAGGGGGTACGCCTCATGGCAGAAATATTTTTTGGCAATCTTTAAAAAAAGATACTCGGTGTGCAGTGTCAGAGAGCTGACGGCTCTGCGTAAAATTCAACCCCGAGAGTATTCAAAGGGTGGTGGCATGGACGACACTGCGCACGTTTCTGCGGAACCGTAACGATAACCGCAACGTGCCGTACCTCAATTGGAATGGTTCGAAGTGGTACGTGAACTTCAACTGGCTCGACAACAAGTTCAACTCGAATGCTCGTTTGGTTCGCCCCAGCTAGTATCTCCCACTCCTCCTTAAGCAAGAGGAGTTTGGTTTGTAAGTTGCCTTTGCCAGCCGCCGAGCATTTTGCCGACCTCGAGCAGAGGGTTAGATATCGCCGTGTATTTTTTAGTATCAAAACTTTTCAGCTCCCACGCTATTTGCAGAAAGAATTTTAACGTATCCAGTTTCACAGTCGCTCTCTGAATAATCAAGCTTTTGTGTTCACGTTTTGCAAAAGTTGCGATCAGAATCAACTCAGATGTATCAATGAACAGCAGGTCTATTTTTTCTCCAAGTGAGTACCGAGAAACCCGCGGAATATTTGGTAGTACGTTATGCCAGATTTTGTAAGCCGCTACTATTTTTTGTAGAATTGGTAAGTTGCTAGCTGTTTGTTCTGTGGATAAGTTTCCATTGGGGGGGGGGTCTTATAAGTCATGATTTTAAGATGAAGATTACATTTGAAAAGAATTACAGCGAAATTATTTCCCCAGACAACCTGTTTGCTGCTTGGCAAGAGTTTACCATTGGCAAGAGATCGAAGAAGGATGTGCAAAATTTCAGCCTGCACCTATCTGACAATATTCTACAGCTTCACCGCGACCTTGCCAATTTTACTTATAGGCACGGTGGATATTCCGCGTTCAATATCTCTGATCCAAAGCCGCGCAACATTCATAAGGCAAGTATCAGAGACAGGGTTTTGCACCATGCAATCTATAGGCAACTCCACCCATTCTTTGACAGGACCTTCATACCAGATTCATTTTCATGCCGCATCAATAAAGGTACGCACAGAGCAATGAATCGGTTTCAAGCCTTTGCATGGAAGGTTAGCGGCAACCATACGAAAAATTGTTGGGTGCTAAAGTGTGACATAAAAAAGTTTTTTGGAAGCATTGACCACGCTGTCTTGCTGAAAATTTTAATCACCCACGTACGAGATGAAAAAATACTTTGGCTTCTCCAAAACCTAATCGAGAGTTTTAATTCTGGCAGTCCTGGAAAAGGTTTGCCTCTCGGTAACTTAACGTCCCAGTTGTTTTGCAACGTGTACATGAATGAGTTTGATCAATTTGTGAAGCATAGACTCTGTGCGAAAAATTATATTCGCTACGCTGATGATTTCGTGTTCATGTCTAACGATGAAAGGTGGCTCAGGAACCAGATCCCTAGAATCTCAGAATTTTTAGAGAACCAGCTACAGCTACATTTGCACCCAAACAAACTATTTGTGAAGAACCTTGCTTCGGGCGTGGATTTTTTAGGTTGGGTACATTTTTCAAAATTTAAGGTGGTTCGTTCTACAACCCAGAAGCGCATGGTACGAAGGATCTCTGAACAGCCAACGAACGAAACCATACAGTCGTACCTGGGACTACTGAGGCACGGAGATGCCTATGATCTTCAGCAAGAAATTTTGAACCTGTATGGCTTGCTTGCGTCGCGCTCGTTTGACCACACATGAAGAAAAGAGTACAATTGTTAGTAAATTGAGTTCACAGGAGGAATTTCAATGTCCCAAGCTCGGAGTTTTTCATCAGACGTCAATCTTGTCATGCCAGGGTTCTATACGGATTCAAGCAAGATCTTCCGTGCTTGGAAGACTGCCAAGCACACGTGTCGAAATATCGTAGAGGTTCGCTTTCTTCTCATCCAGGGCCAGTGCAGAATGGATAAATGGACTGACGACGTGCTCTCTCAGCGCGCAAACTTCATTTCCAAGGATAAGAGCGTGGTAGATCCAGAATTCCCGTTGGTAAAAGTTTCTGGGTACAATCTCGGTTTTAAAGTCCCTGCGAAGCACAGGGCAATCGTCGAGCGCGCTGAAGTTCTGGGACTCAACCGGTGCGAGCTAGAGGATTCTCCTTACGTGCGGCTGGCCTACGCTGATCAGCCGAGAGGAGAGTTGGCACTCATCGCCATGGATTCAGTGGCAGCTGCTCTGTACGGTAACGAGCCTCCGCCGGTTTATCCTGGGCCTCGCTTCCGAGACGTTGACCTGGATTTCTGCTACTTGCACCGGGAGATTACGGGCGAAGTCTTCCTGCACATGTATTACGGTACTCAGGACGATGAATTTGATCCGAGCGTGCAGTGGGTATTCCGGCAATAGTTTTGAACAAAGACAGAAACAACAGGGCTCCGCGCTATCCAGTGCGGAGCCATACTTTTTATCCGCTTTTTTATGCATTCACCCTGAAGTGCACCACGTCGCCATCTTGGATGACGTACTCTTTGCCTTCAACGCGCAGCCAACCGCGGTCTCGTGCAGCTGCGTAGCTGCCAGCTTCGAGCAGCTTGTCCCATGCAATGACCTCTGCGCGGATGAAGCCAGCCTCAAAGTCTGTGTGAATTTTGCCTGCTGCTTGCGGAGCTTTTGTGCCCGCCACGCACGTCCAGGCTTTGCTCTCCTTTGGGCCCGCTGTAATGAACGTGACCAAATTCAGAGTTTTGTATGCAGTGCGGGCAATTTTATCTAACCCGCTCTCGTCCATGCCGAGTTCTTTTAAGTAAGTGGCGCGCTCAGCATCATCGAGCTCAGAAAGTTCGCTCTCGATTTTTGCAGAAATGGGAATGAATTTTTTCTCGCCCTGTGCTTCTTTAAAGTTTTTCACCTCGTCTTCTGCGACGTTTGCCACGAAAAGGAATGGCTTGTTGGTGAGCAGCTGGATGTCCAGTGCCTTTGCCTCGTCGTCGGTGAGTACAGCGTCTTTTGCCATTTTGCCTTCAGCCAGTACAGTCTGAATTTTTTCTAGCGCAGATTTTTTCAACCCAGCTCCAGCTGCGCCAGACTTAATGTCTTTCTGTAAAGTTTCCAAACGCTTGCCAACCATTTCTAAATCAGCCAAGCCAAGCTCAATGGCAATTGTCTCAACGTCGCGCAGCGGGTCAACTGTTTCGCTGACGTGGATAATATCCTTGTCTTCAAAGAAGCGCACCACTTCCATGATGGCATCAACCTCGCGGATTTTTGCCAGGAACTTGTTGCCCAAGCCTTCGCCCTTGTGCGCGCCTGCGATGAGGCCTGCAATGTCAACGAACTCTATTGTAGTTGGCACTATTTTCTCTGAATTTTCTAGCGCGGCAAGTTTTGCCAGGCGGTCGTCCGGCACGGCAACAACGCCAACGTTCGGCTCTATGGTTGCGAACGGGTAGTTTGCAGCCTCAACCTTGCTCTTTGTGATGGCATTGAACAGCGTAGATTTTCCAACGTTTGGCAGGCCGACGATTCCGATGGAGTGAGTTGAACTGGACATCTAGTGGTATGTATCCGATTACTTGTAAGTGGTATTTCGTTCCAATGACCTTATCTACCGTATTGAGGATTATCGCCCGTCTGGCGGCAAATTTCAAGCCCTGTAGGGTTTCCTTAGCCTTCTCTGCAAAGGCTTCCATGTCTCGCTCGGTTGGTGTTTCTAGCTGCAACTGGGTAGCTTCATTTGTTACGTTTGCGATTTGTGCCTCAAGCTGGCCAATTTTTTCTCTGAGCGGTGTCGTGTAAGCCTGAAGCTGCTCAAGGAAATT
Source organism: Candidatus Doudnaibacteriota bacterium (assembly GCA_963840645.1). Classification (GTDB taxonomy): domain Bacteria; phylum Patescibacteriota; class Doudnabacteria; order UBA920; family VMFF01; genus CAWIZL01. Next base: position 135,796 of record CAWIZL010000002.1, read on the forward strand.
CTATCTATCCAAAATCAAGATTTGAGCAAAATTAAAATTGAGATTAGCAAGTTTAAAGAATTAGAAGATAAATCGCTCATCGGCACTGGCGGCATATTCATGAGTGAAGGACGTGCTGATTATCATCGAGCACAAGCAGTAAAAGAGCTGAAAGAGGTTGGCAACCTTACTTTTTATGAGATGGTTGAACTCATCAACCGCCGTACACATTTGCCCTGCATTGCCATTGAGGAAGTTTTGGAAAAGAATGGGCTGTCAAAAAGTGCGCTTGTGAGACGGGTAAATGAAAACATGGCTTTACTGTCATTTATCACCAGTAGTATTCTAGCAAATGCTTACAGGTATGAAGAAAAAATTGAGATGGTTGAGGAAGAAATCGAATTAGCAAAGATGTATCCGTTCAAGATTAGCGTCGAGCAAGGTAGAAGCACCCTCGTCATTTCGAGAGAACAGATGAATGAATTTAGCGGCAAGAGCCGTATTGGTTTCCATATTAATCCGTACAATTTTGACAGCACCGATGAAAAAGATTTGTTCAAGTATTTGCGGGATGTTTTGAATAAGGACGAGGTGGTTGCCGACGTGTATTTTACAGGTGGAGCAACTGACCCAACTCATAATGATTTCTACGTTGAGTATTACAGTCCTGAAAACAAGCGGGTTGCTCGCTACTTCCCTGATTTTCTTATTGAGACCACGAAAGGCAGGTTTTTAGTGGTTGAGGTTAAGTCTAATCGAGAGAGGGAAAGTTATGAGAAAAATAAGCGAGACTATGATGGCAATTTAGAAAACCTCTTCAGTGAAGTTTTCGCAAAGGAAGTCGGGTTCAATGAGTTCCAACAGTCTAACAAAGATTTTGCTTACCATCTTGTATTTGATGCGTCTTTGCAGAAACGACAGCAGGAGCTACTCGAAACTATTCGGGGAATTTAAATATCAAAACCGAACGGTTATGTACTACGTTACGGCACGTCGCTATTTAAGTGGTTTTTTGCTATTATTAAGTAAACTTAGAATCAAAATTACGATTGAAATTGTATGGCATTTGGAGACCCAATAGAGAATTCGCCTGAACACCAGCCAGCAGCAACTGAGACTAAAGAAGCTCACGCAGAGCGACTTAATAGCACGATAGAAAATCTTGTGTCCAATTACATCCCCGAACAGGACTACGCGGCTATTGCTGCTGAGAGAGCTGGGACTACGGTGGATAAACTGCCAGAAGAGTGGCGAGGCTGGGTTGGCTCGCAACAGCTTAACCAGATGTTCTCGAAGGATGCTATTTGCAGGAGGATTTCTCAGGCTGGCATCGATGAGAAAGATTTGCCGCAGTACGTTGAAAAGGTCTTCGCTTTTCAAGATGAGCTGTCAAAGATTGAACCAGAAGAATCAGAGGACATTAACAGCATGCGGTACGCGGCAGAGTTTATCATTGATTCGTCCGAATCCGTGCAGGATATTGAGCTGTGGGGCAAGGTGCTACAGGAATGGAAGCAGCTAATACCCGAAGATGCCACGGTGGAAGAGAGAAAGAAAAAGATAGGTGATTTAACCTATTTCATTAAAGAGATGTCGGGGAGTGGTCGCAGCCCTAAGCCGCCTCGCCGAACACAAGAAGAGGTAGAAGCGCAGCTTGTGGTATACAAGGAAGTAAAAAACTACCTTTACCATCTGCCAGAAGATACCGCTAAAAACCCAGCGGTTGTTGAGCTTCAGTCAATGTATTTTAATCTCGGGGTAATCTGGCATGACCCTGAACAATCAAAGTTGTTTTTTGAGCTTTTTGAAGACACACAACAGGAGACAAGGGTAGAGGTTGTGGCAAAATTTCTGCACGCCGTTGCCCGCTATGGTTCTCACCACAAACTAACGCCACAGTCACTTCAGGGTTTTGAAGAGAAATTACTACCAGCTATAGAACATGGCGAGCCTCAGGTGGCGGTATTGCAGGAGGCGGGCAACGTTTGGGGAATGGCGAAGGGCGACTACGGCATCGGCGACTTTACGGTTGGGTGCTATGCGTTGGAAGTCAGCCCTAAGAACATCAATCAGCTGCTAATGGCTCTGCGAGAAGTCCCAACTACTAATGTCGCTAGGCTTGAGCAAAACAGGAGAGATGCCTTTCGAACACCGTTTGGGTCGTTCAGAGACTTCATCCACGACCAGCGTCCTTTGGTGCGCGAGGTGGTGCAGGCGATGGTTAGGTACTACGAAACTGGCGATAGGGCTGATTTAGAGGTGTTGCTTCCCAAAACAGAGGGCTACTTGGGCACGCAGGAACGTCAAGCGCAAATTTACGACTTGGCCAATTATGACAAAGAGGTTGAGGCAGACGTGTACGGGAAAAAGGTGAACGAAAAGGTCATCGATGTGCTGCGAAGGTTAGAGGAGAACACCAAAATTGTGGATGAGCAGCCGCCAGTTACTTCCAACGTCGAGTTAAACCAGTGTCTGCAAGACTTCCAGCGTGAAGACGTTCAGGCAACACAGGTTTTGCAGCGGGCATTAGATGCATTAAATATTGAACTAGAGGAAGCAATAAAAAATAGCGCAGTTGGCATCGAGCCTAATACTATTTTAGCCATAGCGTGGCTAGAGCGAAAGGGGTTTGAGGCACTGCAAGGTTTGGATTACGAAAGCCAGCAGAGTGCATATACAAAGCCTTGGTTCCACGCCCTGTTAAAATTCCAAGAGCTAACTGCTTCAGGGCAACCGTACAACGCCGAAGAGTTTAACAAGTTCATTGCCAAGCTATCAAGGACAAAGGATTTGAAAGAGGCTTACAAGGCCGTGATGGCCAGAACGCTTAGTCGGGTAAGTGAGCTGGCGAAGGTGTACAGCAAAACTTCCAAGTCTCATATTAGTGGTGCTCTTTGGTCTGGCAACATCGCCCACGAGCTGACCGCACTTACCGACCTAAGGCCAGCAACCACGGCTTACGGCGAAAAGCATAAAAAGGAACAGGAAGTTCCATTTCACTTGAGAAACACTGGGGATTAGAATCGGTTCAGTAGCTACAGCGGTTTTAGCTTTTAAAAGACGAGATACGCAAAAGCTTGAACGCTGGAAAATATTTCTAAAGTTTGATATTGTTGTATCGGAATAGCCAGAGTTGGTATTTGTCGGTCTTTGGCTGGCAACAGCGTTGTGTAATAAGTCTCGCCTTATGCGGTTAAAAGCGATGCTGGCTTACGGGTCTACCAAGCGTGCTATTCCAATCAAAAGCTCCTCAAAAGGGAGTTTTTAATTAGCTTTACTGCTCATAACCTAGGCTTTTTAAGGCGAAAACACTGAATATTTGACAAGATTATAATAGTATGTTAATATTGATTTACCCTAAATTGGGTAAATCAAACGAAAAAGGAGGATGCTGACAATGTCTACATTGCTCACGTCCAAGAAGAACGCTACCGAGGCTCAATTTCGCCGCGTGCGAAACCTGACCCAGGAAGCAATTGAAGCAGCCAACCTCGAACAGGCAGGCTTCACCCACGACGATATGCAGGCTATCCATGCCAACGCCGCACCGTACAAGAAGGAGCTTGCGGTCGCCTTCATCGCTTTTCTCACTAGCTTCACCAAGAAGCTGCTGGGCATCGCAACCCCCGTCCCCGCCGACAAGACCAGCCTGATTCCAAATGGCTGGACTGTCAAAGTCAGGGAGAGCGTTCCGCAAGACTTTCCCGAAAGCGACGTTGACCTCTCCAAGCTCGACTACTCGCTGTGCCCAGTTCGGGGCAGCGAGGAGCACATCAACGGCACAACGATGATGGCACGGGCGAGAGAAGACAAGGCAATCGGCAGCCTCGGCTTAGCGGCTGTGCTCCTCAAGGCTCAGGACGAGGGTAAGGAAATCTTCCCCGTCGAATCTCGCGGCAAGCACTATTTCATCATGCCGCTGACTGAGTTGCAGGGCGTCATCGGTTTCGGCTACGTGGCGTACTTCCGCTGGTCTCGCGGGGAGCGGCGTTGGGTGCTGGGCTTCGGCTGGCTCGGCCGCAGCTTCGTCCGCGACGGCCGCTTCGTTCGCCGCAGCGAGTAGCTCTCGGACACTTGTCACCTTGGTGCTTTCGGGTTTTGAACCCTTGGCACTGCGCTCTATCCTCACACCTCAGGCTTCGGTCTCTGGTGTGGGGATTTCTTTTTCGAAATTTCTTCTGGTACAATTCTTTAGGATAGATGCTGCGCCTGCGGTCACGGCTTCATGCAATCTCTCTAGCGATTACTAAAAATCAGGGTATCGGCGGCTACGGTTTCCGATAGAGCATTCTTTAGTAACTCTTCAAAAGAAGATACTCGGTGCGAGGTGTTGGCGAGGTTTAATTCCTCCTAACAAAAAGATACAGCTCCAAGAGCACTCAAGGGGCAGTGGACAGGATGACACCCCGCATATTTTGCAGGACGACAACGGTAACGGCAACGTGGCGTACTTCAACTGGTCTAACGAGAAGCAGCGTTGGGTGCTGGACTTCAACTGGCTCGACAACAACTTCAACCGCAACGACCGCTTCGTTCGCCGCAGCGACTAGCTTCTCACTCCTACTTCGGTGGGAGTTTCTTTTGCGAGCTGTCTCTGCCAGCCGCCGAGCATTTTTCCCGCTTCTACCAGTGAACTCGAAATTTGCACATACTGCTTATTATCAAGCACCTTTAGCTCCCAAGCCATTTGCAAAAAATATTTCAGGGTGTCCAGTTTAATGCTGGCCTTTTGAACAATCGGCAGCTTGGTTGCCTTGGCGGCAAATCCTGCCGTGAGAATCAGCTCGATGACATCTGTGAACAGTTGGCCTATCTTTTCTCCCAGCGAGTGCTTCGACAGCCGTGGGATGTGCGGCAGCAGGCTGTGCCAGAACTTGTAAGCACCGCCAACCTCTTGCAAGACAGGGAGGTTGGCTGTGGATAAGTTAGCGTTGGGGGGGGGGGGTCTCCATATAAAGCATAAAATTTAAGAATGAAAATTAAATTTGAAAAAAATTACGAGAGCATCATCTCACTTGAGAATCTATTTTTAGCCTGGCAGGAATTTATTGTGGGCAAAAGAAAGAAACGTGATGTCCAGCAGTTCAGTTTAAGTTTAACCGATAACCTTGTCCAGCTCAACGCCGAACTCACAGCTCGTTCCTACAAGCACGGCGGCTACAAGGCCTTTAACATTTCTGACCCAAAGCCACGCAACATACACAAGGCGACTGTTCGAGACAGGGTGCTGCACCATGCTATCTACAGGCAGCTGTACCCTTTCTTTGACCGAACCTTCATTGCCGATTCATTTTCTTGTCGTTTGGGCAAGGGAGTTCATAAGGCGTTGGGTCGGTTCGAGAGCTTTGCGTTGCAAGTGAGCAGAAACAACACCCGCACTGCTTGGATTTTGAAAATGGACGTGAGGAGATTCTTTGCGAGCATTGACCACGAAATCTTGCTAGGCATCTTAGCCGCTCACATACCCGACCAAGACATTCTCTGGCTCTTGGGGCAGATTATAGAGAGCTTCTCATCTAAACCTGATACAGGGTTGCCCCTCGGCAACTTAACCTCGCAGCTGTTCTGCAACGTGTACCTGAATGAGTTTGACCAGTTCGTGAAGCACAAGCTCAAGGGTAAATATTACATTCGCTATGCCGACGACCTCGTTCTCTTTTCCGATGACAGGGAGTGGCTGTTGGGTCGGGTGAGCCTGGTATCTGATTTCTTGGAGCAGCGGCTTTGCCTGTCCTTGCATCCTGACAAACTTTGCTTGAAGAGCCTATCGTCAGGCATGGACTTCTTGGGATGGGTAAATTTTCCCCACCATCGGGTTCTGCGAACCACAACGCAAAGGCGGGCAATGAAAAGAGTACAGGCTCACCCCACCGATGACACCGTGCAGTCCTATTTAGGACTGTCAGTCCACGGCAACGCCTTTGATTTTAAGCAGCGAATTTTGAACTGGTATGGGTTGATTTCAGAGAAAGGATATTATAAGAAGTGAGAATCGTAAGAGGAATTTTTTGAGATAAGACGGGATATGTTGGACTTTACAAATCTTTCTATATGTGGTAATATGTTATGTCCAACTAGGACTTAGGGTAGAGGAGGCTGTATGAACTTTTTGCACACGGTAGGGATGGAGCTGGAGCAGCTCGACGTGACGAAGCTCTCAAAAGAGCTGGCCGAGCCGCAGTTCCCAGTCGAGAAGCAGAACGGTGAAAAGATTGTCGGCGAGGTCGAAGAGGACACCCGCAAGCTGTGGATTCTCTACACCGTCTGGGCGAAGCTGTCCATGGAGACGGTGGTCGAGGCTCGCTTCTGCGGCAACAAGAAGCAGTCTGCCGAGCTCCTGAACCGTGCCGTTTCCCTGGGGAAGAAATCCGAGCTTCTGTCGGAAATCTTCTGGGCTTCGGTCAAGGATGCGCTCGACCTGTGGGGGCACAACGGCAGCGTCGGCATTCGAGCTGGCTGGAAGGTGGTCACCACCAACCCTGAAGAGCCGCCGTTCCTCGCTTCGCTCCGCGACCTGTTCGGCGGGATGTGACATCCAACACCCCGCAATCCTTCTGGGTTCACCAATCATCGGTGGACTCGGAAGGATTTTTTACTTGTGGGGTAGAACGGTTAATTTGTAACCCTCTCAAACCTACCTGAGACCCCTCTTGCAGCCTTAACCTGCCATGCGTGCTCTGGGATGTTGATGCTGAACTCAAACGGGACAACCCCATATTGATGCCTGGTTGTGTTCACACCATACCGATTTTGAATGACATGGTGGAGCGGTGTTACTGATGTGAGAGCTTACCTGTGCTCATACCAATTTACAGGAAGAATGAACGAGTGGCAAGGGTTTGGGTCGATTTTGACGAGAACTAGCCGTGGGAGTACAATGCGGGTAAGGATCCTGGAAACAGGGTTCGGTACACCATACCTAGGAGATGCCGGTGAGTCCAAGACATAGGCAGTGCCAGAAGCGTGGCAACAAGCAGGCCAGGAACAGCTCAAAAGTGTTCTGGAACAAGCTAAAGCCGCGCAAGAGAAGCGATTTGCTCACGTGCCTTACGTGGAGCCTGAGGGACAAATTGAAGAGAAGCTTCAAGGATCCCGAAGATGTGATTGGTCGTTTCTCTGAGGGGTTCGCAAAAGGTGTTACCGTGAAGGTGGGCACGTGGGTGATGGAAATTGCGAAAATAACGCCAGACCCTAAAGGCGTTTCGCTCCTCATTCGCGTGCAGGGCGGCGCGCCTCACCAGTACCGCTGTCCGGTTGCACGCCTGTCGATGAAGACGGGGAGACAGACTGACCGCGCCCAGGAGCGCGAGACAGACCAGCTCATTCGAAGTTTGCTGTATCGGTAAAATAAGACTTAAGAGGGAAGTTCGTTTTTTAAGGCCCCGGCGCACCAACGTTGCTGCGCCGGGTTTTAATTTGCCTACGCACATCGAAGCCGCCAGTGCTATACTTACCCCATGCACATTGACCCAGCTATTTTCAAAGCGTACGACATTCGCGGCGTGTACCCTGAGCAGATTGGCGAAGACCAGGCGTATGCGCTCGCGAGAGCTTTTGCCACCTTGCTGCTCGTAGAAAATCCAGGCAAGCACTTGACCGTGGCTGTTGGCAGCGACATGCGGACGTCGAGCCCAAGCCTGAAGGCGCGCGTGATCGCAGGCATCACCGACAGCGGCGTTGACGTTGCAGACATTGGCCTTGCGTCAACGCCAACATTTTACTTTGCGGTTGCATACTACAGCTACGATGGCGGCTTGCAAATTTCTGCATCGCACAATCCAAAAGAGTACAATGGGCTGAAGCTCGTGCGACGTGGGGGCACGCCTGTGAGCGGTGAGACTGGCATTAAAGAAATGCAAAAGATCTGCGAGGCAGAAAGTTTTGTGCCAAAAGCTGCTGTGCTTGGCACTGTTAAAACTATTGAAGGCACAGTTAAGGCAGAAGTTGACGAGCAGTCAAAAGGTTTTGACGTTGCTGCCATCAAGCCATTTAAAATTGCGTTCGATGGCAGCAACGGCATGGGCAACGTAGACATGGCAGAGCTGTTTGGCAGATTGCCGCAGTGCACAGTTGTGAAAATAAACGAAACGCTCGACGGCACGTTCCCAGGACATGCAGCAGACCCAATGGTTGCAGAAAATTCAGCCGAGCTTCGCAGTCTCGTGGTGGCGCAGCACTCCGACCTCGGCATTATTCCCGACGGCGATGCTGACAGGTACTTTTTCGTAGATGAAAAAGGCGTAATGATTCCGCAGTACATTCTGCGTGCAATCATGGCGTCTATTGAGCTGCAAGAGCACCCAGGCGCAACTGTTGCGTACGACATCCGCCCAGGTCGCATCACGCGCGACGTCATAGAAAAACTTGGTGGCCATGGAATTGTCACGCCTGTTGGGCACTCGCTCATCAAAGCGGAGATGCTCGCGCGCGACGCGATTTTTGGCGGTGAGTCTTCTGGCCACTACTACTACAAATTGCCCTACGGCACGTTTGAGGCGCCGGTTATGCTCGTGCTCAAGTTTTTGAAGTTCTTGGGCGAGCAGGGCAAGCCGCTGCCAGAGATTGTTGCGCCGTACAGCGTGTACTCAAACTCTGGAGAAATAAATTTGGCATTGCCGAGCCGCGAAGTCGGCCTTGCGAAAATCGAAGAGGTTAAGGCAAAGTTTGCTGATGGCGTGCAGAGTTTCATAGATGGCGTGAGCGTTGAGTACCCAACGTGGTGGTTCAACGTTAGGATGTCCAACACAGAGCCGCTCATCCGTCTGATTGTCGAGGCTGTTGACGCGCAAACAATGGAGGCAAAAAAACAGCAGCTCTCAGAGCTGCTAGGCCAGGCCAACTAGGTAGACCAGTGCGATTCCGCCAATGAGCACGTAGATAGACCAGTCGTATAAATTTTTAAGCGAGGCTAGCTGGGCAAGCTGTGCCTCGTCTTTTGTTTGGGCTGCAATGTTGTTGATGACGTCGGTTTGCTTGCAGATTGTGCAGTGCGTCAGCGTGTGGAATATGCCAAGGTCTGCCAGAAGCTTTGGGTCAACATCCGTGGCAACTTTTTTGAAGTGTCGGGCATGAATATTGTACACAACCCACATCACGCCACTAGTAGCAAAGGGGATTAAGTACGCGAGCGCAAAAGATGGATGGTTTCTAAACAAGGCCAACGAGCTTTTTTACTTTCAAGAGAGTTTCACTTGCCACTGCACGGGCTGCTTTTGCGCCATCGCCGAGCACCTGCGCAATCTGCTCTTTATCAGCCAGCAGCTCTGCACGTTTTTCGCGGAACGGCGCAAAGTGGTCTGAGATCTGCGTTGCCAGAGTTTCCTTCAGCTCAGAAAACTTTATGCTGCCGCCAGCCCGTTCGTCTGTGAAAAATTCAATTTGCTCTGCTGTGCCAAACTCATTCAGCAGCACGAACAGGTTGTCTACGCCGAGCGATGCGCCTTTCGCATCTGTTGCTGTCACGGCGCGCTTGAGCTTGCGGTGAATTTCTTCTGGTGAGTCTGCAAGGTTCAGTGGCTCGTCGTGCGTCTTGCTCATTTTCTTTTCTGGGTGGATGAGGCTCTTGATGCGGAGGCGTTTTTCCAGGAGAGGCTTCGGCTCTGTGAAGGTTCTCCCAAATTTTGCATTGAACCTTCGGGCGAGCGTGCGCGACAGCTCAACGTGCTGGTCTTGGTCTTCGCCAACAGGAACAAGCTCAGGGTGGTACAGCAGAATATCAGCTGCCTGTAGCACTGGGTAGGTCAGAAGGCCAGCGTTCACGCTAGTCTGTTTTTCATCGCTAGATTTATCTTTGAACTGCGTCATGCGCTGTAGTTCGCCGAGCGGGGTGATGCAATTGAGGATCCACGCGAGCTCAGCATGTTCTGGCACATCTGATTGCGCAAAGAGCGTGCACTTTGCTGGATCGAGCCCCGAGTGCAATGAAATCTGCCACAACGTGGATGGTTGCCTCGCGAAGCTCTTTTGGCTCAAACGGCGTTGTGAGCGAGTGCAGGTTTGCAATCATGAAGAAGCAGTTGTACTCGTCCTGCAGCTCTACTGTTGGCTTGATTGCTCCGAGGTAGTTGCCAATGTGCGGCTCTGCTGTTGCGCGGATGCCGTTGAGAAGGTTTTGCTTCGGGTTTGTCATATGCTGGAAGTATACCAGAGTTTGTTAATTTTTTCTTAATCCAATTTTAATATTGATAGTCTACCATGCAACTAAGGATGCTTGTGCGCTTACCAAGGCACTACTATTAAAACTTAGCAACAATGGAAGAAAAAACTATTGTCAGTCCACCGCTTACCATGTCCGCAGAAATGATCGATCGACGCATCTGCCTGATTCGCGACCAAAAAGTTATGCTCGATTCCGATTTGGCAGAGCTATACCAAGTTCCCACAAAGGTTTTCAATCAGGCGGTCAAACGTCACGTGGATCGCTTTCCACAAGACTTCATGTTTCATTTGACCAATGAAGAAGCTGCCTCTCTAAGGTCACAATTTGTGACCTTAGAGGAAAATGGCCGTGGCGGGTATTCAAAGTATGCGCCGTTTGCCTTTACCGAACTTGGCATCGCAATGCTCTCGTCGGTGCTCAATAGCAAGCGTGCTGTTGACATGAACATCCTTATAATGCGCGCCTTTGTCAGGCTGCGCGAGCTGGCGGCAAGCGATAAAGATCTTGCCCGTAAGATTGACCGACTTGAAGTTGGGCAACGTAGGCATTCTCGCGCCCAGCAGGAACATTCAGTCATCTTGGAAGCCGTTGTTAAAGATGTTCAGAGGTTGAAGAATCCGCCAATCACCCATGCGATTGGTTTTGTTGTTAAGCGTTCTGGAAAGAGGTAGTTTCTGGTTCGGTACAACTTTTTCTTAACCTGGTTTTAATCGCAGTGGCCTAGTGTGAGAGTGAGGAGGAAGAATGGACTACCGTGAGATTTTGCTCGGGCTGTTCCTGATCGCGATTGGCTCTATCAGGCGCAAGCCAAATCTGCCAAACAAAAAAGAGCAGAGCTTCAAGAGCCGCGACATTGCTTTTTTCGACTGAGGCAGAATGAATGAAAAAGCTGGGTGATTTCCATCATCCAGCTTTCTTTTATCCATGTGCTACAATGCAGGCACGTAGCCATTAAATAAAAATTAAACAAAACGTATGGATGCAACAGTATTCCTCGCGCGTTTCATTGGGTTCTCGTTCGTGATTGTGACGCTCTCGATGCTGTTTGATAAGGCAAAGGCCATTCAAGCAATAAAAAGTTTCTTGGCAGATGACGGGTCATTGTTCCTGCTCGAAATGATCAGCACTGTGCTCGGCTTGGCAGTTGTGCTCACGCACAGCGTGTGGACTGGCCACGGCACAACGTCGTTCCTGGTCACGCTCATTGGTTGGATATTCTTGGTCAGGGGAGTCATTGGCCTGTTCATTTCAGACCTGTCTCTGCGCAAGCTGTACCACCTTATCCACTTTGAGGATATCTACTACTACGCTGTGGCCATAATTTTTCTGCTCGGCCTGGCGCTGACGTACGGGGGGTTTAAGGCGTAAAAGTTTTCGGCAATTAAAAAAAGCGCGGATTTCTCCGCGCTGTTTGCGTTTCTCTGAATTTTCGCCAAATTTTTTGTGACCCTACACCTCAATAATCACCGGCAGGATCATTGGCTTGCGCTCTGTCTTCTGGTAGAGGTACTCGCTCACCTGGTCGCGCACTGCCTGGCGAATGTAGGCAAAGTTTGCCTCGCCCGAGGCTTTGCCGCGGCCTTCGACAATCTTGTGCACCTCGTGCTTCACCTCGCGGATGGGCTCATCAGAGCCCTTCATGTAAATGAAGCCGCGTGAAATAATTTCAGGCTGCGTCACGAGCTTGCCGCTCATTCTGGCAATGGTCATGATGATGACCAGCATGCCGTCCTGCGCCATGAGCTGGCGGTCACGGATGACAACCTCGCCAACGTCGCCAACGCCGAGCCCGTCAATGAACATGTAGCCCGTTGGGATGTGTGGATCAATCTTCTTGGCAACCTGCTGCGAGTTCACCTCGAGCGCCTCGCCGTTGTCCATGATGAAGATGTTCTCGTCTGGAATACGCAGGGTCTTTGCAATCTCGCCGTGCGCAACGAGCATGAAGTGCTCACCGTGAATTGGGATGAAGTACTTTGGCTTGGTGAGCGCCATCATCAGCTTCAGGTCTTCCTGCTTTGCGTGGCCAGAAGAGTGGATGTCCAGGTTTTGGTAGTACAGCACGCGTGCGCCCTCGCGCGTGAGGTTTGATAGCACGCTCGCAATGGCGCGCTCGTTGCCTGGAATTGGGCTTGAAGACACAACTGCTGTGTCGCCCTTCTTGATCTTGATGCTCTTGTGCTCGCCCCTTGAGATTCGGGATAGGGCAGCAGACTCTTCGCCCTGCGAGCCTGTGGTCAGAATGACAACCTGGTTGTCAGGCAGCTTTGCAGACTGCTCTGTCTTTATGATGAGCTTTGGTTGAATGGTGAGGTAGCCGAGCGACATTGCAATTTCAATGTTGTTGATCATGCTGCGGCCAACGACAACGACTTTGCGGTTGAACTTTGCAGCTGAGTTGAACACCTGCTGCACGCGCGAGAGCAGCGTTGAGAACGTTGCAAACACAATGCGGCCTTTTGCGTCTTGGAAAACCTTATCAATCACCTCGCCGAGCTCGCGCTCTGACGTCGAGTACCCAGGCTTTGCGGCGTTCGTTGAGTCTGACATGAGCAGCAGCACGCCTTCTGCGCCGTACTTTGCGAGCTTGTCGAACTCTGTTGGCCTGTTGTCCACTGGCGTGTGGTCAAACTTCCAGTCTGTTGCGTACACGACCATGCCGACTGGCGTTGAGATTGCCAAGCCAACGCCGTCTGGAATGTTGTGGTTGATTCTGAAGAATCGAATGCTGAAGTTGCCCAGCTTCAAGATGTCGTCAGGGCAGAACGTGTTGATGCGGCTGCGGCCGAGCAGGTTGAACTCTTCCAAGCGCTTCTTGATGAGGCCTGCTGTGAGCGGCATTGTGTAAATTGGAGGATCACCGAGCTTTGGCAGAATGTACGGGATGCCACCAATGTGGTCCAAGTGGCCGTGCGTGATGATGACGCCGCGAATGCGCGACTTGTTCTGCTCGAGCCACGTTGTGTCTGGGATGATGTAGTCAATGCCAGGCATGTTCTCGTCTGGGAACGCGAGCCCCATGTCTATGATAATGATGTCATCGCCGTACTCGAACACTGTCATGTTCTCGCCGATTTCTTCAACGCCGCCCATTGGGATGACGCGGAGTGTTGCACGAGATTCGGTGAACTTGCTCGTGGTGGTGCTCAAGATTGCGTCAGTTGTCTTGCCGTGCAGGGGAGAGCCTACCTGCAAGACTGCTGTTGCATCTTGTGCGGCGTGTGGGTTTGGTGCCTGTGGCTCACGCTGACCTTGCTGCCCTGGGCGGCCAAGTGGTGCGCGCTGCATTGGCTGGCTGCGAGCTGGCGCAGGTGTTGCGTAGTCGTGCTCGTGCTGGACGCCGTTATTGGCGCGCGCGTCTTCTTCTGCTTCTGACTTGTCGTCAGGTCCTGCAGATCTGTTTCTAATCATGCTATTCCTATATTGACCAGGCTCCGTAGCCTGGTTCATTAATAAATTCTTAGTTGAGCGCACCTAAAAGTAAGTTAATACTGTTTGGGTGGACTTTTCAGTTGTTTTTGGTTTCCTGGTGCTAGGTCTCTGTAAAAGACTCTTAAGCTGGAAAATAACAACACGGTACGGACATGTAGAAACATTATACAGGATGGCAGGGAATCTGTCAAAAAATGAATGAATTATGGGGTTTTTGAATTGAGTGGGTGGGACTTTCTCCTCGCTGCTCGCTAATCGCGCGCAGCTTCGAAGGCAGAAGTCATCTCCTCGCCTCGCGCTGCCCGCGCGAGTCTTCGTCGTCCAGGGTTGTGCCAGCCTGCCATTCAAGGCAGCCTGGCAATCGCTCGCCTGCACTCTGCGCCAGCGGGCGCAGAGCTGGCCTCGCTTCAACCCGTTCAAGTCCCACTTCAAAGCTACCAACAGAAAGCACACCGCTTCGGGTGTGCTTTCTGTTGGTGCCCTGGGTGGGACTTGAACCCACACGGGATAAATCCCATACGTACCTGAAACGTACGCGTATACCATTCCGCCACCAGGGCTTAATTTTATTTATCCGACGAAGCCTTGGCGGAGTCGGACTTTTTAAACGTTCTGGTCTCCTTCACGTACCAGTGCTGTATATCATAGAACCTATCCTCTGGGTTTGCAAGCGTTGCGGGCAGGTCATCGTGGAGGCTGGGCGTTGCCTCGTACACAAACTCGTTCTGCACCAGGAAAATTGCAGGGTTGTCGGCTGCGAGAATGTTCTGGAACTGCACGTAGTTTGCTGCGCGTACTTTTGTGTCGAGCGTATTGCGCGCGCTCGAGATGAGCGCGTCAGCTGCGGTATCTTTGTAGAGAGCAAGGTTTGCACCAGGTGCCTCTGCCTGCGATGAGTGCCAGAACACGAACGGGTCTGGGTCAACGCCAGTGCCCTCTGCAAAGAGCAGCGCCTGGTAGCTGCGCGGCTGGATGACCTGCGCCTGGATGTTTGCCGCGGGTACGATCTTCAGCTGGACGTCAACGCCGATTTTTTTCCACTGCTGCTGTAAGTTTTCTGCTGTCTTCACGTTGAGGGTAGAGTCGTTCGTCGTGATGGTGAACGAGAGCGTTGCCTTGCCTTTTGATCGAATGCCCGTTGATGGGTTCACCACCCAGCCATCAGCGGTGAGCGCGTTCTCAGCTGCGTTCACGTCGAGCGGGTGAGCGTTGCTGACGTTCTCGTAGCCGAGCTGTCCTGGCATGAGCGGTCCGTAGTCTGGCAGTGCCTGGCCGCTGTACACAGAGCTGATGAGCGCGCTGCGGTCAACAGACTGCGCGAGCGCGTTGCGCACTGCTGGGTCAGACAGAACGCCCTGGCTGTTTGGCAGGTTGAAGAACAGCGCCTGGTACTGGTACAGCGGCACCTGCTGCACCTTGAGGTTCCCGTGCGACTGGCCCACGTCAATGCTGGCATCGTACGGTGTAGCGCCCAGCCCTTGAATCTCGTTGCTGTGCAGCGCGAGGAGCGCGCTCTGGTAGTCGCTGAAGAAGTTGAACTCAACGCTGTCGAGGTACGGCGCGCCGTTCCAGTACAGTGGGTTTGCATCGAACGTGTACGAGGTTAGGCTTCCGCTGATGCTCGCCACGTCTTTCTCTCGCGGCATGAACGGCCCGCTGCCAACGGGGTTCATGTTGTACGTGCTGGTTGCAAAGTTTGAGCTGGCAACGTTCTGCCAGATGTGCTGCGGCAGTATGCCAACGTCAAAGTTCGTGAGGAACGGCGCTGAGACTGCCTGCGCCGTAAACTTCACGGTGAGGCTGTCTACTTTCTGTACGGTGATGCCTGCCCACTGGCGTGCTTGGACCGCCCCGTACGCAGGGTTCTGGATTGTTTGAACTGTGAAAACAACGTCATCTGCTGTGATCTGCTTGCCGTCCTGCCACTGCAAGTTTGGCTTGAGCTTGATGGTGTACTGCTTGCTGTCCGAAGAAATTTGAATTGGCCCAGCTGCAAGGTCTGGCACCAGGTTGCCGCTGCTGTCTTCTCTGTAGAGCCCATCGTACACGATTGCGCTCAGGTCTTTGTCTGTCTGCGTTTGCGCGAGCAAAGGGTTGATGTACTGTGGTTTACCAATGAGCCCTCTATATAGGTGCCTCCGTGCGCTGGGATCTGCCGCGTGTGTGCAATGTATGCGCCGTAGCTAATTCCACCCAGGTCTGCGACAAGCACCACGATGAGCACTGCTGACCAAATTCGCTCTGTCCGTCCCATCTCTTTAAGAATTCTCGCAATGTCTGCAAAACGGAAAAAACGCAGCTGCTGGGCGCCGCGCCAAATTTTCCGCACCTCGTCTATGAATTTTTGGATGTAAACTCTCAAGGTTTGGGCTCGCGGGTGGCTAGGCTACTGCGCGAGCAGTACAGCTGCCATGCTCAGGCCAACAAAGGCGATTGCCATGACAATGGTGAGGTAGAATACCCACTTCTCAAAACCGCGCTTGGTGCGGTACATTGCGCCACCGCCTCCGCCGAACACGTTTGATAGCCCCGCGCCACGGTTCTGCATGACAATGCTCACGATGAGCGCCACGCCGAGGAGCACCTGAAGAAACAAAACAATTTTTTCTGCTTGTGACATATGGGTGGATTATACCGAAGTCTGGGTAGGAAAACAACTGGACATGGGTAGGTGATTGTGGTACTATTGGCGAGAGTTTTTTGAGGAGGGGAAAGTGAACATTACCGGATTTGATGTTAAATCATCAGTGGAACTGCAGTGGGTGGTTAGCGTGGTTCGGGTGCACTACAACACCAGTGTGCACCCGCGCCTTATTGTCCCGACCGAGACCAGGACGTTTTCAGTTAGGATCAGGCGAAGTAAAAAAACTGGCTACATCACCATGGTGGTGATTGACCAGCTGACAAATTTTGACGAGGACGCCGTCACCATTTACCACGGACGCAAGCTTCCAATGGCGGGTCGTCTGAAAACCGATGATGCAAAAATCGCGAGGATGGTGCCTGGGCGTCGTCCTACCTGTTTGCACGATCGACCTTTCCGTGTAATTTTTCTTGAACGCCCTGTTCCACCACCTGCCTTCAGGCAGAGTTCGGTGGAACAGCGGCGCTTTTTCTTTTTTACAAAACCTTTGAAATTTTTTCTGCCAGTACCTTACCAACAACATCTGCAATCTCTTCAACGCTCGCCCTGCGCACGCCAGCAACAGAGCCAAATTTTTTAATGAGGAGTTTTTTCTTTGCAGGGCCAACTCCTGGAATTGTGTCGAGTGCACCCACGTATGCTTTCTTTGATCGCAGCGACCTATGGAACGTGATGGCAAACCTGTGCGCCTCGTCGCGAAGCCGCTGCAAGAGCTGGAGCGCGTAGTTTGATTTTGGGAGCAGGATTGGCCCCGAGCTTCCGGGTACAAAAATTTCTTCCTCGCGTTTTGCCAAGCCAATGACAGGAATGTTCAAGTTGAACTCGTGCAGCACCTCAACTGCAATGCCAAGTTGTCCTTTGCCGCCATCTACCACGAGCAAGTCTGGCAGTAGCCACGTTGTGCCATCTGCGCTAGCTGTTGCACTACGTGCAAACCTTCGCGTGAGTGCTTCACGCATCATGGCAAAGTCATCTGGCGATCCATCAATTTTTATCTTGAACTTCCTGTACTCAGATTTTTTTGGCTTGCCGGCTTCGACGACCACCATGCTCGCCACAGAGTTTGTGCCCTGGATGTTTGAGATGTCAAAGCACTCTATGCGGTGCGGCGGCTGTGGCAAGTGCAGAACTTTTTGCAGCTCATCTAAGCTGATGCTCGCCTTAGACACCTCTGATGCCTGTTCCATTGACCACTGCTCAAAGTACTCACGCCCATTTTCTCTGCCAAGTGCCAGCAGTTCTTTTTTCTTGCCGCGCGTGGGTACCGTGAAGCTCACGCTGCGCGCGAAAAGTTTTTTTAAAATTGCGGCGTCAGTTGGCTGCACCGGCACGTACACTTCACGTGGCTGGTCTTCTTGTGCAGCCGCGTAGTACGTCTGCATGAACGCGCCCAGCACGTCAGCCTCTGCCTGCTTCGCCGTGTTCTCCATAATGAAGTTTTTCCTGTCATTGAGGTGGCCGTCTCGAATGGCGAACACGTTCACAGCTGTCTTGTCTATAGTGGGGAAGAGCGAAACAAAGTCCCAGTTTGCACGGCTCGCAAAGATTGCCCGCTGCCGTTCGCGCACAACCGTAATGGCGTTCAGCTGGTCGCGCAGGCCCGCAGCTCGTTCAAACTGGTGGCGCGTGCTCGCCTCGCGCATTTGTGTCTTGAGGAGCGCTTGAACCTTGCCAATGTTTCCAGCCAAGAAAAGCTCTATCTCTTTTATGTACGCGCCGTACTCTTCTAAAGAGATTTTGCCAAAGCACACGCCTGGGCAGCGGTGGAGGTGGTAGTAGAAGCACGGGCGATCAGTGACTTTTGAGTTTGCACAGTACGGGAAAATCTTGCGCACGAGGTGCAACGTCTCGCGAACTTTAAAAGAGCTAGAGTACGGGCCAAAGTAGCGGGCGTTTGGCTCTGCATTATTGCGTGTGACGTAAATTTGCGGAATTTGCGTTGCGTGGTCAATTTTAATGAACGCGTAGCTCTTGTCGTCGCGCAGGGCAATGTTGAATGGCGGGTGGTGCTTCTTGATGAGGTTGTTCTCGAGCAGGAGCGACTCAACCTCGTTCGACGCCACGATGAACTCAAAGCCTGTCTGCTTCGCCATCATGAATGGGATCTGCGGGCGCTCATCAGCTCCTGTGAAGTACTGTCCCACGCGGCTGCGCAAGTCGTTTGCCTTGCCAACGTAAATCACCCTGCCTTTTGCCTCGCGGAACATGTACACGCCTGGCTGGCGCGGCAAGCTATCGAGCTTTCTCTTTATAGAGGGATCTAGTTTCATAGGTTGAGTATAGCTGCGATGGCGAAGTTAGAAAAGTTTTCCACAGATTCATAAAAAGTTAATGTAAATGCAACCTCAAATTAATTTTCTATTGCTACGATGGATTTCTGGGGCCTGTCGGCTAACTGGCAAGCCACTAACCCGCGAAGTTAGAAATACGGGTTCGAACCCCGTCAGGGTCCGCCAGCCAGTTGACGCCCTTGGTGACAGGGGTGTAGACTAGGTATATCGCGGGTTAGAAAAGTGTCTTGCCAAGCCGAACGTTGCTTCTTAAAACGAGCAAACATAAAACCACCCTTACCGGTGGTTTTATGTTGCCCACGCGCTCTAGATCTTGACAAAATTTTCACCCCCGTGTATCATTCCTTTGCTATTTAAAATTCGCTTTTAAGGAGCAACCGCACACTACTAAAAACTGGACGTTCAAAGTTTCATGGGGCACCACGAAACAGCAAACTAAGTTTTGTCTGTTTTTATTTGGCCTCGGAACTGAGAGCAATTTGCGGTAACTCGCAAAAAGAATGTAGTGCGCAGGTGATTAAGTAGCCCGCCCTTTCCCAACTGAATACAGTGCAACTGAATAGTGATAGAAATGTTACGTCAATGCCGTGCTTAAACAGCACGGTACTACCAAGTTCTTCCCAGAACTTGGGTTCCGATTGAGTTGTTAAAAATAGTGCACTTCGGTGTACGATGTGCTTTGTACGTTGAGCCTGCAAACGGTGTAAATCAACGTATGCCAGAATCTTGCCAAGGGTTTAGCCCCGAGGTAAGACTTCTTTTATGAAGAGTTTGATCCTGGCTCAGGATGAACGCTGGCGGCGTGCCTAAGACATGCAAGTCGAGTGGGTTCAGACCCACGGCGAACGGGTGAGTAATACCTAGGTACTTTCTCTTAAGTCGAGGATAACCCTCCGAAAGGAGGATAATACTTGATGTGGCCGCAAGGCTAAAGTCGCAAGACGCTTAAAGTGAGGCCTGGGCACCATCAGCTAGTTGGTAAGGTAATGGCTTACCAAGGCTATGACGGTTAGGGGTCCTGAGAGGGATGACCCCCACACTGGAACTGCGACACGGTCCAGACTCCTACGGGAGGCAGCAGTTTGGAATTTTGGACAATGGGCGAAAGCCTGATCCAGCGACGCCGCGTGGACGATGAAGGCCTTCGGGTCGTAAAGTCCTTTTGCTCGGGAACAATATTTTGAGCGTACCTGAGAGAATAAGAGGTTGCTAACTCTGTGCCAGCAGCAGCGGTAATACAGAGACCTCAAGCGTTATCCGGAATTATTGGGCGTAAAGCGTACCGATAGGTGGTTTTAAAGTCAGAGGTGAAATCTCGAAGCTTAACTGGGAGACTGTCTTTTGAAACTGTCACAACTAGAAGGGCAAAGAGGAAGCTGGAACAAACGGTGTAGTAGTGAAATGCGTTGATATCGTTTGGAACACCAATAGCGAAGGCAGGCTTCTGGGTGCCACTTGACACTGCTAGGACGAAAGCGTGGGTAGCGAATGGGATCGATATGGTATCTGGTCGCCTCCAATGGCAACATTGGAATTAAAAATCCTGCTATATGCTGGAACATCTGAGTATCTCATGGTACTCGTTACTGGTTAATAAATAGTTAATGCCTCTGGCGTACAATTATTTAGAGATCAGTAGCAGTGAAAACCCATGAATGCAGACAATCAGCAGGCAATCTTTCCAATCTTGGAAAGCGAGTCCTCAGAGACTACACGCAGGATACCTCCGAAACAAGCACTGGCCATTTTGTTGGGTTTACTCTACACAGATGGCTGTGTATCCCCGAAGGGGAAAAGTTGGAGAATTTACTTCGTGAACAAATCTAAAAAGCTTATCGAATTATTTCGAGATAGTGTGGCTACTGTTTTCGAACAGTACCATCCTAATATAAGAATTGGGTTCACCAAAGACTGCCTTTACACAGCAATCGTGGACTCAAAAATTATTGGTAATTTTCTAGTTGGTTCATTCGGCACTTTTCGAACTTTGAAGTTTGAAAATGGCGAATTGCCACCAGCGCAATTGCCGCTCGAATTTCTTCAGTCATCTGAAATCTCCACTAAATTTTTACAGGCAGCTTTTAGCTGCGATGGGGGCATTTGCTTTTATCCAGCAAAGAGGTACGGTAAAAATGGTGGAACTCAATGGTTAATCAGAACAGTGTTCCTTGCTTGCGCGCACCCTAAACTGCGAGCTGGCTACAGGTCACTGCTAGAAAATTTAGGAATATACTCAAGAGAAGTGCCTAAAGATGGAAAGATTAAAATTGAGAGAGAAGAGGACGTGAGAAAGTTTGCTGAGATTATAAAATTTGTTCCTGGGACGTTTGTAACGCTCCACTCGAAGTACTGGAATGGGATTGAAAAGAATGAAGTACTGAGTAAACTTGTATCTTCATACGGCAATCCTTCCAAATTCTACAATTTAAAATTGTTCAAGAGGTAATGATATAGTCCAATCTTTATGGCGACATAAAGTTAATACCGCGAAGTTAGTTTAGTACTGGAATGTAGATACCCCAGTAGTCCACGCTGTAAACGATGATGATTAGGCGCTAGAGAGTATCGACCCTCATTAGTGCCGTAGCTAACGCGTTAAATCATCCGCCTGGGGAGTACGGCCGCAAGGCTAAAACTCAAAGGAATTGACGGGGACCTGCACAAGCGGTGGAGCATGTGGTTTAATTCGACGGTAAGCGAGGAACCTTACCAAGGCTTGACATGTACCTGCATCCTCTGGAAACAGGGGCGCCTTCGAGGGTGGTACACAGGTGCTGCACGGTTGTCGTCAGCTCGTGCCGTGAGATGTGCACTTAAGTGTGCGAACGAGCGCAACCCCTATTGTTGAGTTACAAGTGTCCACGAGACTGCCAGCGTTTAAGCGGGAGGAAGGTGGGGATGACGTCAAATCAGCGTGGCTCTTACGCCTTGGGCTACACACGTGCTACAATGGGAAGGACAAAGGGACGCCAAGGAGCAATCCGGAGCAAATCCTATCAATACTACCCCCAGTTCGGATTGAGGGCTGCAACTCGCCCTCATGAAGCCGGAATCGCTAGTAACCGTAGATCAGCCTCGCTACGGTGAATACGTTCTCAGGTTTTGTACAAAATAAAAATGCGCGCGGCAGTTACGTAAGCAAGTTGGTGAAAATCCAACCCGTTCACCTCGCAAGAGGTGCTCGGTAGCTGTAGGTAGGTCTGAACCGTAAGGGACAGACTGAAGGACTGAAAAGCAAATTACAGTCTATGCATCCTGAAGAGGATAGCAGTTGCCATTGACCCTACGTGTACATAGGGGAAAATGGCCTTGTCCTGTGAATTTTTTGACAGGCAAGAAGCAACTCGCAATGAATGTAAGAAAGTGTATACGTAATGACCCGTGGAGATCCTTAGCAAGTAGTAACCAACTTTTGGTCTTTCTCGTAAAGATCCTTCTAAGGAAGTCAGCAGTATCCGTAATAGCCGATTAATCGGCAAAGGGAAAAAATTAGATGGTAAACACCATAAGCCCTGACAATGTTTCAGGCTTTGTGGTTGGTGAAGGGTGCTTCTACGTTGAGTTTGGCAAGGATGAAAAGTACAAGCTACAGATTCGGGTTAGACCGAGCTTTGTAATTGAACTTGCCGAAGACGACGTTGATGTGTTGAACGCTATCAAAGATTTGATAGGTTGTGGCACAGTGTACGCTCTCGATTTCGGGAGGTACCAGAAGTACTCTGTAAAGAATTGGAAAAAGCACGTTCGCTACAAGGTGAGCAACATCACCGACATAGCCGAAAAGCTTGTCCCATTCTTTGAACAGCATCCACTGTTTGGAAAAAAAGCTCGAGCATTTGAGTTTTTTAAGCAAATTGTCGCCTTGGTGGTGCGCAAGCAACATTTAGACGAGCAAGGACTTAAGGAAATTGAAATTTTGAGCGACCAACTACGAGCCGTAAACAAAAGGGGTCTCTAGTACTCGCTGGATGCGCGAGAAGCGCTTGTCCAGTGGGGTGCGAACTAAGGTTAAGTATCGCAATCACCGCCCGTCATGTCATGGAAGCAGGTAGTATCCGAAGACCTCTCACGAGGTTTAAGGTAAGACTTGTAACTGGGATAAAGTCGTAACAAGGCATCGGTAGCGGAAGCTGTCGATGGATCACCTCCTTTCTAAGGAGATTTCCGCTGATGTGGCCAGCCTCAGGGCGCGGGCCATCATCTCACAAAGCGGAAGGTCGAGCTTTGTCGGAGACGTAGCATTTCTATCATTGTTTGGTGTTCATGCACGGAAGTTGCGCCAAGAGCCTCGTTTCTACACGCTAGAAGCGAGGCTCTTTGGTATGCAAAGTACGCAAGCGGAAAGTTCCTTAGAACCAACTGCCAAAGTGGGCAGTTACCAGCAGGATCGCACCCTGCTGCCGACAAAAACAGACATGAGAAGTTTGATCCCGGGCTTCCTGCGCCACGGTCAATACGAGATGTTTCTCTCCGCCCAGACCGTGCAGAAGTACGGGGAGTCGCTCCACTGGATCGTCAGGGACCTGGGCGACATAGCCGTCGAGGATATCAGCCCAGCCCACGTCACCATCCTGAAGCAGAAGATCATCACCCGTGGCGCTGGCGAGGCGCGGGTTGCATCCATGGTCTTTGCCCTCAAGAGCTTCCTGCGGTACTGCACGGGCTCGCTCGGGCTCAGCGTCATGGACACGGGCAAGATTAAATCCCCGAGGCGCAGCAGGCGCGACGTCGTGTACCTGAGCAACGACGAGGTGCGGCAGTACGTGGAGTCCATCAAGGTCGAGAACCGCTGGGACGGCAACACGAGGCGCACGTGCGTCAACATCGACGGCCTCAGGTTCAGGGCGCTCGTCGAGGTGCTCCTCGGCACGGGCATGCGGATCTCCGAGGCGCTCTCGCTCGAGCGGGACAGCATCAACTTTGAGACGAAAGAGGCGAAGATCGTGGGCAAGGGCAACAAGGAGCGGGTCGTGTTCTTCACCGACCGCTGCCTGCACTGGGTGAGGTACTACCTCGAGCAGCGGGAGGATAGCTATAGCCCGCTCTTCGTCACGAACCGCGGCACGCGCTGGTCGAAGATGGACATCAGCAAGATATTCCAGCGCCAGGCCGTGAAGGCGGGCATCAACAAGAAGGTGACGCCGCACATCCTGCGGCACACGACCGCCACGAACCTGCTCTTCAACGGCTGCCCCATGGCCCACATCAAGGAGATCCTGGGCCACAGCAGGCTCGAGACCACCTGCCGCTACTACCTCGGCTTAGACAAGCGCAAGGCCAAGGAAGCCCACGGGCACTTCCTGAGCTTCTGAGAGAGCGAGTTCGGTCTAGGGTGCCACTCACTGTTTCCAAGCTCCTTAGAAAGTAATGAAAGTGTTGGAATTATGGTATCATGGTAACATTGAACCCTCACGGATACTAAATTAATCTTATGAAAACAGTCGGCATTATCGGTGGATTGGGGCCAGAGACGACCTCCGAGTTCTACTTGGACATTGTTTTCTCGTGCCAGAAGAAGGACAGGACTGCCAGGCCTCCAGTCCTGATATCGAGCGTGCCCCTGCCGTACCAGATAGAGGAAGATGCCATTGCGAAGAACGTCGGCATTGAGCGTTGCCTGCCGTTCCTGACACAAGAAGCAAGGCGACTAGAAAAGGCTGGTGCTGACTTCATCGTCATGCCGTGCAACTCGCTGCACGTCTTCATTCAAGAAATCAGGGATGCTGTAAAGGTTCCTGTATTGAGCATCGTCGAGGAGACGGTCAAGTTTCTGAAGTCAGAGAACATGCACAAGGTCGGCATCGTCTCAACCTCGGCCACCATAAAAAATAAGCTGTACGAGAACGCTTTCGCCGAGAGCGGCATTGGGTACGTCACCCCGAACGAGCTCCAGCAGGCGAAGCTGGGGAAGTTCATCTTGAACCTCGTCACTGGGCAGCAGAAGAACCAGGACAGGGAAGAGCTCATCGCTATTATCAACGACTTCGAGGGCAAGAATCTGGATTGCGTCATCCTGGCCTGCACTGATTTGCAGCTGCTCATACCGCACCACCCGACCATCAAAATTTTTGATACAATGAAGATCTTTGCCGACGCGACGGTCGAGAATATTCTAAACACTAGGTAGGAAGAAATGAACAAAGAAGAGACAGAAATATTTCACGAACTAGAGACCAGGCTCCACCGCCACGATGTCAGAAATTCTTCTGAATCGGTTTCTGAGCTTCTCGCCGATGAGTTCGTAGAGTTCGGCAGCTCTGGAAAAATTTACGACAAAGCCGTAACGGTGGAAGGTTTGAAAAATGAACAGGTGGACGAGCAGATAGTGGTTCAAGATTTTTCCGCCAGGCACTTGGTGGAGGACGTGGTGCTGGTAACGTATCGTTCAGATAAGCTGAACACCGACCAGGGCAAAGTTTCAGCCTTGCGCTGCTCCATTTGGAAGCTGATAAATGGAAAGTGGCAGATGGTTTTCCACCAGGGAACCAAAATTCCACCTGCCTAATTTTATTTGACCGTATGAGTTTTAAGTTGTATAATAAAGACGTTTTTGATCTCAAAATAAGGAGTTCGTGATGTACTCAGCCGTTGCTTTGACAGTGAACAACAGCTGCAACATGCAGTGTGAGCACTGCTACCTCAACTACGACAGCCCGAACACCTTCATTTCCAAGGAGGTTCTCGCGCACGTCGTCAATCGTAACTTTCTGCGCGGCATCGAGCGCGTCATTGTGGTCGGCAAGGAGCCGCTCTTCAACCAGAGGAGCCGTGATCTGCTCTCAGCCATGGCACAGGATCTTTCAGAGATGGGGATACCCCTTGAAATTATCACCAACGGGTACAGCCTCGTCGAGCTGGATTCCTCGACCGCTCGCCAGCTGGCTGCCATTGACATCTCTCTCGATGGTGAGCCGAAGACCTACAACGCCTACCGCGGCGCAGCTACCCTCGGCAAGCACGAGGACGTGTACGCCAGAATCGTTCGGGGCGTAGAGCACCTGGACGGGGTAGCTCCGATAACGCTTCTCCACACGCTCTCCTCGGCAACCACCGACGTAGAGGACATGATGGACGTGGCTGCCATGAACCCAGGTAAGATCCTGTTCTCGCCGTTCGTGATGACGCCAGAGGTGACCAACCCGAACCTTCGGGAGCTGCCGATTGAAAACATGATGGATCTACTCATCTCTAGTAGTTCGTTCATGGCAAATCCTCGCGCGTTCTTTGTTCTCGGTACGCACTCCTCGCGGGGCAAGACGCGTGAAGAACTCCATCGGCTCACCAAGTCCCAGGGTCTTGTCGGCAAGGTGCGGTGGATCGGAGATTCATCAGAGTACGTCCGCGTCTCGTACGATGGCCTGGTCGTAGATTCCAGGACGGCCTTGTCGCCATCAACGTACTTCCAGATTGGCGTGGACTGCCGCTCGCTGGAGTGTATCCAGGATTTCAAATGTGCTGTATGATCGAGATGAAAGGAGGCGGTATGAAGCAGTGTCGCGGCGCACAAACCGGTGGCGACACCGGCGAGGACGTCTAAGTCAAACGTGAAGGGGAGAGCTATCGCAGCTCTCCCATTTTATTTAAATTGCGTGTTAATAAGTTGCCATTTTAAAAACCTAAGCATGCTCGTAGGTTACGCATCCTATGCGGGGCATGTGTCGTCCTGTTTCAGCAGTATCCAAATTTGAACCCACAGGTTTCTGGGGTCTTGAAAAAAAGGGGAGCTGGAAAGCTCCCCTTATAGGTGTGACCCCTACAGCTGGTCAGGCTTTGACGCCATGCTGGCACCAGCTTCGAGTAGGCGTTCGAGCACCTTGCCCCAGTGCTTGCCCTCATCGAGGCCTTTGCCATCGCACAATAGGCAGGCTTGATCCTCCCCGACCTCTTTCTTGCTGCCGTTGCAACGCGGGCACACTGTGCCATCGACGAAATGCTTCGGGTGGTGGAAGAAGCCGACGACCGTGCCATTCATGCGGAAGACGGCCTCTGAGCGCTTGCCCGAGTACGGCTTGGTCTCATCACACCAGCGGCTGCCACCGCCGAGACGGTCGAGCATGGCACTCGCTGGATGGGCGTGGTGGTTCGTTGCGGTTACCACGGCAACGTACCTTGCCCCGTGGAGCACGGCTTGGAGCGCGAGGCTGAAGCCGACGGGCATCTCCTGGCCGATGTACTGCTCACCCTCGCCACCCATCTCGCTCCTTCCTGCTGGCATGAGCAGGTCAGAGAGCACCACATCGAATGGTTCTGGGCGGGCTCGTCCAGTGCCTGCTCCTGAACCTCTGGCGGTGCACCCAGGTAGCTGTCGTGGCCATGGGCAGCCGCCCACGCTTTCAGCTGCTGGTAGGGAACCTCTCGACCCAGAACCCTCTGGGCTTCGTCGTAGCTGTCCACGAGCGTCAGGTCGTGTCCCTGGAGCGTCTGGACTGCGGCTGTCCGGTGGAGCTGCTTGTCGTCTATTACCAAAACTCTCATCGTTGTATCCTCCTCAGGATTTAAAAAACTTCTATTCACTCAGAACGAAAATCTGCTCTCCCATTGTTTTGGGGTGAATGGTGGAACCGCTAAGGGCGTGAGTAGCTCACTGCCGTACTTGATATATTTTGCCTTGTACGTTACCAAGAATTCGAGGCTCAGTTCGTACTTTGCTCCTGTTTTGTACAGCTCGATCAGGTACTCCATGTCGGCGTTTGACCAGTCTGATACCCACTGGTCGAGATTTATAACGCCAATTTCGTGGAGCAGCCACAGGGCGTAGCGGCTAGCATTTCGCTCATAAGCTCGAATGGCCTCCAAGGTTTCTTCGCTAATGTTGCCTGGGCCGTACACGCTCAAACCAATTCGCCTCAGCTCCTCAGAACTGTTGAACTGTACGGTATGCCCAAACAAATGTAGTAAAATAAAGAGTTGCAGCTCTTCGTCCATGTCTTTGCGTACACTGATCGTTGTGCCGTCGAAGTCTCCGGTTACCTGTAGACTGGTAGCAAGTTTTTTTATAGTTATTCCGTAGCGCCCACGTATTTGTGTGGAAGCCGATTTGAATACCTGTAAAAAATCTTGTGCCCCAAGCTCTCGATAGTCAATTCCATTCGTTTCCATAATCCCCACATTTCCTCCCCATGATTTTCCAAATTTGAGACCGCGAACCTCGTGGTCTCGAAAAGGGAGGGAAGCTCTGCGAACGGGTCGCTGGGCTTCCCAGGTTGTTGGACTTCTCACGCTCACGTACTGTCTGAATGCTTCTGGCTAATAGTCAGGAACATCCGCAGGTCACCACGCGCGCTCTTCACTGTCTTTAACATCGACAGTGTTTGTGTGGAGGCTGTCATTTGGCGCGTGCTCATCCTCATCGCCGTTGCTGTACGGATCGCCGTGCGTTGGATCCTTGAGCAAGAATTCGAGAGTGCTCAGTACCTGCTTGCGCAGATCCTGGACAGCCTCTTCTTTCGTAGCGGCCTCCGTGGTAAACCGCTCGTCTATGAGGATAGACCACGTTCCGTCCCAGTTGCTGTTTGGCATTTTTAAATCTCCTTGAAGTTTTGAGGTGCTCTCATATTTTGAAGCTGCGAACTTCACAGCCTCGAAAAGTGAGGGAAGTTTTAGAGACTTCCCGAAACTCGGCTAGCTCGGTTTGAGTGCCCGTCGAAATTTCTCGCAGAAACTCTTGAGGCTGCAGCAGCAGAGCCAGTATCCACCACCGTGCAGCTTGCGGAGCGGTGCGTCTGTGTCTGATCCGTGCTGTGGGATGAAGAGGTCTGGGTTCAACCCTGCCTCTCGAACCGCTGCGATTACATCCGCTATTTCTTCTGGAGATGTAGGCCGCACGTCATCGTACACGCAGGCATCGTTGCTGCGGTCTCGCCTGTAGATTGGCCTACAGGCAATGCAGCAGTTCTCTCGGCCAAAGATACTGAACATCTTTCGGCGGAACTGTGCATACGTGCTCGCTCTTCTCGTTTTTGTAATCATCGTGTTCTCCTCCCCATGATTTTCCAAATTTGAGACCGCGAACCCCGTGGCCTCGAAAAGGGAGGGGAGATTTTACACTCCCCATAACTTGCGACCTCTTTACGGCTGGTCAGGCCGTGGGGCTAAAGAAGCCCGTGCGCCAGATGCCTATCAAAAGGACACCCTGATCCAAGACTGCCAGCCTCCACCCACGGAACCTCCAATCTTCGGCATAGTGGGAGCTGTGAGATGAAAAGGGGTGCTCGTACACCGAAGTAGTAGTCGCCATCATTGCTGAGCGCAATAACGATGTGGTACTCACCCTTCTCCTTAGCCGCAATTTCCAACAGCTGAGCAGCAATTTTCACGGCAGCATCTTCGATGCCTGGCAGCGAGCCGTAGAGTTCGTAAGAACGGGCAACGAGGGCTGATGTGATGGTTGGTGCCAGCACTGGTGTAGTGGGCGTGCCTTTAAGTGTCTGTCGCATTCGTTTATCCTCCTTCTTTCTGCACGTACTATATCATGTAATCAATACTATGTCAATACTTATAACGTAGTAAATACACAATATACCAATATTTACAGTATATTTGTTGATTATTTAATTAGTTGTCAGAATAGTTGACAAAATATCCGTTCTGGTATATACTGGATACATGGAAGTACACGACGTTTTAAAGCAAGTAGGACTAAATGAGAAAGAGGCCAGTATATACCTGGCTCTGCTTGAGCTGGGAACTGCCTCTGTGAACAGCGTTGCTTTCAAGGCGGGATTGAAGCGGCCTACCGCCTATCTGATTTTGGACAGCCTCCAACAGAAAGGCTTGGTGAGCCTCGTCCCTCGGAGCCGCAAGGTGTTGTTCGTAGCTGAATCACCAGAAAAACTCATCGCAGACTTGCAGAGAAAAGAAGATCTCGTTAAGACCTCGCTGCCAAACCTGCTGGCCATCTACAACGTGCGCAAGGAAAAACCGCAGGTGCTCCTGCACGAGGGCAAAGACGCAGTTGCAGCACTGTACGAAAAAATTTTACTGGCAAAGAAAGTGGATTTCTTCTGCACCATTAAAGATATTGAGGGAGCATTCCCAGACTACCCGAAGCGCATCATGAAAACGGCACTGACTGGATCAATGCAGTTCAGGGAACTGCTCGGCAGAAACCCTGGCGACGTTGCGTACGCCAAGACAATGCAGCATGGCGAAAATTTCCAACAGAGATTCTTGCCTGCTGGTATGAGCCTGCCGACCGACAACGTGCTGTGCGATGGCAGTGTGATGTTCTTCTCGTACCAGCCGTACATGTTCGCCGTTCAGATTTCAAGCCAGGGCATCTACGACTCACTCTCGACGCTGTTCGAGCTCGCGTGGCAGTCAGCTGAGCCTTTTGAGAAGATCATCGGAGACGATGACCCTAAAAAATAATAGAGCATAACCAAATAGTTACTTGGTCATTAAAATATTTTTTTATCGATTTTGATAACGCTCAAACACGCGCTCCCGCACTTCGTGAGCATTGCCGTGGCTCAATAGGCTTTCGTACGAAGTCAGAGAAGACTCTTTTTGACCCCAGCCTAGATTTTGAACATCCTGCGCTTCGTGGGAGTTCTCGGATGTGTACGTCCATGCGGGGAGTACATCAAATTTGCTAGCTCGGGAGTTGCCATGCGTGCTCGTATGGTGTAGTATCTGAATTATGAATGGAATTGACACACAAAAAAATCTTTTTGGAACCCCGCAAGCTACTGATTGGCTTCGAACGACCAGCTTTAGTGCAGAAAATTCAGCTGCCGTGAGCGCACTTGGCATCAGTCTAGCTTTTGACGGCCGTGCAAGTCTCAACGATTGGCCCATGCTCCGCACCTTGCTGGGGTGCTTTGGTTGGCGTGGGCTTGGCAAGTGCAACGGGTTTGACTGATCCACTTAAACAGTCAACATTCTCTTTTGGAGTTTCCACGGGCAGCGGTAATATTTCCGTAGCCTTTACTAGCGTTGGTTTGTATTCGCAGTCCCTTACGCCGCCGAACTATGGCCTTGCTGCACCGTTCGCACCGTTGCCTCTCACCGCGATTAGTTTGAGCGATATAGGCGCATGCCTGCCAGTTGCCACTACCACAGTAAAGGAAAAAATTTCCTACGTAGTGGCTAAGACTGGTTCGTACTTACACTCGGTAGTGCGTTACTTGCAGATCGTGGTTCGTCGCACGTGCACATTTTTTAGAACACGTTTCTTGTCTTTGCAGAAAATTCAGACAACCTTTGTAGCCTACAGCGCACCTGTAGTCCTCTTGTCCTAGTTCAAGACACGTCCTCGATCTATCGGGCGACGTGTTTTAATTTTGAGCAAAACACATCTCTCGACAGGTTTGGAACTTTTGTTCAGCCTGCGGAGCCAGCCATGTGGCTCGGAAAAGTAAAAGGACATGGACGATAAGGAGCGAAAAGCAAATGGCAAAAGCGAAGAAGGTTCTCGTCTTTTCACCGTACATGACGCTAAAAAACGGTCGCCGCATTTACGCTAGTACGTACGGCAAGCGCGTGTTTGTTTTCTGGGGAACACCCAGAACGGGACGCAAAAACTAGGCCGTAAGGCCTAGCGTGTGTGAACCGGTGGTGGGCTTACCCCGATCAAGTACAGTCTACCACGGGTTCATAGAAGATGTAAGGTTAGCCTAGAACAGAGATGGTGTTATCGTATGGCTTAACAGTTTCTGCATTGTCAAAACCATTAACATCCTAAAAGATGGATAAATCCATAGTAGAAAAAAAGATTGAGGCTGAACTAAAAAAGCGAGAAAAATCTGTTCGAAATAAAAATGCAATTGAGAAGCTGCTCGGTCTCTTTCCGGCGTTAGATGCGCTGTACGGAGTTTTGGTTGGCTCTCAAGACGCAATTGAGCTAGAGAGGCAAAGGCTCACCCTTGAGCAGCTGTTGAACCTGGTCATTGCCATCGATGATAAGTTAAGTGGTAAGGATACCGACTCTCTTGAACCAGGGCTTAGGGTTCTGATTGAGGGCGTGGTGGCAGCAGGGGACATCACGGGCATAGAAGGAGACACCTCTAATGAAGCCGTAAGACAAATCTTTGAAAAACCCATGAGCGTCACAATTAAGAACGCGGCAGCAAAGGGCAGCATCACGGGTGTAAAACTAGAGGTGAGTAAAGAGCTTCCAATTAAAAAAGCTGTACAGATTGATACTGATTTTGGACAGATAATATTTAATCCCAAGGCTGGCGAAATAACTTTGGGGAAAGGCATAACAAAGAACGAGTAAGTGGCGCATCGCTCAATTGATTTTGGCAGTGTCAACTTGGTCTAAAAAAAAAAGAGGGAACCGTGAGGTTCCCAAGCACCCATGCTTTTACGCGAAAGGGTTTCATCGCAACTTCGGTGCCGTGGCCGAAGGATGACGCGTGAGGGCTAGTACCCTGCCGTTTGCCTGCCGAGGCAGCAAAGGGTGGCAGCGAACCCCCCAACCAGGACGGCCAGCCTGCACAACAAGATGAGTGGCTGGTACAGCATCTCGGCTCGGCCAAACGTGGACGTCAGTCCGAGCGCCAAGATAGCCCCCAGCAGCACCAGCATCAGCGCTGCCAGAATGTACACCATCCGTGACATATTCTCACCTCCTTTGGTGATGGTTCTACTCGACCTCTTAAGCTGGTCAGGCTCGGTATAGTTTACACCTGGACGTACACCTCACAGGTGACGTTGTACGAGGCAGTGAACTCTTCCTGCCCAGGTCGTCGATGATGGCGTAGACACGTGTGCCGCGCAGCGAGTTTTTACTGCAAAGCTTCCAGGCCAGGCCGTACTCGCGTATGCCGTGCTTGTGGCTCAGCTCGTCGGGCTGTCCAGCAGTCCAAATGGTGACCGGTCTGCCCTGCGATAGCTCCCGCACCTTCTGAACCACGTCTGAACGAAAATCACCGTTGTCATCGATGAGCGTTCCCTGTATGTCAACGCAGACATCGGGGAAGCTCTGCCCAGCGAGCGTGCCAAGCTGGGGCTGCTCCTGTGTTTGCACCATGCTGATGAGTCGTCATCGGTGTGATCGCCGAGGTGTTTCCGAGCACGCACGAGCCACTCTGCCCTGCGTCCGTCATCGCGCATTGCACTATTGAGGTCGTGGTGCAGAACGCCCATTCTGTTCTCGGGTGCCTCGACCGTCAGCAGTGCGATTGCCAGCTGGTCGATCGGGCGTGCCCCACGTGCCGCCTCGGCTATGGCAGCCGAGACTTCTCCC
The DNA here is from genome assembly GCA_963840645.1 of Candidatus Doudnaibacteriota bacterium. Lineage (GTDB taxonomy): Bacteria > Patescibacteriota > Doudnabacteria > UBA920 > VMFF01 > CAWIZL01. The sequence goes on from CAWIZL010000002.1 coordinate 168,495, forward strand.
GTGGAAGCTGGGTGCCGTAAGAATGCGACGTGCGGGTACGCCATCGCACCGTGCCACTCGCGCCTTGATGCGTACGCCAGCGGCGTCTGCCAGCCGAGCATGACGATTGGGTTGCCATCCGCAACGACCTTGAGGGCTTCATTCAGCCCTCGGCAGCTCTGGCGCATATCGCCAGGTTCGTAGGTGGACTCAATGTCCACGAGCGTTACGTTTTCAGGTGCGAGCGATTCATACATGCGAGCGAGCGTATCCTGGATTCCCTTTTCAGCGACGATCTGCATTTGTTCTGGCTCCTCAAATTTTTGATTTTCCAATTTTGAAACTTCGAATGTTCAAAGTTTCAAAAGGGAGGGAACACAAGGTTCCCTAGCTTTACTGTTATCACCTCCTTTGGTGATGGTTCTACTCGACCGCTTCAGCTGGTCAGGCCTGCGAATCGCTCCCCACGACTTGCCTGAGCCCACGCCCAGTTCTTGCCGAGGGTCTTGCCCGTGTCGCGGCAGACGTAGCAGGTGCTGCTGCGTCCTGCTTTCTTGTCGGCGCACTGGCTCGGACACTCGGTGTTCTCGATGGGAACCCTCTCTTCGGGAGAAGAGTTATCGCCGAAGAACCCGACCTTCGTCGCGTTCACGGTGATGACGCCCACCCTGTCGAGGTTGATCGGCATGAGGTCACCCACTGCCGGGTGGCAGTGGTTGCTCAAGCCCATGGAGAACACGGCAACGTACCTTGCGCCGTGCACCGCAGCGTGGAACGCGATCGCCATGCCCTGCGCCATGAGCTGGCTTCCGAACTCGCGCTTCTTCTCTTTGTCTCCAACTGAGCGTAAGTTGGGAGGCATGAGCAGGTCGGTGAGCACAGCATCGAAGCGGGCAGGCCTGGTCGGCTCTCTGTTGAGCTACCTGCTCTTTGTAGCCCAAGCTATTATAGCTAGGGGCCCGCGAAGAGGTTTTTCCAGTCTGGTTCGCGCTGGAGCAGCTTGTAGGCTGCCTCGTGGCTGTTCACGAGGGTAGCGTGGCCAGTCAGGGTCTGCCGAGCAGACGTCAGGTTGGTCTGGGTGTCGTCGATGACTAAGATTCGCATACGTGTCCTCCTGGACATTGGTCTCTTCACCTGCCTTGCGGTCAGGGTTTTACAAAGAGTGCTTTGTTAAACCTGGAGCACAGGTCACCCGATTTTGAGTCGTGGGCACAATTGACTTGCTGACTTTGAGACCTCGATTGCTCGAGGTCTCAAAGAGAGAGGGAACGCGTGGTTCCCTGCGAGAAGGTTTGAGGCGAACGGCGAGAAATTTAACCGTCTGCTGGCCGTAGTCCAGTTGGATTAGCAGCAATCTCTGCCTCACGTTCTCGGAACGTGGCATCGATTTCTGCCTCAGCTTTTGTGAATGAGCCGTACGCCGAGCTAAAGTGCTCGGGGCAGCAGCCTGAATTTGAGGGTTCGTCGTAGAGGAACTCCCCTACGTGGAATTCGATGACGATCCAGTTTCTCTTCATGCCGTTTGTCCTCCTCAGGATTTGAGTCGCCACGCTTATCCAGCGTTCGAGAGACATCATACACCAATACCAGATTATTGTCAAGTGGTAATGAATAAAATAGATACATAACTAGTAATAACCAATATTTATTAGCATATTAATTTGTCTGTTACTATTGACAAATATTGGTAAACCATGTAGTATTACAGCAGAAGGACAAAAATATGAACATACCAGAAGAGCTAGGGCACCTGGGTTTGAGCGAAAAGGAGGCGAAAGTGTACGTTGGCCTACTTGAGCTTGTCCAGGCAAACGTCCAGGCAATAGCCAAGAAGGCTGGCGTCAACCGCCCGACAGCCTACGTCGTGCTGGATTCGCTCGTAAAAAAGGGGCTGTGCAGCACGTTCGAGAAGGACAAGAAGGCGTTCTACCTGGCTGAGAACCCAGAAAATTTAGAGCTGTTCCTGGATCTTCAGGAGCGCGAGCTGCACGAGAGGCGAGAGCATCTTGATAAAGTTTTGGGCGACCTGAAGACAATCTACAGCCTTCAGGGTGATGAGCGCCCATTCGTCAAGTTCTTTGAGGGCAAAGAAGGTTTGCTTGCTGCACGAAACGAGTCTTACGCAAAATCAGGAGATACTGTGCGCACGCTGTACCCACTCGAGGGCTTTCAAGATTTCTACTCAGAAGCAGAGCGAAAAGTTGGCCATGAAGAGCGAAACGCAAAAGATATTTTCGCCAAAGTGCTCTACACTGCGGATGCAGGAGAAATTGCCCCAGATAAATCGCGTGACACGCTGAAGATTGCGAGCGAGAAGTACCCGCTAGCAGCTGATGTCTCTCTGTTCGGTGATAGCAAGGTTCGCATCACGTCTCTGAGCAGCAAGCTTTCCGGTGTCATGCTAGATGACCCAGAAATTTACAAGACGTTCGTTTCGCTTTTCGAGCTTGCGTGGCTCGGGGCGCAGTCATTACAGGGAGAGCCTAACCAGTAACTATAAGAACTCATGCCAAAGGAACAAAAGAAGTTTTACTACAAAGAGTACACGCGGGAGAACTGCCTGCTCGCGTACCAGCTGTGGGAAGACCAGCAGACAAAGGCCATCATCACCGACTACCACTGGACGGCGCCGAGCACCATCTTCGACGTCACCCAAAACTCTGCGGGTGTCTACTACAGGAGCGACGTGCTCCCAGATTTCGAGAAGCACATCCTCGCCGAGATCAAGAAGAACCCCGAGTTCATGGATGAGGTCGTCAGAAAGTTTGAGGCAGTCCTCGATAAAATTGAGCCAGTGTGGAAAGCGAAAAAGCCCCTCAAGAATTTAGATCAGCTCGTGGAGTTCTACTACGACTCTGTACAATGCTGGGTGGGCGTTGACGCGGTGTACATGATCCCAGGTATGGACTCTGCAACGCCGAGCCAGAAGAAAGTTTCAATGCGCATGCGCGAGCGATCGGTAGACTTTCTTGAAGATACCGACAAGATATTCCAGCTGACCCTGCGCAAGCTGTTTCCGAAGCTCGGAGACCACGTTAAGTTCCTTACTTTTAATGAAGTTAGGAGCGGCGCTCTGCCTTCGCGTGCAGAGTTAATTGCACGCAGCAAGCACTACGTGTACTACAACTACGAAATTTACACGGGCACCACGCTCGAGGATTTTTGTGAGGAGCGCAAGTTTACCCTCCACAAGGAAAAGGCAACCTCTATGAACCAGGTGAAAGGCCAGGTTGCCATGAGGGGTACTGCCAGCGGCAAGGTGCGGGTGCTCATGTTCAAGAAAGAGATCCCACAGCTGAAACCTGGGGAGATTTTAATTACCACCATGACCACGCCAGATTACCTGCCAGCCATGCACAAGGCAGCGGCGTTCGTGACGGACGAGGGTGGCATCACGTGCCACGCGGCCATCGTGGCCGCGAGCTGGGCAAGCCGTGCGTCATCGGTACGAAGGTTGCCACGCAGGTATTCAAGACTGGTGACATGGTTGAGGTTGATGCGAACACTGGTATAATCAAACTAATCAAGTAAGCCACACAACATGAAAAATGCAGAAGGCGGTAGCCAGGAGAGCCATGAATTTGTGAGGGATATCCAGCCAACCATCCGCTTGGAGATTTTTCGGCACGACCAGCCAGCGCCTGCGGCACCTGGTGAGAAGGATGAACAGCGCCGCCTGACCCCGCAGGGACGTGAGCACGCCCAGCAGGTCGGCAAAGAGAAGAAACCCCTTGTCAGCATGGGCTTGGCATACGCATCACCCCGTGACCGTGCGCAGGAAACTGCCTACCGCCAGCTGCTGGCCAACGAATCTTTCACTGGAGCAGAGGCGAGCCTCGACGACCTCAAGGCAGCGGTTGAGAAGGCTCTGCCGTTTGGGAACAAGCTCATCGTTTCCGAGAACTTGAACTACCAGGTCAGCCATAACCCTGAGTTTGCGAAAGCCTGGGGTGTTGCCTACAACGAGGGTCGCCTGCTCGCGTTCTTGCTCGAGCAGAGCGATGCGGTGGCGAGAGAGAACAACGATCTAGCAGACTACAGCTACTCGAGGTCAGCGGCAAACGTTGCGGAGATTGTGAAGAAGTACGTGGGCATTGAACCTGTGTGGCAGCGCGTATACGGGCAGAACGAGCAGAAGTACCAAGCTAACACTGAGATGCAGCGGTTTCTCGGAACGCACCAGTCCATCGGTGAGACGTTCTTGCTGAAGGTCATCGAGAAGACACAAGGTAGAGATGCAGCGCTGAAGTTCATTGAGCAGCTGCCGAACAAGAACGGCTTCGACGTGAGCGAGGGCTTCTCGGTCAACATTGCGCCGAGCGCAGATGAGGTTAAGGTGACCATCACCTACGGCAGCACATCGTGGGATCTCACACGAGAAGTTTTAGATGAGATTGTGCAGGATCGTGAACAGTTGGATAAAGAAATTAATGATCAGCTGAGAAGCGTTAGGCATGCTCACCAAGCGCTTCAATAAAATTTCCAAGTTCGACGTTGCCTCAGCTGGCGGCAAGGGCGCGTCGCTCGGCGAGATGACCCAGGCTGGCATCCCCGTGCCGCTCGGGTTCGTTGTGCTTTCGTGGTCATTCGAGCGGTTCGTCGACGAGACGGGCATTCGAGCAGACATCGAGGCCGTGCTGGACAGGGTGAAGCACGAGGACACCAACAGCGTTGAACAGGTTTCAAAGAAAATACAGGGCATTATCTTGAGTGAAGAAATGCCGAAGGATATTGCCGTGGAAATTCAGCGCGAGTTCAAGCTCTTGAAGTCGAAGTACGTTGCCGTGCGCTCGTCTGCCACGTCGGAAGACGGCGCGTCAGCTGCGTGGGCTGGCCAGCTCGACACTTTTCTAAATACGACAGAAAAAAATTTAACAATAAACGTGAAGCGGTGCTGGGCATCGCTCTTCACGCCTCGCGCGATCTTCTACCGATTTGAGAAAAATTTGCAGAAGGAATTCATCTCAGTGGCCGTAGTCGTGCAGAAAATGGTGCAGAGTGAAGTTTCAGGCATCGGCTTCTCTGTCCATCCAGTGACCCAGGACTACAACCAGCTCATCATCGAGGCAGGCTATGGTCTGGGTGAGGCCATCGTGTCTGGCTCCATCACGCCAGACAGCTATATAGTTTTGAAGAAGGAAAACAAAATTTTAGAGAAGAATGTCGCCGAGCAAACTAAGAAGCTTGTGAAGGGTAGCAAAGAAAATGAATGGGTATCCGTGGTTAAGAAAGAACAGGGCAAGCAGAAGCTACCTGATGCCCAGGTCTCCAAGCTCGCCAAGTTGATACAGAAGATTGAGAAGCACTACGGCTTCCCCGTAGACATCGAGTGGGCGATGGAAGGTGGCAAGCTCTACATTACCCAGAGCAGACCGATCACTACGCTGTCAGTTTAATAGGGTGTTCGCGAGCTATTGGTGGTCGGGTTGTTCTTGAGTTTTTTAAATTATTCTAGGATATAGAACATTTTTTGGTACTACACCGAGTCTAGGCTCAACTCACTATATCTCTGGTTGAACGAGAAATAGTGAGTGGCGGGGTAGAGCGTATGGCTTCACCTCAAAGGGTGCTAAAATTGAGGAAACCATACAAGCATGACCATGAGCCCCGAAGAGCAATTCATACAGGAGACCTGGAAGCTGCTCCAGCAGATCAGGCTCAACGAGTTGGCCAACCCCAACCGGATGTCTGCAATCGTCCAGTCAAAGACGGGGCGCAGGGGCTTCGAGGTGTACATTGACGATCTCGCAGACTACATACTGGCAGGTACCCCGAATATCAGACACCTTGTCGCTTCCGGTATACTGGGTGAAAGGAGAACCAACGTATGCCCAAGGGAACACCAGCCGCCAGTCCAGAGATTAAGTCTGAGGTGCTGCGTAAGCTGAAGGAGAGCGGCGAGAGCGTGCCAGACCTGGCGAAGCAGTACGGCCTCAGCCCGAAGACGATCTACAAGTGGGTCGCCTCGAACGTGACCGCCCCGCCGTCGATCTTGGAGCTGTCCAGGCTCAGGCGGGAGAACTCGGCGCTCCACGAGATCATCGGCAGGCTGACGGTCAGGCTGTCGCAGCTGGAAAAAAAAGAGCTGGATCGCTGAGCTGGTGAGCGCCGTGCACCTTCACAACCCGACGAAGAAATCACTCGCGGAGAGCGGTGGGCTGTCCCGCTCCATGCTGTACTACCGCCCCAAGATGCCCGAGCGCGACTGGCAGCTCAAGGTCAGAATCGAGGGGGTGCTCCACGCCCACCCGAGCTACGGGCACAAGCGGATCGCCCGGGAGCTGGGGGTCAACCGGAAGTCCGCGCTGCGGGTCATGAAGCTCTTCGGCATCAAGCCGTTCCGCAGGAGGGCGAAGAGGCCGGTAAAGGCTCGTGATTCAGGCAGGGACGCTGCGCCGTACCAGAACCTGCTGCTCGCCATCCCGTTCCCCGCACGAGCCGGCATCGCCTGGGTGTCCGACTTCACGTACCTCAAGTTCCACGGCAGGTTCGTGTACCTGGCGACCGTCATGGACCTGTGGAGCCGCGAGGTCGTCGGCTGGAGCGTGCTGAACGCGCACACGGCGCAGCTGACCGTCACGGCCCTCATCGACGCCCTGGGCAAGCGCGACGCACCGGCACTGACCCACTCAGACCAGGGCAACGAGTACCGGGCAAAGGCCTACACCAGGTTTGCTGGGCAGTGCGGCATCCAGGTATCCATGAGCCGCAAGGCGCGCCGTGGGAGAACGGCTACCAGGAGTCGTTCTACTCGCAGTTCAAGGTTGACCTGGGCGACCCAGACCGGTTTGGCAGCCTCGCCGAGCTGGCCGTCGCCCTCCACCTGCAGATCCTGTACTACAACAACGAGCGCATCCACAGCGCACTGAAAATGCCGCCGAGCGTCTACGCCCAGCGGCAAACAGTATTCACAAACTAACCAACACACGCTACACTAGAGGCACAAGGCGTCCGAAGAAATGGGTACCTGCCAGTACTTAGAGCGCGTAGCTGTTACAGGTTCAAATTTGAAAGCAAAATTAAAGCGAAAACACCATGCCAACAGTAGAAATCCCTGAGCCAAAGCTGTCCAAGTTTCTCTTTTCAGATTCTCGATTTGCATGGTTTTGGCTACTGGTCAGGCTGTACGTTGGCTGGCAGTGGCTGTCTGCTGGTTGGGAAAAGCTGCAGAGTCCTGCTTGGGTTTGCTCACAGGCAGGCGCGGCAATTAGGGGCATGCTGAACGGGGTCGTGGCACAAACCTCTGGCGCGCACCCGAACGTGCAGCCGTGGTACGGCGATTTCATCAGTAGCTTTGCCCTGCACCACGTGGTGAGTTTTTCTTACATTGTGACGTACGGAGAAGTGCTCGTTGGCGTAGCCTTGATCCTCGGCATATTCACAGGCATCGCCGCTTTCTTTGGCAGCTTCATGAACATGAACTACCTGCTCGCAGGTGTAGTCAGCATAAATCCAATCCTACTTTTCCTGGAGCTGTTCCTGATTCTCGCCTGGAGAGTTGCCGGCTGGTACGGCCTTGACCGCTACGTGCTGCCAGCGCTCGGCACACCGTGGCAGCCTGGCAAGATTTTCAAGGGTAGCAACTAAACACCCCTAACTATAGCCGTGAAGGCTACACCAGTGCTTGTAAAAATGTTACACTTACAAGCATGGTTGAATTTTCCAAAAAATACAGTAGGCTCAAGCACACCTGGCTCAGCTCCTGGCCAGTCATTGTGATAGTGCTTCTTCTGGTGGCGGCGTACGGCGGCTACGTAGCTACTAGCACTTTCTATGCACCGCGAGCCAGTAGCAGCAGCAAGCAAAGCGCCGCCACTAATGTATCCGAAGCCACCAGCAACACTCCAGCACCAGCTGTTGTCTTGAACACAGCCCAAGAGTTTGCTGCGCAGTTTGCCACCCAGCAGTTTGCGAGCCAGTGGCAAGAACTTGCGCCAGAGGCTCAGTTGGAATGGCCGAGCGAGTCTGCGCGCACGGCAATGTTGCAGGCAAAGTTTGCCAGTGCTGCGGTCGCCGAGGCCAGCGTGGGCAATCCAGTTTCTGGCGTAACGTGGACTCCACCTGAAAACCCAAACGTGAGCGTGCAGAGCACCTGGATGTTTCCGGTGAGCGTAACGTTCGCAAACCCTGGCGTGCTGCGCCCAGCAGGGGTTGCGAACCTTTTTTCAATGACAGACCTGTACGTTGGGTACAGTGCGAACTCTGGCACGGCGAGCATTCTGGGCGAAGGCCCATCATCAATGGATGCGCCAATCATCTTGCCGGCGCAGGTGCCAAGCCGCACGTCGACAGTCCCAATTTTCATGTACCACTTAGTTGACCAGGTACCACCTGTATCTATAGAGCCGAGCGTGTACAGCTGGAGGGTTGAGGTTGGCCTCACAACCTTGCCGAGCCAGTTTGAGCAAGAGATGGCGTACGCGCACCAAGCTGGCGCAACGAGCATCTCGCTCCAGCACCTCGATGACTGGCTGCTCTACGGTTTGCCTCTGCCACCGCGCCCGTTCGTGGTGACCTTTGACGATGGTCGCCTCAGCCAGTGGGCCAACGCAGTGCCAGTGCTGCGCAAGTACGGCTTCACCGCTGTGTTTTTTCCGTGCACAGAGTTCATTGGTGGCAGGGTTGGGCCGCAGACGTACATGACAGCAGCAGAGCTGCAGTCTCTGGCAAGCGGTGGCTTTTCAATTGAAGACCACACCGTAAACGATGGCACAGCTCTGTGGAACTTAACGCCAGCACAGCTCAATCCACTCACGTACCAAACAATGCTCCAGCTCCAGCGGCTCACCGGTGACCCAGTGCAGTTCATCGCGTACACTGGCGTGTGGCCATGGGGCACAGCTTCTGGTGGAGGCGTACAAGAGGCTGGCATGTTCAGCACGTTTGCCAGCTACGGCTACGTTGGTGGGCTACAAGACTTGAGGATGAACAGCGACGCCGAGACGAGCGGTGCACCGTGGCAGCTGCCGCGCGTGCGCGTTGGGCTGAGAATGCAGCAGGCAGATTTTGAGAACTGGATCAATGGCGCTTACCGCTCACCAACATGAAAATCCTCATCACCTACGGTTCTCTGACTGGCAACACGCAGTCAGTGGCGCTAGACCTGCACAGGGCACTCGTGCAGGCTGAACCTGAGCACGAGTTTGAAGTGGTGAACATGAGGGGAGCTCAAGGCTCCAGAAATTTTAAAGTACGGTGCGGTGATCCTCGGCACATCCACGTGGGATGACGGTATAAACAATCCTGATGCCCACAATTTTTTGGTGAACCTGGCAGGGTCTGGCATTGACCTTTCAGGAGTACCCGTTGCCCTTTTTGGCCTGGGTGATTCCACGTACCCTTACTTTTGCCAGGCACTTGAAACTACCAGAGCCGCGCTATCCGAACGTCACGCTAACGTTTACCCGCAAGACTTCACCGTAGATGGTTACCCAACAGAACAGTCACTGCTCGATCTAACGCAGTGGGCAGGGGCGTTCATTGGCACAACCAAACCTGTTACCCAGTAACGTTCTCGCTACACCCTGTGCATTTGCTGTGGCTATCTTGGGGACAGTTTTGTATTGACACGTTGTAAGAAATTTAATAGTATGGCACTACAAATAAATTTGTAGTCCATCGACCTGCAGCTTATCATTTGGGCGCCTTACAGCTGCAGCTAGGACAGTGGCGGGTTGAGTTTGAGCCAGGTAGTAGGGCGTATTAAAGAAAAGCTACGGCTGAGCACCCTGGATGAAGCCCCAGCTAGTTACTAGGCTACACAAAAATAGATTAAATTCGTGTTAAAAAATTTGCATTAAATCGGTGGGCAGCTGTACGATCATTCAATGACCAATGATCGTACTTTAAAACTTGCGCGAAAGGCAATCAATGCAGGCGTCAGCTACCTTGCTGGTGCGCAGGCACCCAGCGGATACTTTCCTGGGCAGAGTTCTGCGCTGCAGCATAGCTTTGATAGCGCTATTTCAACGCACACAAACTTCAGTACCAGCATTACAGCTAGCATTCTCGGCAGCATGAAAAGCTCTGATCATCGCGTGCTGAAAATGTGCGCAGGAGCCTCGAAATTTTTGCTGTCGCAGGTTGCTGCCAGCGGTTCTTGGAACTACTGGTCAAAAGGTTTCGCGCGCTCGACACTGCCCGATGATACTGACGATACATTTTGTGCACTTGCCGCCATTCAGCTCGCAGACCAAAGTGCGGTTACGCCAGAAGTTTTGAATAGAGCCGTGGCACTGCTCATTGCCGCAGAAGCCTTGCCAGGTGGGCCAGTACAGAACCTGGTTCGTGGCTGATAGCGCTGATCCACGTTGGCTCGATACTGACCTTGCCGTGAACTGCAACGTGGCGTACTTTTTGCAACTGCAGGGCATTCGCGTCCACGCGCTAGAGGCGTACATTAAAGAGCAGGTGTCCGATGGAAATTTCGCATCGCGCTACTACCCAGATGCTCTCACCGTAAAATATTTTTTGTCGCGTCTGGCGTTCGTAGATAAAAATTTACTGCAAGTTGGTGATGTCCATCGTAGCGTGCCGGCTGCAGCAACGGCCGTCAGCATTGCACCAGGTTCGGATTGCGCGCAGGTATGGGCAGAGCAAATTTTGAACGGTGCAGCTGCGAACGGCGGCTGGCCAGCATTTGGCTTTTGTCTCGACCCAGTTCTAGAAGGTGAGCAGCACTACGCTGGCAGCAGCAGCCTGAGCACCGCGCTGTGCACCAAGGCTCTTGAAGTGTGGCTAGCCGCGCAGCAGCCTGTTCAAGTTCAGCCAGAAAGTATCCACACAGCTTACGCGGTGAAGAAGTTTACGGATGAGATCCAGAGGTTTTCAGCTTCATGGCGTAGAGCTCGGTGTGCGGTACATTAAAAAACTGGAGCCACTGCTCGTTGAAATTACGTCAATCCACGTTGGTTTCGCCAAGGCGTGCGGGCTGCTGGGCGAGTCGCCACCGCTAGAAGAAAAATCTGAATTCATGCTGCGGGTTGCCTACGCGAGCCTGTGCGGCTGGGTTGCCTTTACAATTTACGATGGTGTTGTTGATGGCGATGCAGAGCCGAGCGCGGTGCTGCTCGCAAACCACTTCTTTTCTGTGTTCCAAAGTTTGTACAGTGTAGAATTTTCAAATGAAACAAACTTCAAGCGCGTCATGTTCTGCAACGTGCGAACGGTAACGCACGGAACCATGCACGAAGTAGCCAACCGCAAGGTTGGAAGTGGTGCAAACCCACGAAACATTAGTTCTTTAAAAATTGCCAACAGGCACGGTGGGCCACGCGCTCTCGTGCATAGCCGTTCTATTCAAGTCATCTGAAACCGCAAAGCTAAAAGCCCTCAGCCCAATGGGCAGCACAGCTAAATTTTTTAAGTTCTACCTCGCAGCACGACAGCTCCTCGATGATGGCCATGATTGGAAGCGCGACTACGAGGCAGGTATTCTGAATGCAGTTGGCGCTGATTTGGTAAGTGCGTACGTCAAGCTGCGTGCGACTGGGCCAATCAGCACTGCATGGATGGAAAAAGAATTTGCAGAGCGCGGGCTGGAACGGCTGTGCAGTAAAGTACGCGAACGTGCAGAAGAAGCAAAGAAAATTGTAGACGCAGAGCCAGCTTTTATAGGTAAAGATTTTTTCTACAAGCTTCTTGAGCCGCCGCTCCAGAGTGCAGAGCGAGCAGTGGCAGAGGCACAGCAGGGCAAAGAATTCATGCTAGCCTATGGTCAAAATGTATGACATAATAGCTCCATGTCTAAGAGTTTTGATATCAAGGCGAAACGTGTGCCCGTTGCGCCCAGTTTAACGCCTTCTGTTGCGCGTCAAAATTTTACGCCGCGGTACTTCACGCCGCGCGTAGGAGCGCCTGCCGTGCCACCTTCAGCAGTGCCAGTTGTGCAGCACCAAGCTCGTCCCCGCTTCAGGGCGAGCTTTGTTGGCGTACCCATCGCCATTATTTTTTTGGCCATAGGCACTGTCATTGGCAGTAGGTTCGTGAACTTTGCAAACTCAATAACGCTGAGCCGCGCGGGCCTAGCCCAAACCGTTACCAGTGAAGTAGGGGCAACTGCTGGGAACGTCATTCCGGCACTCTCTCAGCTCGACACAACGCCCATTGCCGAGGCAATCCGTGGCCAGCAGTCTGTGAACGTGCTGCTCCTCGGCTACGGTGGCGATGGGCACAGCGGCGCGTACCTCACAGACTCAATGGTGGTGGTGCACCTTGACTTCCAGACTGGCAAGGCAACGCTCATTTCAATTCCACGTGACCTCTGGGTAGAAGTTCCCACTGGCGGCACGTCAGGCAGTGACTGGAAAATAAATGCAGCGTACGAGCTTGGCTTAGACCAGAGCGACTACCCAAACAAGCTGCCTCAGTTCACGGGCGCAGACGGTGGTGGCAACATGGCAAAGTACGTTGTGTCCCAGGTCACGGGCTTGCCAATAGACTACTTCGTGGCCGTTGACTTCACAGGTTTTGAAGATGTCATCAACACGCTCGGCGGCATAGACGTAGATGTTGCCAACACGTTCACAGACTACGACTATCCAACGAGCGACGCCACGGCAGACGGTACAGCGTGCACGGGCGATGACCAGGCAACAGACTGCCGGTACATGGTGGTACACTTCGATGCTGGCGAACAGCACATGGATGGCGCAACAGCTCTCGAGTACGCGCGCTCGCGCCACTCGCTCGACAACGGCGAAGGTTCTGACTTTGCCCGCAGCGCCCGCCAGCAGAAGGTTCTCGTGGCAGTTGAGCAGAAAGCAGAGAGCCTCGGCATCCTGCCAAAAATCTTCTCGCTCATGGACGATGTGCAGGGGCAGCTTCAGCACAGACATGAGCATTCCAGAAATTCAAGACCTCGCCACGTACCTTGAAAAAAATAGCTTGGACAATTCAACGCAGATTGGGTTGAGCACTGCAAACTACCTCGTGTCGAGCGCTTCTTCTGATGGGCAGTACATACTCACGCCACAGGCTGGCCAGGGCAACTACGTAGACATCCAAGCTTACATTCAACAGCAGATCAATGCAGCAAACTAAGCAGGTCGAGACCAAACCGGCAAAGTCTCGGGTCAGACGGTTCTTCTCGCTGCTCAGACCAGGCCTCATCACGGGTGCTGCAGACGATGACCCATCTGGCATTGTGACGTACAGCCAGTCTGGCGCGCAGTTTGGGCTTGGCCAGCTGTGGACAGCAGTGTTCATGCTGCCAATTTTGTTTGCCGTGCAAGAAATGGCAGGGCGCATTGGGCTCGTCACGAACCGCGGAATTGCGTCGCTCATCAAAGAGCACTACCCGCGCCAGCTGCTGTACTTCATAGTTGGCTTGCTGCTCGTTGCCAACACCATTAACATTGGCGCAGACATAGGTGCAATGGCTGCGTCTGCGCAGCTCCTCTGGAACATTCCGTTCACCGTGTACGCACTCGGCTTCTTTGCCCTCATCCTGCTGCTGGAAATTTTTGTGAACTACCGACGCTACGCGCACATTTTGAAGTGGCTGACCATTTCACTGTTCGCGTACATTCTCACGGGCATCATTGCAACGGGGAACTGGCGCGCGGTGCTAACGGCAACGTTCGTGCCACACACCCAACTCAACCTCGCGTTCCTCTTTATAATAGTCGGCGTGCTCGGCACAACTATTTCACCGTACATGATGTTCTGGCAGGCTGGTGAAGAAATTGAGGAGAACAGAGAGCACAGGAGGCACGCGTCTGTCTCAGACATGCGCTTCGATACGTTCGTGGGCATGTTTTTTTCCGAAATTGCCACGTGGTTCATCATCGTGACAACGGCAGTGGTGCTCTACAGCCACGGCATCACGAACATCAGCACAGCGGCGCAGGCAGCCCAAGCCATTGAGCCTCTCGTACACAGCTTCCCGCACGCTGGAAAAATTGCAGAAGCTGCCTGTTCGCAGCTGGCATCATTGGCACTGGGCTCTTGGCAATTCCAATTTTTGCGGCTTCGTCTTCGTACCCAATCAGTGAGGTGCTGTCGTGGCGCGAGGGGCTAAACTACAAGTTCAAGGAGGCGCACGGCTTCTACGGCGTCATCATTGGGGGCATGCTGGTTGGCCTGCTGCTCAACTTCATTGGCGTTGACCCAATAAAGGCACTCGTCTACACAGCCGTGCTCAATGGGTTCGTGGCTGTGCCGGTCATTCTGGTGCTCATTAAAATAAGCGGCAGCAAAGAAATTATGGGTGAGCACGCGAGCCGCACGTGGAGCAAGGTGTTCTCGTGGGTCGCCTTTGTGGGCATGGCAGCGGCAGCGTTGTTCACAGTGGTGCTGTGGTACAATAGTTTCAGGTAAGGCTGTTAGCAGAGCAGTAAAAAAAGAAAATGGAAACAAAAACGTTGATAGACCAAAAGGGCGACCTTGAACGTGCGCTGTTCATAGGTCTGCTCATCGGCGTGTTCTTGGTGCCAACAGAGGTAAACCTCGGGCTGGCAGTGCCCGTGGTCGTTGCAACAGTGTGCGTTTTCCCGCTGCTGTGCGTTGTTGGCCTGTGGCTTGCCCGCATTCTGGTGTACCGCGTTAAGTCACTGCGCCAGCTGGTGAGGTTTGCGCTCGTCGGCGTTTCAAACACTGCCATTAACTTTGGCGTGCTGAACGTTCTCATTGCGGCAACTGGCATTGAGCGTGGGCTACCATTCGCGCTCCTGCAGGCAGTCGGATTTGCAGCGGCACTCTTCAACAGCTACCTTTGGAACTCACATTGGTCGTTTGAGAACACAAAGGCACGGACTGAGCGAGAGTTTGCCGTGTTCTTCTTGGTGACCGTCATTGGCTTGCTCCTCAACAGCTTAGTTGGCTACATTGTTACCACGTACGCTGCGCCGCTCGCCGGCATTGACCCAACACGCTGGGCGAACGTGGCAAACTTGGCAGGGACATTGGTGGCAGCCGTGTGGGATTTCTTGGGGTTCAAGTTCATCGTATTTAGCTAAATAAAATAATTAAGCACTTATTAAACTAAAATGAAAAATAACCGTTGGTTCATTTGGACACTTGTTTTTTTGATAGTAGCGGGAGTTGGTCTTGTTGCCTACATTAACATTGCTAGCGATTCTGAGGCCAGCCAGGCAATACCAAACATGGTAGTTCACCAGGTAAAGCCCGTGCCTACCCCAGTCGCAAAAAAGTAGGGGCAAGTAACAGGGCATAAGGTACTCAAAAATGAAGCCGAACAGCTTCATTTTTTGATACTTTACACTGGATACCTGCCTTTGCGCCAAACATTGACATTTAGGCGTATACACTGTACTATTAGCTGTAAGCTTTATTTTTCTCAGTAAATCAAACCATATGAACTTTAAGATCAAGTCACTCATAGCTGGTGCTGTGATGCTCGCAGGCTCAGCAGTTTTTGCTGGTACAGCCTCAGCTGCTGTCCCAAACCTGACGGTGAACTACACTGGCAGCGTAGTTAGCGGCAGCCAGAGCCAGGTTGTGGTTACTGTCACCAATGCAAACCCGTACTCGCAGGTCTCGCTCTACTACAGCCAGGGCACGAGCTACTACAACATTGTCACAACCCTCGGCACGACTGACGTAACTGGCTACCTGAGCGCAACGACGATTGTTCCGATGAATGGCTCAAGCAGCCCAACTCTGTTCTACGTTAACGTTGGTGGCATCCAGTCAAATACGGTGAGCCTTGCAGCTCAAAATTCTGGCACCGGCAGCTGCTACTACGTGAACGGAGTTTACACGTGCGGCACGAACCAGCTCAGCACGAGCCAGACAAGTGTCACCATGACAGTTGGACAGACTTTGTCGCTGAACATTTACGGTGGCACGTACACTGGCTACTACGGCAGCAACGCGTACTACGTTGCATCAAACTCTGCTAGCAGCGTTGTCACAGCAGGTGTGACAGGTAGCACGCTCCAGCTGTACGCAGTTGGCAGCGGCACCAGCACAGTCCAGGTTTGCCCAACAGGGGCAACCACTGGCAGCAGCGCGTGTGCGAACGTGTACGTTACGGTAACGTTCAACGGTTCTGGAAGTGGCACCGTCACCTTGAGCCAGAGCTCGCTGAACATGAGCATTGGCCAGAGCTCTGTCGTGCAGGTCTACAGCAGCAGCGTCTACAACGGCAGTGGCTACTACAGCGGTACCTTTACCATCAACAACAACAGCAACCCATCAGTGGTCAGCACCAGTTTGTCAGGCAGCAGCCTCACCGTGTACGCAATCCAGCCCGGCAACGTTACCCTGACAGTGTGCAACCAGAACGGCTACGCATCAACGTCAGGCTGCGCAAGCCTCTACGTTACGGTGACAGGCAATGGCACTGGCAGCTGCTACAACAATGGGTACAACACGAACTGTGTCGGGCAGAACGGCATCACCTTCAGCGTGCAGAACCCAACGTTGAGCGTTGGCCAGTCAGCGGCAGTTGTAATTTACGGCAACGGCTACAACTACAACAGCTACAGCTACAATAACTACCAGAGCTACCAGGTGACAGGCAATTCAAATGCCAGCGTGGTGAGCGCAGCAACATCAGGCAACAGCCTGAACTTGGTTGGCTTGTCAAACGGCTCGAGCGTCATCAGCGTGTGCTCGCTGTACGGCTCTGTCATAGGCAGCACTGGCACTTCTTGCGGCACCCTGTACGTCACGGTTAGTGGCTACAACGGAAGCACTGGCTCGTGCTACTACGTTGGCAGTGTGTACACGTGCCCAAATGGGCAGGTGCTCGGCGCGACGATTTACCCGAACGGGACGCTCATTGAGCAAGGTTCAACAATCTACATATACTACCGCAACACGCTCACCGCCTTTGCTAACTACGGAGCATTCGTTGGCCTTGGCTTCAGAACCTCAAACGTCCAGAATCTTGGCTACACGAACGTTCCAATCTCGGGCTACGTGATCAGCAGCCAGTTTGCACCGCACCCGTGGGGATCATGGGTCAAGAGCGGCCAGGCCATCTACTTTGTGAGCGAGTACGGATTGATTCCAGTTCCAGACTACAGCACCTTCTTGAACAACGGTGGCAGCAGCGCAAACGTTGTGCCTGCAAATGCGTACGACTTCCAGCTACCACTGCAGTCTCCAATGACCAGCGAAGACTCTCGGCTGAGCCAATAGGCTAGGCCAAACAAAAAGACGCTGCCCCGTCGCGCTCGTTTCTTGGCTTTCGCTCCGCGAAAGAAACGAAACTCGAAGCTCCTGGGCAGCGTCTTTTTGTTTGGCCAATCCTGCCTCATTCCAAGGAACTTTTGGTATACTAAGGACGCAGAGGTAGATTAAATTTGGATTAAATCACTGATGGCGAAGGCTGATGCGCGTGAGAAAATTTTTGAGTTTCGGAGAAAGGTACGGGCATACTACAAAAAGCACGGGCGAGATTTTCCGTGGCGCCACACCTTTGAGCCTTACGATGTTTTAGTTTCAGAAATTATGCTGCAGCAAACGCAGGCGAGCAGGGTTGCGCAAAAGTTCACGTCTTTTTTGAAGAGGTTTCCAAACTTTGAAGCACTGGCAAAGGCTAAACAGGCTGACGTCATTAAAGAGTGGCAAGGCCTTGGCTACAACAGGCGAGCACTCAGGCTCAAGCAGATCGCAGAAATTGTGGTCAGCAGGCACGCTGGAATTTTGCCGAACACGCCGGCCACGCTCTGTGAGCTGCCAGGCATTGGCTGGAACACAGCCGCTGCAATTTGTGCGTACAGCCACAACGCGCCTGTCGTGTACATTGAGACAAACATTCGCCGCATCATTATCCACGATTTTTTCCCAGGCAAGAAAATGGTGAGCGACGCACAGGTCATGCCTCTCATCGCAGCAACTCTGGACAAGCGCAACCCGCGTCACTGGTACTGGGCGCTCATGGACTACGGCGCAAACTTGCCGCGTGTTGTCACGAACCCAAACAGGCGCAGCGCGCACTACACAAAGCACGCGCCATTCAAAGGTTCAAACCGCGAGCTGCGCGGCAAGCTCCTGCGCGTACTAGTAGAGAAGAAGTCTGCGCCCCTCAAATTTTTGGCAGGGGAGCTGGAGGTTTCAAAAGCGCGCGCTGGTTTGCTCGTCCGCGAGCTTGAGAGCGAGGGTTTTGTGAAGGCATCGGGCAAGGTGGCAGGTGTTTACAGGATTGCTTAGGACGTGTAGAATTAGTCGCAAAGGAGGATCTATTTGCTGTGCAGTAGGTCTTCTTTACTCTCGCTTATAAGGATGGTTCACAATGGATGCAAGAAGCAGGCTTGTGTTTGCTCTGGATGTTGAAAAGCAGCAGACAGCTAATGAAATGGTCATGGCCCACGCGGAATTTCATTTCGGTGTACAAGGTGCCATTCTCTGGTCGATGCGTGAATGGCGGATGGCATTGACGAACTTCGTCGTGCTGGTGCTGAACGTGTGTGGCTTGACTTCAAGTATGCCGACACCTCTGATGCTGTGCTCAAACGTTCCCAGAGGGCTGCCTCAGCTGGTGTAAACTGGATTACTGTCCACGCAGGTGGAGGTGTGAGGATGGTTGAGGCTGCCAAGAAAAGTGGCCTGTACGTTATCGCAGTCACGCTACTCAGCAGCCTTTCGGACAACGAGGTTCGGGATCTTTACAACAACGAGCCTGATGTCGTTGTGGGCAAGTTGGCAGACTGGGCTTTGCAAGGCGGAGCAGATGCAATTGTTTGTCCGCCAGCGCGGATGCGCACACTGTACGAGTGGCGGCAGGTACGTTCTGACGCCGAACACATCAAGCTCATTAGCCCTGGGACGCGCAGCGAGGGCGCTGCGTGGAACGACCAGGCGCAGGTGGAAGAGCCACGCGCAACCATTTCCAACGGTGCAGACTACCTGGTGGTTGGCCGCCAGGCAACAGAAGATCCAGATCCTCTCAGCGTCATCAACCTGGTTGCCCATGAGATTAGGCCAGCCATTGAGGCTCGTATCAAAGAAGGAACGTGGAGAGATTGAACGCAAGAACGTGAGGGGGTTTAACAATGACGCAGGAAACCGTGCTCAGAATCTTTGAGCAGGCAGAGGCAGTGCACAAGGTTCACCGGCGCCTGAGTTCCGGACTGCACACAGACACGTACATTCGGAAGCACTTGGTTTTTACGCGGACGGACTCAGCGTCTCTGGTGTGCGGTGCGCTCGCGCGGAAGTTTGCGAGCCATGCTATTGAAGTTGTTGTTGCCCCTGCAGTAGGTGCCACAGTACTTGGGCACTTAGTAGCATCGTACCTGCACAGGGTCGCTGCGCGAAAATCTGGCCGCAACACAGTAAGGTCAGTCTGGGCAGATAAGGATCCCGACATTAAGGGCGGCTTTGTTCTCAGGGATGGGTTTGAAGAGCTTGTCCGGGGCAAGAGAGCTCTCTTGGTCGAGGATGTGCTGACCACCGGGCATTCGTTGGGAGAAGTTGGCCAGATGGTTAGGCGCTCAGGTGGCGAAGTTGTTGCCGCAGGATCGCTATGGAACCGTGGCAGCGTCAAAGCTGCTGACCTCAATGTTCCAGAATTGCTTTCTCTTATCAACGTAGAGTTGACTTTGTGGCTTCCGGAAGAATGTCCACTGTGCAAAGAAGGTCAAGTGTTTTAAAACAGCATACAATTCAAGAGCACCCCGCTCACGTGGGGTGCTCGTTTTTTATACTGCGTCACCGTGCATAGAACGTCTCTGCCTCTGCGGCGGTGTGCTCCCACCACGGTTTATTTTCTCTGTACCACTCCACTGTAGACTTCAGCCACGTCGTAAAGTCGTGCTCTGGCTGCCACCCCAGTTCGCGATTAATTTTTGTCCAATCAATGGCGTACTTCTGGTCGTGCCCAGGCCTGTCTTTAATAATGTCGATGCGAGACTCTGGCAGGTTGAGGATGGACAGCACCTCGTGGACAACTTCGATATTGCTGATTTCTGATGTCATGCCGCCAATGCAGTACGTTTCGCCGATGGTTCCCTTGTGGAGGATTAGGTCAATTGCAGCGCAGTGGTCACCGACGTACAGCCAGTCGCGCACCTGGTTGCCCGGTGTGTAGAGCGGCACGTTCTCGCCACGCAGGAGCTTGGTGATTGCCCGTGGGATAAATTTTTCTGGGTGCTGGAGCGGGCCGAAGTTGTTTGAGCAGTTGCTTATGGTCACGGGCAGTTTGTACGTGTGGCAGTAGGATCTCACCAGGTGGTCACTGCCAGCTTTGGATGCAGCGTACGGGCTGCGTGGGTTGTACGCTGTCTGCTCGTTGAACTTCCAGTGTTCATTGAGTGGGATGTGTCCGAAAACTTCATCAGTTGAAATGTGGTGGAAGCGCTGAACCTTTGCTGCCCTGCTAGCCTCGAGCAGTACTTGCGTTCCGAGAACGTTGGTTTTGAAAAAAATGGATGGGTCGTCATTTGCCCTGTCGTTGTGTGACTCTGCCGCAAAGTGCACGACAACATCGCACCCGGCAACGGCAGCCGCGCAGTCACCGGCGCTACAGATGTCGCCCTTGATGAAAGAGATTTTTTCTTTGACTGACTCCAGGTTTGCGAGGTTGCCAGCGTAGGTGAGGCTATCGAGCACGGTAGCGCTGTCGTTTTGGTGGTGCGCAACCCAGTACTGCACGAAGTTTGACCCAATAAAACCAGCACCGCCTGTTACGAGTATCTTCATGCACTCAGTATACTAACGATTGGCTACAGTGTGAAATTTAGCAGTGGTGGGGCAGGCTCGCTGGCGCGCTCGCCTGCACCTCATCTATGAAAACGTCTGGCTCGTTCCTCGCCACGACATTCAAAAGTCCGCCCCGATGGGGCGGACTTTTGGTGGTGGACTTCGTGAGTCTCAATTGGAGTGGAATCCTTAGCGAATTGAGGAGTTGGCAGGATTTGGCTGTCCGTATGAATCTATCTTACCATAACCTCATAATCAATCAATAATTCATTAAGTAAGTTCTCATAAAGTTTATGTTAGGTATTTTCTTAAAAAAGATCCCTAGCACCGAACAGTCGTGAAGACCTGTCGATGCCAGGGGTTGGTTGAGCACTACTTTTGGACTTGCAGGAAAGGGATCAGGCCGCCCCCGTTGTAAGTTGGGAGCTTGCCATCCCACCGATACGTAGCAGTTTGTTGGATGTCCATTTGCCGCCACTGGATGAGTTGCGGGTTGATGGATTTTGATATGGTGTCGTTCGCCTTCGCCGTGCCCTCTGCCTCGGCTATCTTCTTCTTGGCTTCTGCCTCTGTCTGGCGAATCTCGTTCTCTGTCTGAGTCGCCTTCTGGATTGCCGAGATCTTGTTGTTGATGGCATCGGCAACCTGCTTGGGTGGCCGCGGCGAACTAGCGTAGCCGAGGGCAATGACGTTGACCCCGAAAGGATCGACCCGGGCGATGATCCGAGCCTTTGCCTTGTCGAGGAACTCGCTCTTCTTCTCGCCGTAGAGTTCGTCCGCAGTGTACTGCACAGCGACTTCATTCAGTGCATCGCGCACTTGATCTCGGAAGAACGCGTGCGTAAATGTGTCGATGTCATCGTTGCGGAAGCGGACGTAGAAGGCTGGCACTTTTGAGGAAATTAGCTCGTAGGAGACCGTGAAGTCTCCAGTAAAAACTAGCTCATCTTTCGAGTTGTAGCTGATCTCCTCGTTGGGTGCGCCTTCTGGTTTCTCTTTCCCCTTACCTTCGTTCTTGCTCTCCGTCCAGATTGCGCGTTGAACGGAAGTTGGATAGCTGAAGACTGTTTCAGTAATCGGGTTGTAGAACACCCGACCAGTCTTCAGCGGAAAATCTTGCACGCCGCGATCAGAGCCAGACTGGTTGACCAAGATGCCGACGTGGCCTGGCGGAATCACCGTGTTGCAGGCGCTGGTGAGAACTGTTGTGCTTGCAAGTACGAGTATACCGATGATCATGCTGAGACGGCTGAAGTCAATTTTTTCTGCTTTGGTCTTGAGTTTCCGAAATACGAAACGTCCGAGGTAAGCCGCGATGACGATGTAGACGATCATGATCGCTACCCCCCCCACGACCGCCATGTCGTTCGGCTGGTTCATGAGGCCGAGCCCGACGTTGAATACGAGCATGCCCGCGAAGAGCAGTGCTAAAACAGTTGCGATTTTCAATCCGAACATACCTTTTCCCTCACTGGGTTGAATTCGCAGGATGTCGCCTGCCACCTATCCCGTTTCCATCTATTCGATAGACGTAGAGCTCTGCGCATAATTTTTTATGCGCAAGATTCTACGCTCGAATAAATGGAGGTTATCCAAAAGTTTTTAAAGTGCCATTGAAATTTAGATGCAAGCCCTTGTCAAAGGCAAAGACCTGATCATAAATTTCAACTCAATAGTATAGTATATAAATATATATATTGTCAAGTGGATCATTTTTTTAGAATCCAGTACAATAACTACCATGCACCAACAAGAAAAGGACAGCCTTCTCACCAAGGCAAAGCAAAATCTAGCCAGTGTCAGAGAGCTTGTGCAGGTAAAGCTCCTCGCAACCACCCAGAGGGCTAAGGAGATCAAAGAAAGTTTTGGGAAGTTGCAGGCAGCGGACACCGCAGTACAGGCCAAGGTTCTTGAAAACCAACTTAAAGCAACTCAGGAACTCCAGGCGCTCTACCCATCCCCATACTTCGTGAAATGTGAGATCAAATTCGATGGCTCATCAGCAAATCGGATTTTTTATTTCGCCAAGTTCTCATTCTCAGAGCAGTCAATTTACTCGTGGACTGCGCCTGCTGCGGTAATTCGTTTCGAGAAACCAGGGCGTTTTTCATACAAGGTTGGTGACTACGCTCCACAATCTGGGGAATTGATTTCGAAAGAGCAGTACATGATCACGGATGGCAAGATTGTCTTCATGGCGTTTGAATCGCTGGAGCAGGCGCGAGAGCTGGTGTACCAAGAGTACTTCTCGCAGAGAAAGTCTGTCTTCCTGCTCCCAGAAATCGTGGAGCAGATGGAGCAGGCGCAGGACAAGGTGATCCGTGCTCACTACCAAGGCTCGTTTCTAATTTCTGGAGCTGCTGGCTCTGGCAAGACCACCCTCGCGCTGCATAGAGTTGCATACCTGCTGCAATCGCCAGATACCGCAGAGCGATTTAAAACGGAGAACACAATTGTTTTCGTGCAGGACAATTCAACCAAAGAGTACTTTGGACAGCTCTTGCCGCAGCTTGGAATTAACCAGGTGAAGATCACCACTTTTGACACGTGGGTCAAAGAAAACCTGAATCTTTACGAGTACAAATTTGTCACGAGGTTCGGAGACACAGAGCAGGCTGCTGATCTGTACGAGTTCAGGAAGTCTCAGATTTTAAAAAGCATCGGAGACGTGAATTACAAAGAAGACACCTACGCTTTCTTGCAGGCAATTTACGTGCCGCATTTTTCTGACGAGCTAATAAAGTTGTTTTTGAGGCAGAAGAAAGAAAAGGTGCTCGATCGTTTTGATCTTACAATTTTGATGAAGGCTTGGCTGCACAGCTCAGGTGGTCTTACCACTGAGCAAACCACCTACAGGCAGCTGAAGATGGGCAAGGTGCAGCGTGTGAAGCAGAAGATGGCGTTCAAGTACTCCTTGATGGTTTTGGACGAGGTTCAGAACTACCTGCCAGAGCAGATCCAGGTGCTCAGGTCGTGCGTGGACAAGAACAATGCTCTGGTGTACGTCGGCGATTTGGCGCAGCAGTCGCGGCTCTGCACAGTTCGCGATTGGGCAGAAGTGGGCGAGAAATTTATAGAAGAGCGCAAGGTTGTATTGCAGAAGAACTACAGGTCAACCAAGCAGATACTTACATACATAAAGAGTCTTGGCTACGATGTGGAAATTCCAGTAACCATCAAAGAGGGTGCAGAAGTTGAGGAGCGCATCGCCACTCAACAGGAAGAACTTGGGCATGTGAAAAGAATTATGGGTGAGAACAAAGAAGTTCTCGTGGGTGTACTTGCGAAGTCAGAGGGATACCTAGAGCCGTTCAGGCAAGAATTTAGTCGTAGCAAAAATGTGCACGTGCTCACCATCAACGAGGCGCAAGGTGTTGAGTTTGATGTTGTCTGCCTGGTGGGGATGTCAAAAGATTTTTTCAGCACAGAGTACGAAGAGGTACAGCTGCGTGAAGAAAAGAAGCAGGTGAACAAGGATTTGCTCTACGTTGCTTTGACCAGGGCAATGAACAGCCTGTACGTATTTGGAGAAGACGAACTATCGAAAATCATTGCCACCAGTTAAAAAGTAATTCATAAATAAATCCCCGCTGGGCACCTCCTTTCGGGTGTGCTCAGCGGGTTACTGGGATCACCGTTGCCATATCGGTGTTGGGGGTCTGTCGCGTTGGGTTTGATTTGGAACGATAGTCCTCTGCTTAGGGGGCAGAGCTAAAGGTCTGTTTTCCTTCCAGTAGCGCCGCTTATCGTGCTCGGGGCATTCGTTGATGAACACCCCTGCGAGTTCGGCAACCTCTGCCAGTAACGCAACCACCCGTGGCTCTGTTTCAGCCCCGAGGAGTGTCAGTTGTTCAACGGCAACATGGAAGCAGGCGTACTCACATTGACCCTGTTCGATTTCCAGCTGCCAGTACTCACCGCCTTTGTTGCCTGGTGCCAAGTCGGGGCATCCGTGCTTGTGGAGCATCTCCCTGAGCTTCAGGGTTTGGTTTCTCACGTGCCGACTATCTCCGATGATTGCAAACTCTATCACACGCGTTCTCCTTTTTGATGGGTCTACAGATTCGCCAAGCTTGCACCTGGTGATTCCTGGGGTGGCATCGAAAAGGAAAAGATTTTTAACTAAACGTTTTGGTGAGCCTACCGGGCTCGAACCGGTCACCTCCTGCTTGCAAAGCAGGCGCTCTACCAAATGAGCTAAGGGCCCATGACCAAACTTTCTGAAACCGCGAACCGCTACTCTCGCGCACGCCGCGCTAGCTACTGCTGCTGTACCTGGTTGCTGCCAGAAAGCCCACTCGCCACTGGCTTCCCAATGATGCTGCTCAACCCGAAAATCCACAGCAGCGAACCAACGATTGCCAGAATGCCGACAATGCGCCAGAACGTGTAGGTGCCAGCCCCAAAGCCTCGCAGGTACTCTTCAGCCCAATCAATTTTTCCAGTGTACTCAGTAACCGTGACAGTGTACCTCATCAAGAGGTAGCCGCCGTAGATTATTGGAATTCCTAGAATTAGGCGTAAGAAGAAGTTCATGCGACCTTTGTTTTGGTGGTGGGTGTGCGTGGACTCGAACCACGGACAGTCTTCATTATCAGTGAAGTGCTCTAACCAACTGAGCTACACACCCTCAAGTAATTTTTGGATTCCCTAGAATTTTAACAGAATTGAGCATTTTAGTAAAGAGCTTTGGCACTCCCTTTCGCCCTAGATTTTTGACTTTCATTCTAAAATAACTTACTATTCACGTGTACCTCGAAAGCTGACCTTAGCCTAGAAACCAAAAATAACAATGTTTCTATCGAACAAATCAGGGTTGCTCGGCGTTGACATTGGCACAACCTCAATAAAGCTGGTGCAGCTCACCAGCAACGATGCTGGCACCTCGCACACCCTCGACACGTATGGCATTGCGAGCGTATCTTTTGACGTAGACAGCGTTGCGCCAGGTAACATTGAAAAAATTGCCGCAGTTCTCGCTGCGCTCGTGGAGCGGTCAGGCGCGACAACAGACACGGTTGTTGCATCTATGTCAAACTCTGCAATTTTCACGTCTGTGATAGAAATGCCAATGCTCACACCTGTAGAGCTGGACAGCGCTGTTCAGTTTGAGGCAAAGAAGTACATACCAATCCCCATCGAAGAGGTTACCATTTCATGGACAGAGCTCGACAAGACGCCTGATGGCAAAATAGTGGTGCTCATCACCGCTGCACAGAAGTCGCTCATTGCCAGCTACCAGAAAATTTTTAAACTCGCGAAGCTGAACCTCGTCAGCATAGACATTGAGGCGCTCGCGCTCATCCGCTCTGTTGTTGGCGACGACAAGGGCAGCGTGCTGCTCGTAGACATTGGCGCAAAGTCAACGCACCTCAACATAGTAGAGAAGGGCAACCTGCTCCTCACGCGCAACCTGCCAGTTGGCGGCGAGACCATCACGAACGCCATTGCGCACAGTCTTCAGGTCACGTACGCGCGCGCTGAGCAGTTCAAGAAAGACTTTGGCATCAAGCAGGAGAACGTGATACCAGCTACCATCAAGCCAATCCTCACCCAAATAAAAGGTGAGGCGCAGCAGCTCGTCAGCATCTACCGTGCGCGCTCTAAGAATTTTGACAAGCTCGTGGTGTGCGGCGGCGGATCAAACCTGCCTGGCCTCGATTCTTTCTTCGGCGACCTTGGGCCAACCGTTATCCACGGCGATCCGCTCAGCAGGCTCACGTACGATCCAAAATTGAAGACGCTCCTCAGCCAGTACTCTGGCAGTTTGGCTGTTGCCATTGGACTTGCGCTACGAAAAAATGTAAAGTAAAAGCAGCGATACAAAATACCATGCCAGAAATAAATTTGCTACAGGGGAGCGGTCGCACGACCAGCAGTGGCTCGGTAACCCGAGTAACCTTGAACATCATCGGCATTGTTCTCGTGCTCGCAGTTGCCATTGGCGGTGGGTACTTCCACCTGCAGGTTAAGAAGGTGAGCGCTGATGATGCAGCCACTGTTGCCCAGCAGTCTAGCGTTGAGCAGTCAGTTGCCTCTGACAAGAACCACGAGAACTTTCTCGCTTCGCAGGCTACGCTCGCAGCCACAACGCAGCTCTTCGGGGACCACCTCGGGTGGGCATCGTTGATTCCAGATTTTTCAGACGCAACCTTGAAGACAGCATCGTTCAACAGCTTCCAGGCAACAGCAAATGGCGGCCTCAACGTGAGCGGCACTGTCCCAACCTTCAATGACCTCGACAAAATGATGCAGGGTTTCCAGCTGCAGAGCTTCAGTACGCTCGTGAGCTCTGTGAGCCTCTTGAACATTGGGCTAGACCACTCTGCCGCTGGGAACAGGGTAGCCTTCACGGTTCACGTCCAGTTCAACCCTGCGACCTTAAAGTACGGGAGCCAGTAGCATGCTGATCAATACCCCAACTCAGGCAGCCACCCCAAAGAGCAGCACCTCAACAGGCTACCTTTTATTTGTTTTTGAAATTCTGGTGGTGTTGGCAGCTGCGTACTTTTTCACGTGGCCTCAGTACCAGGCCCTGCAGGCTGGCAAGCTGCAGCTCGCAGCTGACCAAGAAACTCTCCAGCAGGTGCAAGAGCAGGCAGCTGCGTACCAGAGCAGCGTCAAAGTTTTAAGTGCTACAGACCTTAGTTCGGTCAACAAAGCTGTTCCCCCTAAGGACAACGTCACAGATCTGTACGCGTACATCGAGACGCTCGTGAATGCCAGCAGCTTGACCATGACCTCCATGCAGATTACCGATGGCAGCACTCCTTCAGCTGCCACGACCTCAAGTGTTCCAGCAATCACCGCTACTGGTGAACCTGCACCCACCAGCTCTTCGGACACTTCGACAAGTCCAACAGTAGCCACCCCAGTTCTTCCTGCGGGGATTGCGTCGGCAAACATTTACCTGGTGGTTACCGGCAGCAACGCGCAGCTGGAGCAGCTCTTGGGCAGCTTCCAGAACAGCCTCAGGCTCATAGACGTCCAAGGCGTATCAGTGGTCGTTGACGATACAGGACTCGAGACTTTCACGGTGGATGCGATAGCGTACTACCAGCAGTGACCTAACCCGAATGCACCATGACTAAAAAAGAAAAAACTGAGTACATAGTTCTCGCGGTGGTCATCGTTGCCATAGGTGGCGTGCTGTACTTCTTCATGTTCAAGCCAGCGCCTGCACCAGCGCCAGCAGCGGGAGCTCCAGCTCACCCTTAGCCCCAGCTAGCCAAGCCTCTGGCCCAATGAGCACAATCTTGCCCAGTGGAACAGCGCTGCAGACTAGCATCTTGAGCAACAAGTCTTTCACGTCCCTAGTGCCGCCAGTGTACCCGCAGGTTGATCCCAGCGAGGTTGGCAACCCTAGCATGTTTGTCCAGCCTGCGCAGCCGGGACACTAACCAGAGGAGCGAGTACCATGGCTGACACAGCCAGCTTTGAAAAATTTTTGCTCGACAACGCGTACCTGTCAAAGGAGCAGTACGCTGACCTAGCCCAGCGGAGCGTATCTGCTGGGAAGTCTATTGTCAGCCTCGTTGAATCTGACAAGGTGCTGAGCGGCGAGGTGCTCGCACAGGCAAAGGGCGTTTTTTTAAACTTGCCCTACGTGGCATTCACTGACCAGGTTGTGCCAGCTGCCACGATTGCCCTCGTTCCACGCGAGACAGAACTGTTCTACAGCTTCGTGCCGTTCGAGCAGACTGACACGTACCTGAAGGTCGCCATTGTTGACCCGTTCAACATCCAGGCAATTGAGGCTCTCGAGTTCTACACCAAGAAGCTCGGGTACACGGTGCAGCTTTTCGTCACAGACCCCAAGAGCTTTGACCACGTTATGAACCAGGGCACAGAGGTCGTCGGCGAAGCGCTCAAAGACCTAGAGCTGCGCGCAAAGGAAGACCTTGAGCTCAAGCAGAAAGGGCAGCCTAACGCGGGAAAGTCACAGAGCCTGCAGGAAATGGTGCAGGAGGCGCCAATTTCAAAAATTGTCGATGTGATTTTGACCAACGCCATTGACAGCGGCGCGTCCGACATCCACATTGAGCCAACAGAGAAAGACCTCCGCGTCAGGTACAGGCTCGACGGCATCCTTCACGAAACGCTGTCTCTGCCGCACACGGTCATGGGCGCCATTGTGTCAAAGGTAAAGATTCTCGCAAACTTGAAAATTGACGAGTCGCGCCTGCCGCAGGACGGCCGCTTCCGCTACGACACTGCCCTGAAGTCTGTTGACCTGCGCGTGTCAATTCTGCCCAACATCAACGGCGAAAAAATCGTGATGCGCATCCTGAACAAATCCACGACGCCGCCGACGCTGGAGCAGCTCGGCTTCCGTGGCCAGGCTTTGGCGTGGGCGCGCGAAGACCTCAAGAAGAGCCACGGCATCATGCTCATCACGGGCCCAACTGGCTCTGGAAAATCAACGACCCTGTTTGCCATTCTCTCGCAGCTCAACAACGACAGCGTGAACATTGTGACGCTCGAAGACCCTGTCGAGTACTACGTTGACGGCGCAAACCAGACCCAGACGAACGCTGACATTGGCCTGACGTTCGCATCTGGGCTGCGCTCAATTCTGCGCCAAGACCCAAACATCATCATGGTCGGTGAAGTCCGCGACAAGGAAACAGCAGACCTAGCCGTGAACGCCGCGCTCACGGGTCACTTGGTTTTTTCCACGCTGCACACGAACAATGCCATTGGCGCGCTGCCCCGCCTCATTGACATGGGCATTGAGCCCTTCCTGCTCGCTGCATCCATTAACTCTGTTGCGGCGCAGCGCCTGTGCCGCACCATTTGCCCTGACTGCAAGTACGAGGTTAAAGATTTGCCAGCTGCTACCCGCGCTGACATTGTCAGGATCATGGAGGGCGTGGGCGCGCAGGAGCTGGAAGGGTTTAACCCAGCCACCTCTCCAATTTACGAGGGAAAGGGGTGCTCAAAGTGTGGCCACACTGGCTACAAAGGCCGCCTGTCGATTGTGGAGTTCTTGCTCATGACCCCAAAAATTCAAGAGCTCGTGCTCGCAAAGGGCACCGCTGCCTCTATCTATACAGAAGCTAAAAAAATAGGTATGATTACCATGAAGCAGGACGGCGTCATCAAGGTTATGCAGGGCAGGACAACCTACGATGAAGTGCTGCGCGTAACATCAGAGTAGCCAACCACGAAATAAAATACAAAAATGTACACGACCAGTGAACTGGAACTCGACAAGCTGCTCGGCATTGTGCTCGCGAGAGACGCCTCAGACCTCCACTTGGTGAGCGGCGAGCCACCCATCATACGTTTTGATGGTGGACTCATCAAGCTCGACGACAGCGAGGTGATGACCTCTGACGCAATTTCGGGCATGGTTGACAGCATGCTCACGCCGGCACAGAAGGAGCTGTTCAAGAAGCAGCAAGACGTAGATTTTTCTTACACGTACAAGAACACGGCGCGTTTTCGCATCAACGCGTACTACCAGAAGGGGCAGGTGTCTGCTGCGTTCCGCCTCATCCCAACAACCATCAAGTCGCTCAAAGAGCTGAACCTGCCTGAGTCCCTCGTGAAGTTTGCAGACCAGAAGCAGGGGCTCGTGCTCGTTGTTGGCCCAACTGGCCATGGCAAGTCAACTGCGCAGGCAGCCCTCATCAACTACATAAACCAGACGCGAGCAGAGCACATCCTCACCATTGAGGATCCAATCGAGTTCATCTACACGGCTGACAGGAGCATGGTCAACCAGCGCGAGATTGACGTTGACTCCCCATCGTTTGCCCAGGCTCTGCGTGCATCCCTGCGCGAGGACATCAACGTGGTGCTCGTCGGTGAAATGCGCGACCTTGAGTCTATCCAAACCGTCATCACCATTGCAGAAACCGGACACCTCGTGTTCGCAACCCTCCACACGAATGACGCATCCCAGACCCTTGACCGCATCCTCGACGTGTTCCCGCCGTTCCAGCAGCAGCAGGTTCGTTCGCAGCTGGCGAACGTGCTCATTGGCGTTGTGTCGCTGCGCCTCTTGCCAAAGGTTGGCGGTGGCCGCATTCCCGCAATTGAAATTCTGCAGACGAACAACGCGGTGAAGAACGTCATTCGCGAGGGCAAGACGTACGAGCTCAACAACATTCTCCAGACAAACCTGGCTGACGGCATGGTGTCGCTCGACCGCTCGCTCGCCCAGCTCGTGCAGGCTGGCACGGTGAGCTTTGAGGACGCGCGCGCGTACGTGAAAGACCCAGAGTACTTTGCCAGCCTCATTTCAAAAGGTTCCAACGTATGAAGTACCGCTACGAGGCAAAGAACCCCAACGGCGTCCTGAGGCAGGGATTCATAGTTGCGCAGGACCAGGCTCACGCTGAGTCGCTCCTCACCGAGAACGGGCTGGTCATTCTAAACCTCACAGAGCAGCAAGAGGACATACTGGATCGGCTGAACGTGTTCGGCATTGGCAAGTCCGTGCCGACCAAGGAAATGGTCCTGTTCGCGCGCCAGCTCTCAACGCTCATCGGTGCACAGGTGCCGCTGCTGCAGTCCCTGCGCATCCTGCTCGTGCAGCTCACGAACGAGTACCTCAAGAAAATTACGCAGGAAGCCATTGACAGCATTGAGGGCGGTGACAGCCTGTCGCTCGCCCTGTCTCGGTACCCAGAGGTGTTCGGCAACGTGTTCGTGAACGTGGTGCACTCTGGCGAACTGTCTGGAACCCTCGACAAGTCGCTCCTGTACCTCGCAGACCAAATGGAGAAAGACTACGAGCTCAACAGCAAGGTTCGATCTGCCATGACGTACCCAGTGTTCGTGCTCGGGGCAGTCGTGCTCGTGGGCGGCTTCATGTTCATATTCATTCTGCCAAACCTGGAGAGCGTGATCGTTGACCAGGGCGGCAACATCCCGCTCACCACGCAGCTGCTCATCTCGTTTACCAATTTTCTCACGGCTTACTGGTGGGCAGTCATTCTGGCTGCTGTTGCGCTGGTGGCAGGCTTCAAGTTTGGAATCAAGACAGTGCCAGGCCGCTACGCGTGGGATCGCTTCAAGGTGTCAGCGCCAATTCTGGGGCCAATTTTCCAGAAAGTGTACCTGGCTCGTTTCTCGCGCAACCTCTCCACGCTCATCCTCGGCGGCATTCCCATAATTAAGGCGCTCCAAATTGTGGGGGAGCTGGTTGGCAACGTTATTTACAAAAACATCATACTCGATGCTGCTGACAAGCTCACAGCTGGCAAGCAAATATCAGAGGCGCTCATGGGCCACAAGGAAATTCCGCCAATTGTTACGCAGATGGTGCAGGTTGGCGAGCAGTCTGCAACACTCACCGCCATTCTGGCAAAGCTGGCCACATTCTACGAAAAAGAGGTTGACTCTGTCATTGGCTCTCTCACCACGCTCCTCGAGCCAATTATCATTCTGGTGCTGGGCGTTGCAGTAGGTGTCCTGTGCGCGGGCATTCTGCTGCCAATTTACACCCTCGGCACCGCAGCTGGCAGCTAGCCTTGTTTTGCTGGCTGGCTGTGGGTATCTCTTCTTGCTTTCAGGTCAAAACCATCCTATAATTTTAGTAAAGAATAAAGAAAGGGGGTGAAAAAATGATACAAAAAAAGCAAAAAGGTTTTACATTGATCGAACTCTTGGTGGTCATTGCAATCATCGGTCTCTTGGCGTCCATAGTTTTACTAGCCTTAAACTCGGCTCGAGCCAAGTCTAGGGATGCTACGAGGTTGGCTGATGCAGAAGAACTCAGGACAGCTGACGAGCTCTACTACGATGACCAGGGTGGGTACCCAGATGCTGCCACCAGCGCAGCTTCTCTAGCGCTGCTCACGCCAACCTACATTGGGGTTGTGCCAACAGCACCGCTGCCTCTGGATGGTAGCTGCACTGCTGCCCAGAACACGTTCACGTACACTGGTACTGGCACTGCATTCGTGGGAACCACAGGCGCTAACGTTTACCCTGGATACACGATTGCGTTCTGCTTGGGTGCTACAACAGGAGGCTACGCACCTGGCGTGCACACTGCATCTCAGAACGGTCTCCAGTAGTTTACGTTTTGTTTGCTGTGAGGTTCTGCCACCTTACCATGGGCGGTGTGGCAGATCTCACACAGTAAAGAAAATTTAATGGAAACTGTTGCAACCAGTAAAATAGCACAGCAGGGGAACATCGTGCTGCGCATTGGCACTGTTGCGGCAGTTTTTGTTTTGCTGTGCTTTGCCTGTCTGGGCGGCTGGCTCTCGGGCACTGGCCGCGGCCAGGCAGAGGCAACGTACGAGGGCGTGGTGCAGCTCCACGCAGCGCTCGCCAATTTTAAAGCTGACCAAGGTGAATTCCCCAGTGCGTACCAGTTCTCCACCCAGGAAGTGCTGCAGCTGCTGTACATCAGCTCAATGCCCGTGCCACAGGATGCCAGGGGAGCGTGCGCAAAGTACCCAAGTTTCCAGTACTCGCTCGTGGGTTCGCAGGACTACAGCGTAGTGTTCTGCTTGAGCGCTGCAGCGGCGAACCTTGCAGCTGGCGTGCACACCCTGAGCAGTGGCGGAATTGACGTGCAATGAGCCTGGCAATTTACTGCGCCCTGCTCTTTATTTTTGGCACTGCCATTGGCAGCTTTTTAAACGTTCTCACAGCGCGGCTGCCAAAAGGGGAGAGCCTGGGCGGACGTTCGCACTGCCCGCACTGTGGACACCAGCTCGTTGCCAAAGATCTGGTGCCAGTGCTCAGCTACCTCTCGCTGCGTGGAAAGTGTAGGTACTGCCACAGTGCAGTGTCGCCACGCTACATGGTAATTGAGCTTGCCACAGGCTCGCTTTTCGCACTCTGCGGAGTGTTCTTCACCCTGCCGACAGGTGACATGAGTGCACTGCTGCTTGCGCGAGCGCTGTTCATTGTGGCAGTCGCCGTTACAGTTTTTGTGATTGACCTTGAGCGATACGAAATTTTGGACAGCATCTTGCTCGTGTCATGTGCTGTGGTGTTCATCTTGAACGTCGCTGTTCCAGGCTTGCTAGTGCCGAGCCTATTTGCAGCGCTCGGTGCGTTCGTTTTTTTTGGGCTGCTCTACCTTACTGGTGGCCGTGGCAAGCTCATTGGGTTTGGAGACGTGAAGCTTGGAATTTTTCTTGGGTTGGCAACGCCAGGCCTCGCGGTGGCTGCCAATATTTTTTTGGCGTACCTCATTGGCGCAGCCTGCGCCATTCCACTGCTGGCACTCGGGAAGAAGAGCCTCAAGAGCGCCGTGCCGTTCGGCACGTTTCTCGCCGCCTCTACCGTTGTGACGCTGTACGTTGGCCCACAGCTGGTGGCGTGGTACTTGCACCTGATTGGTATATAATACAAGTATGTCTTTTAAACTTACCAAGGTCACCAGCAGTTCCCGAGGCTTCACGCTCATCGAGCTCTTGGTGACTATTGGCATTATGGTGGTGCTCGTGGGCCTGGTCGTGGCAAACTTTGCGGGCACGTCGCCACAGCGAAACCTCAAGGTGGTGCACAATGAACTGGTGTCCAACATCAGAGAGATGCAGAGCTTCGCAACTGACAACAGGGACCTGCCCAGCGGCACGCCAGCGTCGGCGTACCAGCTGACGTTTGACATAAGGACGCCAGCTGCAGCGGTGAAGTACAACCTGGCTGGCTACGACAACGCTGTTATCCCAAACATGGTTGCCCTATCAACGCAGCGGCTGCTGGCAGGAATTGTTGTGAGCAGCATCAGTATTACCCACGCTGGCGGTGCGCCAGTATCAGCCACCCAGCTCAGGCTCATGTACACGCTGCCGTACGGGCGCATGTTCGCGTCGTACTCTGGTGGCTCAACCGGTGCCACTGACGAGGTTGACGACAACGTGACCATAAACTTGGCCAATACCAGCGGCACTGTCACCAGTAGCGTGATCGCGAATGGCGTGACAGGTGGAGTACAGTAACTGGCCGCCATGTTCTGGAACGACGTGCTCCACACGTTTCTCTTCTACGCCACGTTCGTGCTCTGCGCGTGCATTGGGCTGCCCATTGCGCTCCAGGTTAAGGAATTTACAAAGCCGAGCACAGCGTACATGGTTGGCAAGATTTTTGGTTCCTCATGTTTGGCTACCTGGTTTGGCTGCTCGCATCGCTGCGCGTGCTCGACTACCAGAATAAAGTTGGCGTCTCGGTTTTGTTTTTACTGTGCATTGCTGGTGGCGTTGCCGCGACCGTTGCGCAGCTGCGCAAGTTTGATGCCTCACAGCGAAGGCACTACCTGAAAACGTTCCTGTACTTGGAGCTAGCCAGCTTCGTCCTGTTCTACGTCTACCTCTACGTGAGGTCTTTCAACGTGGCAATCTACGGGACAGAACGTTTCATGGACATGGCGCTGCTGACAGCTGCAGGAAAGACGCACTACTTCCCGTTCATTGACTCGTGGTACGCCGGCAAGACGGTGAACTACTACTACTACGGCTCGTACTTAGTGAGCCTGCTCGCAAACGTGTCGCGCACGCAGTACGTGCTGGCGTACACTGCGTCGCTCGGGCTGCTTTTCAGCACTGCGTGCACGGTAGCTGGCAGCTTGGTTTACGAAGTTACCAGCAGCAAGAAGTTTGCGCTGCTGGGTGCATTCTTCGTGACAACAGCTGGTATGATGTTCTACGCAGCAGGCGTCATACGGGGCGCGCTCGCCAACCCGTCCACAGTGTACTCATACGCTTCGTCAACGCGGCTCTACTCGCCGTCGTACATTATCAATGAAATTCCATCGTACAGTTTTACGGTCGGCGACCTGCACGCACACCTGCTCGGTCTCTCCTTCTTCTTGGCAAACCTCACCGTGCTGTACGCGTTCTCAAAGGCCAAGAGGCCTTCGTGGGTGCTGGTGTTCCTACTGGCTATCGGCATGGCCACGTCGATTATGGTTAACTCGTGGGATGCCATAACCATGTCGTTCTTGGTTCTGCTGGCCGTGCTGTTCAAGGACTGGAACGACCAGCGGCTCATAAAAAAGTGGATTGTAGCTGGGGCAAGCATTGCAGTGTGCATGGTTGTGCTGGCTCTGCCATTCCTGTTGAACTTTCACAGCCCAGTGCTGGGTATTCGGTACATCCCTTCCTACGTTGCCGAGTACAACCTAAAGAACGTGCAGTGGCCAACGCCGTTCTGGGCGTTAGCCGGGGAGTGGGGTGTGTTTGCGGTGGGGATTACCTGGGCGCTCGTGGTTCTGCGCAAGCGCTTGCGCGAGTACGTTTTCCCAATCACGCTCAGCGTAATGTCCGTGCTAATTTTAGTTGGCGTTGAATTTTTCTTTGTGCCTGACATTTACAGCGTTGCAAACCCGCCGTACTTCCGCGCCAACACTGTTTTCAAGTTTGGCTACCAGGCGTGGAGCATGCTCGCGATTGCCTTCACCGTGCTGCTGTGGGCAGCGTTCAATTCAGGGCGACTGGTGAAAGCTCAGCGGTGGGTGGTTGGTGGTGTGCTCGGCATTGTGCTCGTGCTGTCCTCGGTGTACCCGTACCAAGCGCTGCGGCAGTACTACGGCTTGCTCGGCGGTGCTCCTCAAGCGCAGGCACAAACCCAAACGCTCGATGGCATGGCATTCATGGATACAGCAGGTCCAGGCGACTACGAGGCTGTGCAGTGGATCAATGAAAATATTCCTGAGAGGTCAGTGTTCATTGAGGCTGCTGGCCAAGACTACTCGTACTTTGGCAGGATCAGCGTGTTCACCGGCATGGAAGATCCTATCAACTGGCTCAGCCACGAGTGGACGTGGCGGTTCAATGCAAAGGCTGCAAAACTGGCAACGCCAGATGCGCAAGTTGAAACTGGGTACGGCGCCATTGCCGCAATTTCAGCAGACGTGCAGACCATTTACGAGTCAACAGACGTTTCCCAGACACAGGCGCTGCTCCAGAAGTACGGCGCACAGTACGTCTACGTTGGTGGCTTGGAGCGAGCAACGTACGCGAGCCTCGATGAAGACAAATTTTACCAGCTCGGGACCGTTGTGTACGATTCTGGAAACGTGCAGATTTTTAAGCTGCAGTAGCTAACAGTCAATGAGCCGCGCTGAAAAAATTACTGTTCTCGTTTTTGCCGTTTGCTTTGGCTGCTTGTACTTTTACTCGAACCCAGCGCCGCAGTACTTTTACGACTACACGTACAGGGTGGCTGGCGCGCTCTTGCACGGCAGGCTAGGCTTCACCCAGCAGCAGCCTCCGTGGCTCAATGAAATGGTGCCGTTCAAGGGCGAGTGGTACTCGGTGTTCCCACTGGGCAGCGTGCTGAGCGTTGTGCCGTTCGCGCTCTTAAAGGTGGCGCGCGTTGTTGGAAACTTTCCAGCACGGCTATTGGCAGCGATCCTTGCAGCGCTCACCTTCACGTACGCTTTCTTGCTCACACGCGTTCGACGCATGGATTTTTGGAAGAGGATTGTGCTTGCTGCACTGCCCGTTGTTGGCACGTGGGCATGGACAAACTTAGCTTTTGGCGGTGCTTGGCAGTTTGCCTTGGGGTTTGCAATGCTGGGAGAAATAGCAGCCCTGTACTACGTTCTCGTTGACGAGAGCTACTGGCTGGCAGGTTTCTTCTTTGCGCTGGCAGCTGGCAACAGGACAGAGGTTTTCATCCTTGCGCCGCTATTTTTACTCCTCGTATTCTTGAAGAAGAAAAATGCAGGTTCAAAGTTTAACCTCAGCCTTGAAAACTTGAAGCCGTACCTAGAGTTTACTTGCATCCCAGCGGTGCTGCTCCTGCTCACCTTTGCGTACAACTTTGCGCGCTTTGGTTCACTCACAAATTTTGGGTACGCCATGATCCCAGGAGTGCTGCTGGAGCCGTGGTACATACATGGCATTTTTTCGCTCAGTGCGATTCCGTTAAACTTTTACACAATGCTGCTGCAGGGGTGGAACTACACCAGCACACCGCCGTACTTTATTCCGAGTGGCTTTGGTGGCTCCATTCTCATCAGCAGCCCGTGGCTGTTCTTGCTGTTTCGTCAAGCCCAAGAGAAAAGTATTCTGGTGAAGATTTCTTGGGTTGCAGTTGCGGTGCTAACTTTTGTCTTGTGGATTCACGGCGACCCAGGTGGCTGGCAGTTTTCGTACCGCTACGGCATGGTGCTCATCCCGTGGCTCTACCTAATTTTAATTTTGAGTGGTCCTGAAAAAATTACGCTCAACGAGCTCGCGCTGTTCGCCGCATCTTTTGCCGCAAACGCCTACGCAACGTACCTGTACTACTGGACGGGGTTAGTGAAGTAATAATTAGCAACGCAAAAATAAAAAACAAGAAAACCGCGGCAACCCTTCGTGAGAAGGGCTACGCGCGGTTTCGGGTGTATGCGAGAACGATGAGGGTTCATAAGGTGCGAACCACTACCGTGGTGGGGCGCGGTGCAGCAGAGGAATTGACGGTGCTACCACAAC
Organism: Candidatus Doudnaibacteriota bacterium; assembly: GCA_963840645.1. Lineage (GTDB taxonomy): Bacteria > Patescibacteriota > Doudnabacteria > UBA920 > VMFF01 > CAWIZL01. Next base: position 206,483 of record CAWIZL010000002.1, read on the forward strand.
AAACTTCTCTGATAGGGGCCATTTCCATGTCGGTATGTATACTGGAGAATGATGGTCCCGTCTTCACCGATTGCAGCTGCTGCTGCGCTTGTATTGAGGTCTCCGGGAAACAAGGGTTTTCCTGGGCCCGCGATCATTTGCGGAGCCAGACAACCACCGGCTTCTCTCCCCACATTGTTGACAGGGGTGTAGTAGTAGACGGCGCTCACGAACGGTATGCCGTTCTGGATTGCGTCGAGGATGTTGCTCGCATCGAAGACTGTTTCCCCATTAGAGTTTGACGATAGTGCCGTCTGCTCATTGATTGCGAGCGGGGTGAGTTCCTCACTCTTGATCTGACAGACGAACTCCTTCTTGCTGTTGGAGTACGAGAGTAGATCAGTCGTCGTCATTCCGCCAACGTACGGTGTTGCTATGCGCGGTACGACTACGAGTACCCCACCTTTCCATGAAGAGGCCTGGTTAGGTAAAACCCCATCTCGGAACAGGTCGTAAGGGATTCCATTTACTACCGGAAAAGAGTCAACGAGCCTTGTTACCGCCCCCGTAGTGGGATCCATGCTCGCCAGACGTGCGCCGTCTGGGGTACCTCCGTCGGCAATGCTATAAGAGCCGTAGTAAGCTCCTATTTCCGCGCCGAACAGTACAGGTATGAAACTCAAACCTGTGGGAAAAGCTGCACTGTACAGTGGTGCGACACTGCCATCCGCAACATTTACACTGAACGTGGTTACGGTTGCATTGTTCCAGATGGCCGAAATTACAGCCATCAGGCCACTGCGGGTGAGAGACAGAAAACCAGGAGATGATGTAATGGGGATGTTTTGAACTAACAACCCCCCCAAAAACTCTGGTGATACTGACCCGTCAAGGTCAATACGGTACTCTCCTTGGCCCTGTGGTCCAGTTCGTATTGAACAGCGCAACGCCAGAATCTGCTATCTGGTATGCGCCACCTAAAGCGTATGGTTGTGCGGTGGGGTCAAGCACCACGGTCGTAACCCCAGTTTTGATGTTCCACCGGTACAGTGTACTTCCACAGTTGTAGAAGGCGTACGCAAGGTGGGGGCTGAAGGCTCCAGGACCGATGAAGCCAATGTTGCAGCTGGGTCCATTAGTTGCGGTGCCAAGTGGCGTTGTCACTGAGAGCGGTTTCTCGGCTTGGCACAAAAACGCCAAGACAAAAAACGCCGAAAGAAACGTCTTCGTTTTGCTCATCGTTCTTGTCCTCGTTGATTTTTTTAAACTACGTTCGTTCGCAATTTTAAACAACTCTCAAGCTCTATCCAGTAAATTGAAAATACACTAAGTGCTCTTCGTAAAAATAGATATCAACAGCTCCACGCTTTCCATTTTAATGATCAAACGTGCTATAATAATTTTGCTTCTTTAAGTTCAAGGAGCTTTGATTACCAGAGAACCATCGACACTATACCACAATACTACTTTTCTTGCAAGTATCCAAAAATTATGTTATCCACACCTTCAACATAGCACAATAACAGTAATTTTTCAAAATAAAAGTAAACCAAAAATAAGTATGGGAAATACCAAAAAAATACTATGGATAGGAGTGGGTGTGGTCGTCATTTTGCTCATAGTAGTTTGCGTTGCCGTTTTTTACAAAAAAAAGCCCACAGTTTCACCGAGCAGCACCGTCCCAGTTGGTAGTGTCACACCTCCAACGCAAGATTTAACTCCACTGAAAGGGGTGCTGCCTCCAAATTTCCCGGTTGCACTACTCGTTGGCTCATCGCCGACAATTGTGGCATCAGGCTACAGCTACAATCAAAAAACTAGCACAGACAGTTGGGTGGTCACAGCAACGAGCTCTGAGAGCTTGGCTAGTTTCGCGAAGGCTTACGATGCTTACTTTAAAACCAACTCATGGACAGTCGTGCAGAAGACGCAAACAGCTACCCAGCTCTACTACTTTGCATCTAATCCAAAGACTTTCGCGAATGTAAACATTACCATCAATGCGCTGCCAAATTCCACAAGCAATTACATTGATATAAATTTAAATGAACCCCATGCGCAATAGTAACTACAAAATCATTCGGTATAGTTTTGTTGTCGGTGTTCTTTGCCTAGCTCTTGTAAGATTTTTCCCAACCCCAACAGCGTCTGCTGCCACGGCAACCTGTTCAGATGGTGCAACTGATTGTGGAACCACAGAGCCGTACACAATCCAAGTGAACTGTAGTGTTAGTGGGTCACACCGTAACATTGGATCTTGCACCCCAGTGAGCGGTGGGTCTCCTTTCACATCTGGGGCAGTTAATTTTCCTTCTGGCCCGTACACCGCTGGCGACTACAACTACGAAACTTTTGGGGGCACAACAAATCTTTCTGCTCTGGCTCTTAGCTCAGCAGATGGCACAGTGACCCTGGGTTCTGGTGGAACTCAGCAATCGTACTACATAGCTACAGGAGTTGGAGGTTCTTGTGCCCCCGATTTTGCTACTCTAGACCAGTCCCAGAATGTAGCAGAAGGTGATCCGCTCTCCATGAGAATAACTGGAAGTGATTACCTTTCGTGTGCTCCAAATGGAAGTATTTCAGCATCAGCAAGTTTGACAGAAACAGCATGTTTAAATGCTGCTGGTATTAATGCTGGCATGTCGTCAACCCATGCTTCAGGATCAGGTTTCTACACTCCAACAGCTACTGGAGTTTGTACCTTTACATCAACCACACCTACCGAGAGTGCCAGTGCCGCTATTACGGTAACACCAGCTTCTGGTAGTCATGCTGTTGTAACTGCGACTAGCTCTACTGCACCTCAAAGTGCCAGTACCACTGTACCTCCGGGAACTAATTATAATGTAGATTACACTCCTATATACCCATCAGTAATACCTGGAGGCCAAAGCTGTTCATCTAGTGGTTCTCCCCCATCTAAAAACTATCATATTTCTTCCACTTTCAACTTTCAAGTAACCTGCACATTCCCTTTAACGTACGCGCCATCTAAGAATGTTTTTGCCAAGCTCGAGAGTTGGCTCACAGGAGAAACAGTGTACGCATCGAGCAACACTGTGAGCGCAACAATGACTGTGACAGACCTGCCCCTATACACTGGCACGTGGAGCTGCGTAGGCAGTGTTGCAACCTGCAGCAGCCCAGGCACCTGCGATCCAAGCACCCAGCCAACCTGCACTTTGCCAACGCCGACTCCAACCCCGACACCGACACCTACGCCAACTCCGACACCAACGCCGACACCTACGCCAACTCCGACGCCAACTCCGACGCCAACGCCAACGCCGACGCCAACGCCGACGCCAACTCCGACGCCAACGCCCGGGTCGCCGTGCACCATCACCAGTTTCTCGGCAAGCCCAACTGTTATATCGAACGGTAGCTCATCAACCCTCTCGTGGTCATCAACAAACTGCACATCTGCAGTTATCAGTCCTGGTATTGGTTTTACGTGGCCGAACGGTAGTGCCCCAGTTTGGCCAGGCACCACCACCACGTACACGCTGACTGCGACTGATGGCACTAACTTTCCAACTGCCAACACAACTGTGACCGTGACGTTGGCACCATCTGTCCCATCAGCCCCATCTCCTCCTGTTGTTGATCAAAACTACCAAACTTCTAGTGGCGCTGTTTCCTGCAACTCCATCCAAATTTCTTGGAGCGGCGTTGGTGGTGCTGATTCGTACGGAATCTACCGCAGCACCACAAACTCTATTCCTGGTTTGCCGTGGCAGTCTGGCATTGTGCCAACGTCGTACACCTACTCAGATCCAACCAACACGGCCTACTACTACTGGGTCGCAGCGCACAATTCATTTGGCTACTCTTCAGGGACGCAGGCAGCACCAGCTCCGATTTCATCTACACCGTGCGAGGTGAACCTCAGCTCTTCGGCCAAGACATTCACAGAGGTGCAGCCTGGCGGGTCTGGTTCGTTCGAGCCAATAGCATCTGCACCTTCCATAAACGCCGGGGATGTTGTGCAGGTTCAGGTTCAGCTCATCAACTCAGGTACCCTTGATGCGACCAACGTGGTGCTCACAGACACCCCGACGAACTTGATAAACCCAAGAGGCTTTCAGCTGAACGGCTCGCCTTGGGCAGTTGGATCTCTGCCATCAACAGGCGCGTTTGTCCTGCCATCCATTGCAAGAATTTCTGCAAGCACCACCACAACTGTAACGTTTGACGAGACAGTGACCGCACCGTCTGGAAGCCAGGTTGGCCTCTACAGATTTTCAAACATTTTGGGGATCTCGGCATCGCCACAGGTCGGCAGCAACTGTACCTCACTATCTGCAGGTTCGTGCAGCATTGCCAGCGGCAGCGTGCCGTTCCACTACGGGTCAGGTGGCACATCAATCCACGAGGTCGCACCATGAGTAACATCAAACGTATGAAAACAGACACAATTTTTGCGTGGGTTCTCGGCATTGTTCTGGTTGCAGTGTTCATTGTGCTCGCCGTTGCGCTGCACCAGCACGGTTCTAGCAGTGCTCAGCCTGCCAACGCAGGGCAAACAGGTGGAACTGCGCAACAGTCACCAACGAGCCAGCCAATTTCTTCGTTGTCAGACCCAAAGTTCCAGAGCGTCCTCACAGGAGTGCCAGGCACGTCGAGCTACGCAGCAATAGTGGCAGCACAGGGAGTGGCAACACCTGCCATTCACATCACGGACTGCAAACCGTACCCACAGGTCTCTGCTGTGACGATTGGCCAGCCAGTGGAAATTTACAACACTGACAGCGTTGCCAGAACCCTGAAAGGGTCTACTGGCAGCAGCTTCAGCGTTACCGTTCCGGCAAAGGGCAGCACGTCCTTCACGTTCCACGCTGCCAGCCAGCCAACTGCATTCAACTACACGTGCAACGGCACAGTAGCTGGCGCAATTGTAACCTCAAACTAGTGTTGCCAGTCCGGGGCAGGTGCGAGGCTGGGCAGACGCTCATTGAGACAGTCGTTGCCATTGCCATGCTGACAACTGGGGTGATTGTTGCCATGAGCCTGGCAGTGTACTCGTCTAGCTCAGCTGGTGATTCAACCAACCAAATTGTTGGCACTGAGCTGGCTAGGCAGGGCCCGAGGGAGTGAGAAACATGCGTGATTCAAACTGGCTGAATGCCACCAACGATCCTCTCTCCACCTGCGCAGAGTACGGGTCAGGCCAGTGCTACCCAAACTGGCTCGGGTGGCTCGGTGACCCAAACAGCATCAGCGTTGGCAACTACGCAATGGACATGTTAACCTACGGCGCAAGCCCAACCTACAGCGCAGAGCTCGTGAACCCTGGCACCCTGCTAAACGGCAACGGCTACCAGCTCTACTACAATGCTCCATCAGGCCAGTTCTCGGTGAACCAAATTTCACCTGGGGATACGCTGTCGGTTTACAGCCGTGAGGTTGGTGTTACAGAGCAAACAGGCTTTGTGCCAAGTCTCAACGCAACGTACTCTCCTGCAAACCCACTGGTCACCGTGACCTCAACAGTGTGGTGGTCAAACAGGCACTGCCCGGCAACGGCAAGCCCTGCTACGCTACCGGCAAGTTGCCAGGTTGCAGTTGAGCACGTACCTCACGAACTGGAGGAACTTTTAAATGGAGAGCAAAAACAACTCAACCCGTGCGGCCAACAGCGGATTTACGCTCATCGAGATCATCGTGTCTACCGCGCTCTTCGTGGTTATCGTGAGTGCACTCGTGGGGCTGTACCTGCAGGCAATTGACCTCAGCAACAGGGCTGACACCACCCGCACCGCAGCGCAGAACGCACGCGATCTGAGCGAGTCTCTGGCAAAAGATGTTAGGAATGGAACCATTGACTTTGGGGACGAGGGTGCCGTGGAATCGCCGTGCAATGGTAGCCCATCGAGCCCAACGCCACAGGGTGAGGCGAGCCTCGGGGTGTTGACCGTTGACGGCGCCCACAACTGCCTCTACCTTGGCGATGCGGCCAGCGGGGGAGGCAACCCACCGTACGATCCGAACGGCAAGTACCTGTACCTCATAAGAAATACAGAGCCAGCACAGCTCTTGAACTCACCGAATTTATCTATCAACAGCTTCAAGGTGTACATCTTGCCAACATCCGATCCAGCCAGTGGCAGCAACCAAGAAGAGCTGGTCTCAATCGTCGGCAGTGTCAGTGCAGTATCAGGATCTGCGAACAACACAGTGCCACAGGACACCGCCGTGATTCCTCTCGATGTAACCATTTCAATACCAGACTATGGATACTCACCGCACTAGGCAGGAAGGCATAACCCTCTTGCTCACCATCCTGATCCTCGCTGCCCTGTCAACGATTATTTTTGGATTGGCTGCTGTCACGCTCCAAGAGGTTCGCACGTCCAGCGACACCACCATATCAGAGCGAGTTATTTCGTCGGATGAGGCAATGAACGAGTACTCAATGTACGCGCTCACCAGGGGCAGTGCGTACGGAAGCATTTCCAGCAACTGCGGGACGCCGACTGCCTTGACCCTAAACAGCGTGCAGGTGAGTGCGTGCGCAGCTGAGTACGACCCAAGCCCTTACTCGTTCACGGTTCCTGCGGCTGCAACCCAGCCATTTCTCCTCTTTAACCCGTCAGATTGGTACGGCACGAGCTGCAGCATGAGCGGGACAAACTGTCCTGGGTACACCTCCGTCACCATTACCCAGAACAGTGGAAGCCCCACTGGCGTGTACCTTTGTAACTGGTCAACGACTGGTTGCGATCCAGCTACTGACTACGGCAGTACAACAGTGGCACCTGGAAGTCCGTGGATGAGCCGGCCCTGAGCGCAACGAGCCAGTACCAGCTTGTGGTCGACAACCCTACAGGTGCCGGGGTAAACTACGTAATGGCCACGACCACGTCCTCTTCGCCTGCTTACGGGTCACCATCTGATACAACAGAGCTCACCGTGAGCGGTACGCTAGAGGGGATAACTAGAAAACTGCAGGGTACTGTTGGGCAGCCGTAGCCTTCGGGTACAAAAAAGAAGTTTTTGCTCCGGATAGTTTTAACTTCTTTTTTGTGCCGAGTACCTACTATTGCACTGGGACTTTGAGGGTTGAACCAAGTTTTAAGGTGTACGGGGCTTTCAGGTTATTCAGCTCAGCAAGGATTTCCCAGCTCGTGTTGTTCGCCTGTGCAACGCTGAAGAGCGTGTCACCCGACTGCACCGTGTAGGTGCTGTACGTTGTCTTGCTGTACGCCCCGAGCACTGCTGGCTGTACGTTCTGCGATGTTGCAAGTGTTTGGGAGTTTGCCGTGTGGCTGGCAGCTACGTTTTTGACAATGTTCACCGCGAGCAGGACAGAAAAAATTGTGAGGACAATGCCGCCTGTCTTATAGAGCGTTGACTGCGAAGATGGGTCAGACACGCCGAGCTTGAGTGATTCAGAGAGCTGTATCTTTTGTTTGTTTTTCGGCATTGATTTTGTTAATCTAAATTTAATTATAGGAGTTAATGTACCTGTTGTAAAGCTGTGGAAAAGTAGGGGATATGGTGTTAAGATAAATGTATGAGTAATGCTAAAACTGAGGCAAAAGCCCGCATTGACAAGCTTCGTACTGAAATTACCGAGCAGAGGCGAAAGTACCACGTTGAGAATGATCCACGTACCACAGACGAGGTGTACGAGTCCCTGACGCAGGAGTTGGCCAAGCTTGAACAGGAGTACCCAGAATTTACCACTGCTGACTCTCCGACCCAGCGCGTTGGCGGTGCTGCACAGGACAAGTTCAAAAAGGTGCCGCACTCGCTGCCAATGCTGTCTTTGAACAATGCTTTTTCTGTTGAGGACATCGGGGCGTGGGACGTGCGCGTAAGGAAAATTTTGGGCACCCAAGCTTCGCCGCAGTATTTTTGCGAGCTGAAGTTTGATGGCCTATCAATTTCACTTGAGTACAGGGGCGGCAAGCTGGCGCGAGCTTCGACTCGTGGCGATGGCATGGTTGGCGAAGACGTGACGCAGAACGTGAGAACTATTTTCAGCGTGCCGCTCGCCGTGCCAGAGCAGCGAGACTTCGAGGTGCGCGGCGAGTGCGTGATGCCAAAGAAAGTTCTGGCTAGCCTCAACGCGCGTAACGAAAAAGAGGGCAAGCAAATTTTTGCCAACACGCGCAACGCTGCAGCTGGCTCTGTTCGCCAGCTTGACCCAAAAGTTACAGCTAGCCGAAAGCTGGACTTCTACGCGTGGGAGTTTGTCACCCACTTTGACGAGCTTGCAACTCACGAGGCAGAGCATGCGTACATGGCGAAGCTCGGCTTCAAAGTTGAGAAGCACCAGTGCACGTGCGAGAGCGTAGAGGCTATTTCAAAATTCATAGACGAGGTAGCTGGGCTTCGCGAGTCTCTGCCGTTTGGCATGGACGGGGTTGTCGTGACCGTGAATGACCTAAGCCTGCACGCGAGCTTGGGCGTTGTGGGCAAAGCACCGCGCTACGCAATTGCGTACAAGTATCCGCCAGAGCAGGCAACAACTGTCGTGAAAGAAATTAAAGTGAACGTGGGGCGCACTGGCGTGCTCACGCCGCTCGCGGTTTTTGAGCCTGTTGTTGTTGCAGGGTCGCGCGTTGGCAAGGCCACCTTGCACAACGCCGAGCAAATTCAGCGCTTGGACGTGCGCGTCGGCGACACTGTTGTCATTCAAAAGGCTGGCGACGTCATTCCTGAGGTGGTTCAGGTTATCGTTGGGCTGCGCACTGGCAAAGAGAAAAAGTACAAGTTTCCCACCAAGTGCCCTGTGTGCGGCGGTGCTGTTGAGCAGCGCTCGCTCGGTGGCGACAGCACGAGCGTCGCGTACTTCTGCACAAATCCTAAGTGTCCCGCAAAGAACCGCCGGCAAATGCAGCACTTCGTGAACGCTTTTGAAATTATGGCTGTTGGCCCAAAGATTCTGGATCGCTTCAAGGAAGACGGGCCATCTCTGATGCCGCTGATTTGTTTTCTATTAATAGAGAAGACCTGGAAGGGTTGGAACGCTTTGGCGAAAAGAGCGCTGAGAACATAGTGAACTCAATTCAAGAGCACAGGCGCGTGAGCTTGGCGCGGTTCGTGTACGCGCTCGGCATTCTGCACGTGGGTGAGCAGACGTCGGAGGATTTGGCTGGTAGGTTTGGAACCCTGGATGCTTTAGTGGCTGCGCCGCTTGAAGATTTGAACGCTGTTGAAAATATTGGGAACGTTGTGGCAAAGAGCGTGTACGATTTTCTCCGCGCAAAAGAGAACGTGCTGTACATCAAAAAGTTGCTGGCGAATGATGTTGAGATTAAACCACAGAGTGCCAGCGCAGCACGCGCAAAAGTTGCTGGCAAGCTGGCTGGGAAAGCTTTTGTGCTCACTGGAACTCTAGACACCATGTCACGCGACGACGCAAAGGCAAAGATCAAGGCACTTGGTGGCAAGGTCTCAGGCTCAGTTTCGAAGCTTACAGATTTCGTAGTTGCTGGTGCAGAGGCTGGTTCAAAGCTGGCAAAGGCTGAAGAGCTGGGAGTGAAAGTTTTGGATGAGAAAGAATTTTTGAAAATGGTTGGGTAGCCCGTCTGATTTGACGTTGTGCGCGCGGCGGCATTCCCGCGCCGTGCACCCCTATTTTTTAAGGCTCTTGACAAACATTTCAGCCTCGAATATACTCTCAACAGACTTGAATTTGAACGAGAAAAGCGTAGGTCAAAAGGTTAGCAAAAACCGTAAGATTCCCTAAAGATTCTTAGCAAAACGCACATGTTTACTTCCACATTAACACCAGAAAAGAGCGGCAGCTTCTAGCCACACATTTTACTGTGTACCTAGCAGCCGCTACTGAGCGGTTTTTTGTTGGTTCAGGAACCTTTCAAAATTGTTGTCACATACTTACTGCCCAGGCCAGTATTTACTCGGGTCGAATTAGGGCAGTAGCTACGTGATCGCAATACAGCACGACAATAGGCAGTCAACCAGGCGAGCGACACACTGCACATTAACAATTCAATAGTGGCAATCTAGCAGTTGAACGATCAACCCAACTGTATAGATATGTAAATTCATTGTTAGTGAACAAAGTCCAAATCACCATAAGATTCTAGTGTACAGAAAGCATTCGTCTAACGAGATTGCAGTTGTAAATTGCTAGTCAAGTTAAGAAGAATTAAAACAGAGAAGGGTATGCGGTGGATGCCTTGGCAATGTCAGCCGATGAAAGACGTGACAGCCTGCGATAAGCTCCGGGGAGGTGGCAGTAACCTATGATCCGAAGATTTCTGAATGGGGAAACCCACGCACGTGAAGCGTGCGTGCCAATGCACAGAGGTGTGCGTTGTGCGGGAACCGTGTGAAGTGAAACATCTCAGTAACACCAGGAAAATAAATCAATCTGTCGCAAGACAGGCGAGATTCCCTAAGTAGTGGCGAGCGAACGGGGAAAAGTAAAGTTATTTATATGATTGGATCCTATAGTTGGGTTCAGTCGATATAGGTAATCTTTCAGCCTAAACTATCCATGTGTTTGTTGTACGCAATACAATTATTAAAGCTTACAGGCGTTGCATGGGTAGTGTAACAAGAGGGGTTGTGCGCTGCTGTAGAAGCGCGGAGGTACATTCAAGTGTTTAGCAGAACACGCCTGGAAAGGCGGACCAAAGAGGGTGATAGTCCCGTATCGCGAAAAACCATGCAATATTCCTAACTTTTTCTTAAGTACAACCAGACACGAGAAATCTGGTTGGAAATCGGGTCGACTAAGATCCAAGGCTAAATACTCATATTGACCGATAGTGAACAAGTACCGTGAGGGAAAGGTGAAAAGCACCCCGGAAGGGGAATGAAATAGTATCTGAAACCGTATACTTACAAGGAGTGGAAGCCCGTAGCAGTGTTTACACTGCTGGGTAACCGCGTGCCTATTGAAGAATGATCCAACGAGTTAATCTTATACGTGCTTATTAAGCCTTATCAAAGGCGAAATCGTAGTGAAAGCGAGGATGAATAGTCCGCATTAAGAGAATAGTTGATAGTTAGTAGTTAATAGCTGGGGATTGTGCGCAGCAGACCGTTGCAATGCCGTCTATTAACTACTAACTATTAGCTATTACTCTTAAATGTCGCATGAGTTAGACCCGAAACCCAGTGAGCTACTCATGGCCAGGATGAACGTTATGTAAAAGTAACGGGAGGTCCGAACCCACTATTGCTCGCAAAAATAGGGGATGAACTGTGAGTAGGGGAGAAATTCCAATCGAACTGGGTGATAGCTGGTTCTCCTCGAAATAGCTTTAGGGCTAGCGTCAGATGTTCCCTTGAGAGGTAGAGCACTGAATGGAAACCTGCTGCGCAAGCGGTAGTCTCCAACCAAACTCCGAATTCTAAAGGTCAAGAGTCTGGCAGTCAGTCCGTGAGGTCTAAGCTTCACGCGACAAATGGAGAAGAATCCACACCATCGTCTAAGGCCCCCAAATCCTAGCTATAGTGCAAAGGATGTGGGATTGCCCATACAACCAGGAGGTTGGCTTAGAAGCAGCCATCCTTTAAAGAAAGCGTAACAGCTCACTGGTCAAGCGATCCTGCGCCGACAATATATAGGGGCTAAGCTAGGTGCCGAAGACATGGATTGGCTCGACTTCATTGCGAGTCAGTGGTAGAGGAGTGTTCTGTACAGCGCTGAAGCGGTATGCGTAAGCGGCCGTGGACGTGCACAAGCAAGAATGTTGGAATAAGTAATATATATAGAGGTGAGAATCCTCTTCGCCGAATATCCAAGGTTTCCAGGGCAACGATCGTCGTCCCTGGGTTAGTCGATCCTAAGAGTGGGCCCCAAGGGGTCCACCCGATGGAAAATACGGTTGATATTCCATAACCACTTTACAATTATCTAAGGCGGAACGCATCATGATAGCGCTGGCGTCATCTGACTATTGGCGTTGTTGTCTTGTAGGATGAGTTCCAGGCAAATCCGGAGCTCCTATGTTTTGTATATCTACCTCGCAAGAGATGAGATGCAAAACTGTAAATCTCGAAGAGTGCGAAGAAATCCTGGCAACGGGGATTGGCGTGAATCAAGGTGTCAAGAAAAACGTCGTAGTCACGTTATATGGTGACCGTACCGTAAACCGACACAGGTGGATGGGGAGAGAATCCCAAGGCGTCCGGATCAATGTTCGTTAAGGAACTCGGCAAAATAAGCGGTCGTACCTTCGGTATATGCCTGACCTTTCATATGCTGGGTTGTGGGTTAAATTAAATGTGAGTGTGCGACTTCATAGCTACAACGGTGGAGGTTCCTCCACTGGGTAAAATCAGGAGGTCGTAGGTTCGATCCCTACTAGTCGCGCCAAATTGAAGTTGGAAGAATTCACAAGTCTGTACGTTCTCTGTCAATCCTCCGCGGCGGATGAGCGAAAGATTTCGGATTCTGGGAAACGTTGTGTCGATGCACCCGTCGTTCACTTGCAACAAGACTGAACAGAGATGCTGTCATGCACTGCTTCGTTTATCTACAGAGAGTGGTGTAGCCGCTCATAGCGGCATACCACTCTCAACCACTCGGTCGGACTGGCTGTGATTCTCCCGAGTATAGAACCATCCATCCACTACCCAGCATATTAAAGGCCCGCAGCGAAAGATCTCTCCCGACTGTTTACCAAAAACTTAGGTCCGTGCTAAAGCGCAAGCTGATGTATACGGGCTGATGCCTGGCCAGTGTCAGAAGGTTAAACCGGTGTGGCGCAAGCCTCGGCTCAAGCCCTGATGAACGCCGGCAGTAACTATGAACAATTGTAGTTATAAAATTTGGCTATTTGCGGGGATCTCTGTGCACACATGTTTCGTCATGAGGTGCTTAAAGCTGGTAGTACTCGTCTGAAATATGACAGTAAAAATCTATCAGATACAGACAATCCGCAGGGAAGATTCACTGAAAAGATCCATACAAGGAGAATAATATATGGATCAAAGTTGGCTCAAAGAGATTCCGACAGAAAAAGGTTACTACTTTGCAGGTTTCGTAGATGGAGAAGGTAGCTTCAACGTTTCATTACGTAAGCGATCTGATCATGCAGTACACTGGCAAATAATTCTAACCTTCAATGTCTCCCAGCGCGATCTTGTCGTTTTGTCTCAAATGAAAAAATATTTGGGATGCGGCAGGTTATTCGCTAGGAAAGATGGTGTGAACTGTTACATAGTTCAAAACCCATCTGCAATCCAGGAAAGGATTATTCCTTTCTTCAAGCGGTTTCCTTTTTTATCCGCTAATAAAAAAAAGAACTTCTCGATCTTTGTCCAAATTGCAGATTTGGTCAGCAGCAAGCAGCATCTTACAGAAGATGGCCTGCGAATCGTTCATTTAAGAGAAAAGCTAAATGAAGGTAAAGGTAGGAAGCGCAAGTACAACTTATCAGATTATTTAGGATCTGACAGCGAAAACCCTCAACGACTACACGCCGAACGCCAAGAAATTGGTGATGATATAGTCTGATCTGCACGGAGACGTGCAGCAAACACACATGAACTGTCCTATGGTGGAAGGAATTCCCTTTGCCCTCGCAAGAGAGGCAAAGGTTTAGCCGCCTTAGTAAAATTTGGCCATTTGCTGGAAACCCTGAGTATGTCATGGTACTCGTTGCTGTTGATTTAACAGCAACAGTGAAAATCCATGAACGCAGACAATCAGCAGGAAAGACTGGCTAAGAAATTAGCCAGAATCCTCAACGACTATACGCCAAACGCTAATAAATGATTAGTGATGATATAGTCTAAGCTGCATGGCGACATGCAGAGTACGACAGAAATGATCGTACCTTGACTTGACAAAAGTCATGTAATATGACCTCAGCGAAATTCCTTGTCGCGTAAGTTGCGACCCGCACGAATGGCATAACGAGTAGAGGACTGTCTTGACGAACAACCCGATGAATTTACAGTGGCGGTAAAGATGCCGTCTGCCCGCAACAAGACGGAAAGACCCTATGAAGCTTTACTATAGCGTGTCATTGGAATAAGGTTTTGGCTGTTTAGAATAGGTGGGAGACTTTGAAGTGCTGCTCTGGCAGTAACTGAGTCGCAAGGTGAAATACCACCCTGTCGAAATTTTGTTTCTAACCTTGGTTTAACCTGCCAGGGAACAGTGGCTCGTGGGTAGTTTAACTGGGGCGGTTGCCTCCTAAATGGTAACGGAGGCGTTTATTAAGGTAGGCTAAACGCGGATGGAAATCGCGTTGATAGTGCAAACGCATAAGCCTGCTTGACTGCAAGGCCAGCGAGCCGCGCAGGTACGAAAGTAGAAGTTAGTGATCCGATGCGTTAGAGTGGAATACGCAAAGCCCAACGGATAAAAGTTACTCTAGGGATAACAGGCTGATCCGTCTCCAAGAGTCCACATCGACGACCGGGTTTGGCACCTCGATGTCGGCTCATCACGTCCTGGGGGTGAAGAAGCTCCCAAGGGTTAGGCTGTTCGCCTATTAAAGTGGTACGCGAGCTGGGTTCAAAACGTCGTGAGACAGTTTGGTCCTTATCTGTTGTGGGTGTACGAAACTTGAGTGGGCACATCTCTAGTACGAGAGGACCAGATGTATGGACCTCTGGTGTACCCGTTGTCCTGTCAAGGGCATAGCGGGGTAGCTAGGCTCAGTTCAGATAAACGCTGAAGGCATATAAGCGTGAAGCTGTCCACAAAACTAGGTTTCGTTGTGCAGCGATGCACGATAGATTCGCAGAAGACTACTGCGCACATAGGTTGCAGGTGTAAGCACAGCAATGTGTTCAGCCGAGCAATACTAATCAATCGAAAGTTTTAATTCTTTTTGACTAGCAATTTGCGCTTGTAATACAGCGTGATTGTTGGCCGAAGAATTTCTGGGCATACTAGAATACGTCTTTGTTGCATAACAATTTACATTGTTTTCGCCGAAAGGTGAGAACATGCCACTATGGTTTGATACAATTCGAAGGTGAATGCCTTCTGAACTTTCAGAGAAACCGCATCCAAAATCCGAATAATTTTGGCTAGCGCACGTTTCCCTGCAGGTTTAGGTGGCATTTACGGCGCGGTCCTGACCTGATCCCATCCCGAACTCAGTAGTCAAACGCGTTCGTGCCGATGATAGCTGGGCTTATGTCCATGCAAAAGTAGGTAGCCGCCTCTATCACTGAAGATCCCTGAAAAGGGGTCTTTTTTGTGCTCCCCAATTTTGATAATTTATAAAGGAGCATCCGCCGAAGCCTTGGCGAAGGTGGATGAAGTTGGGTGAGGGTGAGCTTGTGGATAATAAGTTTGACGTTGCCCTTTGGTAGGTAGAAAATACCGGTGAGATGGTTTCGTTTGAAGGAGGCTTCCATGTCGTCGGCTCCACGGCCTACTCTTGCACACGTAGCAGAGGTGGGTTCTTTCGAAAGAATTAGCGAAAAGACCAACATTCAAGTAGTTTGGGAAAAGGGCGGTCAGATGGTTCTGTTCGTGCGTTCCGCGAGCTACACCGAGTGTCGATGCACAGTTGTTCAAGCTGGACTGCCGCACCTGCTTTCCACGAGGACAGCGTGGGTGAACAGGCGCTGCATTCTTGTTGCGGACAGTGGAGTTTTAACGCTCGCCTTTGAAGGGCTTGGTTCAGAAATCGCGGGCTTGCTGGCCAAACAGGGGCCCAGTAAGAATTGTTTGAAGAAACTAGGGCTGGCGCACGCAAGTGTCGCCAGCCCGTATTAATTGGTGTAAACTTAGTTAATGAAAACGTACTTTGACTTTGAAATTCACTCGCGGTACGCGCGAGCATGCTCGCCGCAGCTCACACTGCCAAACATTGCTGCGTGGGCAGCACGCAAGGGCGTGAACGTCATTGGCACTGGCGACTTCACGCACCCAAAGTGGTTTGCAGATATATGTGAGCAGCTCGAAGAAGACGGCAGTGGTTTGCTCCGCTTGCGCAAAGAGTTTGCCATTGCGCCATCGCACACAAAAATTCGCTTCATTCTGTCGTCTGAGGTGTCGTGCATCTACAGGCACAGTGACCGCACGCGCCGCATCCACAACCTGCTGCTCGCGCCATCCATTGCAGTGGTCGGGAAAATAATTGGCAGCCTCAGCGCAAGAGGTGCAAAGCTGGCTTCAGACGGCAGGCCAATTCTCGGCATGTCTTCAAAAGAGGTGCTGCGCCTGGTGCTCGAAGCTTCGCCTGAGTGCATGCTCATTCCAGCGCACGTGTGGACTCCGTACTTTGGGCTGTTCGGCTCAATGAGCGGGTACGACAGCGTTGAGGAGTGTTTTGAAGATTTGTCGCCGCACATTTACGCGCTCGAGACTGGCCTTTCAGCAGACCCAGAAATGTTCTGGCGCATCTCAAAGTTTGACCGCTTCACGCTCGTGTCGTGCTCTGACCCACACTCGCTGCCGCGCATCGGACGCGAGTGCAACAGGCTCGACCTGGCACCTGGCGACTTCACGTACGCAGAGCTCACGCGCATTGTAAGAGAGCGCGACAGGAAAAAGTTTTTGGCAACGGTTGAGTACTGGCCAGGCGAAGGCCGCTACCACTACGATGGCCACGCAGCGTGCAAGGTATCGCTGCATCCTGACCAGACAAAAAAGCTGAAGGG
Source organism: Candidatus Doudnaibacteriota bacterium (assembly GCA_963840645.1). Classification (GTDB taxonomy): domain Bacteria; phylum Patescibacteriota; class Doudnabacteria; order UBA920; family VMFF01; genus CAWIZL01. The sequence continues at coordinate 223,025 of CAWIZL010000002.1, forward strand.
GGTTTGTCCGGTGTGCGGAAAGAAGCTGACCATTGGTGTGCTGTCGCGCGTGCTAGAGTTGGCTGACCGTCCAGAGGGCTACGTTTTGAAAGATGCAATCCCGAGCAGGCACTTCGTGGTGCTCGAGGAAATTATTGCGGACGCACTGGGTATTGGTGGCGTGAGCAGCAAAAAAGTTCAGGCAGAGTACGTGCGCCTCACCGATGCGCACCCAGAGTTTGAAATTTTGTTTGATTTAGACGAGGCAGGTTTGCGCAGCGCAGCACCTGCTGAGATTGCAGACTCGATTCTGCAGATGCGGCTAGACCACGTTGAGGTCACGCCAGGCTACGATGGCGAGTACGGCAAGGTGAAAATGCTGCGCGAGAAAAAGAAGAAAAAAGCAGCGACGCTGTTCTAAAAGTTGCTACTGTGGTACAATGGTTTTGTAGGGAGGATTTTGCATGAAACGAGTTTTCGCCGCTTTGTTTTTTGTAGCAGTAGCGCAGGCACAGGATGCCAAAGAGCCGACACAGGCTCTGAGCACAGCCACGCAGGCGCCGCTGCCAACATTTTCCGTCAGCGAAGAAATGGCAAATTTTTCATTTCGGTGCAAGGGGAAAGCCAAGCCGCGCGGGCTGGCGAAGCTATTCAGTTTCGGCACCCGGTACCAGGCCCCAACAATTCGGGAACCAAAGTTTCGGCCGTTCTCAACAGTCACCATTGTGACGCGTAAGCTCGGATCGTTTGAAGCATCTGCCCAGAGCGTCACTCGGTCTCGCCGAGGGTACGATGAAGTTACACGATCAGAGGCTTCGGTGACGTGGAGGTTCCACTGAGGTCGCTGCAAAACTACAAAACACTGGGCTGCACAGCCCCCAAGCCGTGCAGCCTTTTTTATTTCATTTGCCCCGTCTTGACAAAAATGCTAGAATCAACAATGTTAGCAACGTATCTGGAAGGGTCGCATAGCGGTCTAGTGCACGCGCTTGGAAAGCGCGCAAGGGGTCAAACCCTTCAGGAGTTCGAATCTCCTCCCTTCCGCCAAACAACTACATGACACACGGAACCATTGAGGAAGTGAAAGAGCGGCTCAACATTGTTGATGTCGTTTCTTCGTATGTCCCGCTCAAGCGAGCTGGCACGTACTACCGGGCGAACTGTCCTTTCCACAAGGAGAAGACGCCATCTTTCGTGGTGTCGCCGAACCGCCAGTTCTGGCACTGCTTTGGGTGCGGCAAGGGCGGCGATGTGATTGCCTTTGTGATGGAGTACGAAAATTTAGAATTCAAAGAGGCACTTAAAATTTTAGCTGAACGAGCGGGCGTTGAGCTGCCAAAGTACACGCCACAGGAAGCATCGCGCGAAGAGGCTGAAGATCGTGAGCGACGCAGGCTGCTAGAGGTTAACGATCTCGCGGCAAAGTTTTACGCAAAAATTTTAGAAGGCTCGCAGGTTGGCGCTGGCGCGCGCGAGTACTTGCGCAACAGAAAGCTCACGTCAGAAACCGTGCGCGAGTGGCAAATTGGCTACGCGCCGCAAGAAGATTCAAACGTGCTTGAAACATTTTTAGAGAAGCGAGCGTACACAGAGCAGGAAGCAATTGCCGCAGGTGTCAGAGGCCGCGCGCAGAGCGGCAGAACGTACGACAGGTTCTTTGGACGCGTCACGTTCCCAATTCGCAGCTACACAGGCGACGTAGTTGGCTTCACGGCTCGCGTGCTAGACAAAGATGCGAAAGCTGCAAAGTACATCAACACCTCAGAGACAAAAGTGTACAGCAAGGGCAAGGTAATTTTTGGACTGTACCAGGCAAAGCAGGCAATCCGCGCAGAGGACTGTGCTGTTGTCGTTGAGGGCAACATGGACGTGATCACAGCGCACCAAGCTGGGTTTAAGAATGTGGTGGGTTCTTCTGGAACAGCATTCACGCCAGAGCAGCTGCGCGTGCTCTCTCGCCTGACGCGCAACTTAAAGTTTTGTTTTGATACTGACGCAGCTGGCGTTGCAGCCACGCGTCGAACGCTGGACCCTGCGCTGCAGCAGGGGTTCACTGTTTCCATTGTGCAAATAGTAGGGGCAAAAGATCCTGATGAACTCATTTTGAAAGATGCAGCAGCTTTCGCGAAAGCTGTGAAGGATGCGCCGCTCTACATGGACTACTTTTTCGACAAAGCCTTTGCAGGCTACGACCCGACGAGCGTTGTGCAGAAGAAAAAAATTGCAGCAGAGCTCATCCCGCTCTTGCACCAGCTGTCAGACCCGCTGGAGCTCGCGCACTACGTGCGCATAATGTCGCAGCGGTTTGCCGTCCCAGAGAAGGCAGTGTACGAGCTCATCCAGAAGCTGCGTTCAAAAGAAAGGACTGTGCGACAGCAGACTGAGCAGCAGCCAAAGGAGCAGCCTGTCGCAACTTCTGCAATGAAGCGGTCAACGTACCTAGAGCCGAAAGTTTTGGGCTACGCGCTGTTCAGAGATTCGTGCCTGAGGGCTATCTCAGAAAAGGTCGAGCCTGCCACGTTTACAGGTGTCCAGCTTGCAAGAATTTACGGGCAGTTATTGGCAGCAGCCGGAGGCGGTGCATTCAGTGCAGATGCGTTCATTGCATCGCTCCCACGTGAAGACGCAGAGGTTGCTAAAATGGCACTTTTTGTGGTAGAATCTGAATACAGTACAGAGGGTGCGCAGTCCGAGAATAGCTTTGAGAGAGAGTTTGCGCGCGCGGTCAATGAGCTGCTCAGCCACCACCTCAAGGCGCAGATGGATGCAGTTCTGGCTGACATGGTCATTGCAGACCGTGCAAAGGACAAGGTGAAGGTTGCAGAATTGAACCAGAAATTCCAAGAGCTATCAACTAAAATTAGGGGGTACTCCGCATGAAGAAGAAAGTCGCAAGGGCCAAAGCTAAAGGCAGAACGAGGGCAGCAAAAACGTTGCGGCCTAAGTTTAAGCACGCAAAAAAATCTGTCAAGCGAAGCGTAAAAGCGAAGTCCGCGAAATCCAAGAGCAGCGGTGCAAAGAAGGGTCGCTCAGCAACGCCTGGTGAGTTTGATGCGGCAACGCGCAAGGCAGTTGACCACCTCGTGCTCAAGGGCGCAGAGCGCGGCTTTGTGACAGAGGCAGAAATTGTGCACGCGCTGCCTCGCTTTGAGGACAACGTGCAAGACCTCGAGCGTGTAATGGACGAGCTGGATAAACGCGGCATTGAGGTTGTTGACCCAGAGGTTGCCAGCATTTGGCAGACGCGCGAGACTCCGGCAGAAGGTGTCACAACTACAAAGGGCAAGAAGAAGAAAGAGGTGCCAGACAACAGCTACGACCTCGGCGATATTTACGATGACTCCATTCAAATGTACCTGCGCGAAATTGGCAAGGTGCCTTTGATTAACGGTTTGGAAGAAGTTGAGCTGGCAAAGCGCATTACGAAGGGCGACATTGCAGCGCGCAAGAAGCTCACGGAAGCCAATTTGAGGTTGGTTGTTTCGATTGCAAAAAAGTACATGGGCCGCAACCTGGCCTGCTCGATTTAATCCAAGAGGGGAACATTGGCCTGTTCCGCGCTGTAGACAAGTTTGACTGGCGCAAGGGCTACAAGTTTTCTACGTACGCAACGTGGTGGATTCGCCAGGCAATTACCCGCGCGCTCGCTGACCAGTCGCGCACCATCCGCATCCCAGTGCACATGGTTGAGACACTCAACAAGTACGCGCAGGCAGAGCGCCAGCTTGTGCAAGACTTAGGTCGCGAGCCGTTGCCAGAAGAGATTGCTGCGGAGATGGGCATTGAGGTCTCAAAGGTTTACCACCTGAAGAAAATTTCGCAGGAAACCGTGTCTATTGATTCGGCCGTTGGCGAGGACGAGGGCGAGAACGAGTCAACGCTGGGCGACTTCATTGTTGACGATGACACCACGATGCCAGCAGATGCAGCTGGCCGTCAGATTCTGCGCGACTACGTACAGGAGATTTTGGCTGACCTCGATCCACGCGAGCAGAAAATTTTGAAGATGCGCTTTGGCCTTGAAGACGGCGTGCAGCACACGCTGGAAGAAGTTGGCGAAGAGTTTGGCGTGACGCGCGAGCGCATTCGCCAGATTGAGGCAAAGGCAATTGAGCGGATTAAGGAGCATGCAAATATTTCTAAATTGAGAGACTACTAGCACAACGGGGGATTCTCTGCGGTGTAAAATAAATGGCAAAGGCTGAGAAAATTAGCTTGGATGAGGCAAAGCAGGACAAGCTGTTTTACTTTGTAGCAAACGTGGTGATATACCGACCAGAAGATGGTCGGTGTTTGCTTTTGAAGCGCAGCATGGGCGAGAAAGTTCATCCAGGAAAGTTTGCTACACCTGGTGGCAAGCTGGAGTGGGATGATTTGGATTTAGACAACCCGACGCGCATGAATGGCGATGTGATTGATTTTGAAGGCCAAGTTGAGAAGCTTTTAGCACGCGAGGTGAGAGAAGAAGCAGGTATTGAAATTGGTGGTGAGTTGCACTACTTAAACAGTAACGTGTTTGTGAGGCCAGATGGAATTCCTGTCGTATTGGTAAAGTTTGCTGCAAAGTATGCTGGTGGCAAGGTCGTTGTGGAGCAAGGGGCATTCGACGATTTTAAGTGGGTGAATGGTGAAGAGGCAAAAGAACTAGATTGCATTGACGGGGTTCCAGATGAGGTTAAATTGGCGGCCAATAGTTTTAATAAGCATTTGATAAAATAAAAAAGACTTGTACTTGCGTACAGAGGTCTGGTGCTTTTCTGTGGATCGCTACGTCTGGAATTACACAAGTGCCACGCAAATCGTCTATACTGCTCAGTAAAAACAGCTATCGCTAGATTAGAATTTTGAGCTCTTCAATCTTCGTTGTATCCAACCCTGCTTTTTTCAGGAAGCCCACAATTGCGTGAGCGGCATCTTCCCAGGTTTCACCCCAGCCACTAAGAATACCGCCATGGGCGTACTCTTGTTCGGCATCATCGAATTTCGTCCAGTCCGTGTATATCTCGGCTGTGTCTTCAGCTTTGAACGAAATGATGACTGTCATTTGTCCTTGGCCAAAACGAGTCGTTTGGTTGTAGACCAGGACAATATCGAGGGGGTCGGCATTCTCTACTTCGGTGAGCAGGCCTATTCCCTGCATGCACACGTTCACATGTGCTAAAAATAAATCTAACCTTGCGCGATCCATAAGCCTCCTTTAGCTTAGCCTAGAATTAGGCTATTAATAGTGTAGCACAGTTACTTGCTATTTGTCAATAGATATTGTGCAATAAATATGTGTAAAATAGGCCTTATTCATGCTAGAATTACTTTGTATTTGAATCATTCTGAAATCAAAATTATTTCTACAAACATGGAACCAATCAAGAAAATAGGCATTATGGGGCTTGGGAAAATGGGGAAGGGCATTGCTCTGAACCTCATTGACAACGGGTTTGAGGTGCACGCGTTCAACAGGAGCCCTGAGCCGCTCGCAGAGGTTGTGGCAGCTGGTGCAGTTAAGTCTGAATCGTTGGATGACATGGCTTCGCAGCTCGGCAGCCCACGCGTTGTCTGGTTTATGCTCACAGCTGGTGGCGTGCTCGATGATGTGCTGAAAACTTCTGGCCTGCTCGACAAGCTTCAGCCAGGCGACATCATCATTGACGGCGGCAACTCAAACTTCAATGACACTGTGAAGCGAGCAGCAATGTGCAAAGAGCGCGGCATCTTTTTCTTGGACGCTGGCGTGTCAGGTGGGCCTGAAGGTGCACGAAGCGGTGCAGCAATTATGGTTGGCGGCGAAAAAGAGGCGTACGACAAAGTCGCCCACATCTTCAAAGCCCTCAGCGTTGAGAATGGCTACGGCTACATGGGTGCCAGCAGGCTCTGGCCACTACGTGAAAATGGTGCACAATGCCATTGAGTACGGCATGCTGCAGGCAATGGGCGAAGGCTACGAGCTCGATCAAAGAGCGAGCCGTACAAAGACCTCGATTTACGCGAGGTCACAAAAGTTTGGCAGAATGGAACAGTGATCCGTGGCTTCCTCATGGACCTCATGGCTCGCGCGTACGAAAAGAATCCAACTCTCGAAGGCATCAAAGGGTACATTGAAGACAATGGCGAGGGCAAGTGGGCAGTGCAAACAGCGCTCGATGCAAACGTGCCGTTCGTGCTCAACACGTACGCCCTCATGTTCCGCTACATTACGCGACAGGACGAGAGCTTTGCAGCGCAGGTTGTGGCATCGCTGCGCCACGAGTTTGGCGGGCACGAGCTCAAGTAGTTAGTATAAGTATTAAGTATGCGGGTACCGATGAAACAGAAAGTATCTAAAATTCGAAAGGACGTAGTGCAGCCAACAATCTTCACGATCTTTGGCATCACTGGAGATTTGGCAAAGAAGTACCTGCTAGTATCGCTGTACAACTTGTGTGCAGCAGGCGAGCTGCCAGCACAGTTTTACCTGGTTGGCTACGGCAGGCGAAAGTGGAGCGACGCTGAGATGAAGGCATTTGTGGTCAAGAGCCTGAAAGGTGCGCTGCCAAAATTTAATTCAAAAATTGCTGGCCGGCTTCTGAGAAATGCCTACTACGTTGTCGGCGATTTTGCTACGCCTGGTGACTACATCAATTTAAAGAAGTTTTTAGCAAAGCTCGAGCGCGATGCGGGTATGCACCTGAACAAGATTTTCTACGTTGCCACAGCGCCGCTGTACTACCCAGAAATATTCAAGCAGCTCGGTTCGCACGGGTTGGCGCACTCCACAAAGCTCGAGCAGACGCGCATTCTAATAGAGAAGCCATTTGGCACTGATGCAAAGTCTGCTGCCTCCCTCAATAAAATTTTGCACGCGCACTTTACAGAAGAGCAAATTTTTCGCGTTGACCACTACCTGGGCAAGCTGCCAATCCAGAACATCCTGAGCTTCAGGTTTGGCAACGGCATCTTTGAGAAAATCTGGAACTCGCAGCACATAGACAACATTCAGATTTCAGCTGTGATGGAAGACGTTGGCATTGAAGGCCGTGGCGCGTTCTACGATGAGACTGGTGCGCTCCTCGACGTCGTGCAGAACCACATTATGCAGGTGGTCGCCCTCGTGTGCATGGATGCGCCATTCAACATGGATGCCGAGTGCGTCAGCGAGCGCAAAGCGCAGCTGCTAAAAAAAGTTCGCATCTCACAGGATGGACGTGACGTTGTGCGCGGCCAGTACAGTGGGTACACGCGTGAGCAGGACGTGCGCATGAACTCAAACACAGAGACGTTCGTTGCGCTGAAACTGTTCGTGGATACACCGGCGTTTCGTGGCGTGCCAATTTACATCCGCACTGGCAAGGCGCTCGACCGTCGGTTCACAGATGTTGTCGTGCAGTTCAAGCAGGACAGCGTCCACTTTTTAGGCAACAAGAAACACGGGATAGATCCTAATTTGCTGAGCATACGCGTGCAGCCAGAGGAGTCTATCTCGCTGCGCATCATGGTGCGCGAGCCTGGTTTTGAGACGCAGCTCAAGCCTGCGCAAATGGACTTCTGCTACCCGCCCAACGGCGAAGGTGCGTACAGTCCCAGCGCTTACGAGAAGGTAATTTACGATGCGCTGCACGGTGACCAGGTGTCGCTCGTGCGGTCTGACGTGCTCATGCAGCAGTGGCGCATCGTTGATGCGCTGCAGAAAAAGTGGCGCAGCTACCCGCTTGAAATTTATAAGCAGGGGAGCGAAGGTGCCTGCGAGCCAGCACAAAGTTTTAGAGCGCGACGGCACGCAGTGGTGGAGCGAGGCAATGCCGTACTGCCCTGCGCCACCGCAGAAACCAGCGAAGAAAAAGTAGGCTTACTCCTTAACCATGTGGTCCAGCGACCACTGTAAATTCGATCCAACCTTTTTGCCTGGGTTGAAGATGTTGAGCGGGTCAAATGCAGCCTTCACCTCTTCGAACAGGCCGTAGACCTCTGCCCCGTACATTTGCTTGAGGAACGGGCTGCGGATGAGGCCGTCGTTGTGCTCGGCAGTTATAGATCCGTGGTAGGCGAGCACGAGGTCGTACACTTTGTTGGAGAGCTCTGTAATAATTTCGCGCGTCTTTGGATTTTTGAAATCCATGAGCGGAATAATGTGGAAGTTGCCGTCGCCAACGTGACCTGCGATTGTGTACACAATATCGTACTGCGCAAGGATCTTATTCAAAGCTGGCAGGAACTCTGGCAGGTGCTCTGGCCGCACAATGATGTCATCAATGAAGGGAGCTGTGCGCGTGCCGTGCATGTGCTTGCGCAGCAGGCTGAAGCTCTCGCGCCTGATTGTCCAGTACTTCTGTGAATCTTTCTGGTCTGCAATGCGGGTTGGCAGCTTGAAGCGCGCAACAGCGTCTTTGGCAGCCTGTGTGCGTTTGGCAACCTCAGCAGCATCTTTGCCACGGAACTCTGCCATCAGGATGAGCTTCGGGAAGCCGCCAGTGAGCACCATGCCAACCTCTGGCAAGAACTGCAGGCCAAGGCTGAAGATGTTCGTTGGCGCCATTATCTTTATGATCTCTGGCAGAAACTTCATGGCCAGCGAAAGCGTCTTGTCATCGTACGACTCAAAGCTCTCTGGCTTGAACTGCAGCACAACGTTTACCAGTTCTGCCAGGTGCGTGAGGTCATTTCATGAACACAATGAGCATCTGAGACTCATTGTCAGGTTCTATGAGCCGGAACTTTATGCGGTCAATAATGCCGAGCGTACCCTGCGACCCAACGAGCAGCTTGTTCATGTTGAACGTGCCAGCAGTGCGGTCGTACACGTTCCAGAGGTAGTAGCCAGCAGAGTTCTTTGAAACCCTTGGCTTTGCAGACTGAAGCACGTCGTAGTTTTTATCTATGATTCCGTAAATTTTTCTGTACAGGTCGCCCTCAAAGCCTTCTTCTCTTAACTTGGTGTCGAGCTGGTTGCGGTCGAGCTGCGTGAAAGTGTGCTCTTTGCCGTCAGCCAGAACCATTTTCAATTCCTCCACGTAGTTTTCGATCTTCCCGTACGTAAGAGTTTTTTCGCCAGCGCCATTGTTGGCCACTTGGCCGCCAACGGCGCAGATCTCGCGCGAAGCTGGGTACGGCGGCAGCAGCAGATTTTTTGCCAAGGTGAGCTTCTCAAAGTCGCGGTAGAAAACGCCTGGTTCAACAACGCCGTAGCCAACGCTGGGGTCAGTGTTCTTTACCTCGAGTATGTGGTTGAAGTACTTCAGGAAGTCTAAGATGATGGACGTGTTGAGCGATCCGCCGCTCATGCACGTGCCAGCTGCACGGGCAGTAATAGAAATGGTGGGGTCAGTTTTCTTGGCTTCGCTCACGAACTGCACAATTTTTTCTATGTCAGCAACTGTCTTCGGGCTGACAATGACCTCTGGCTTTATCTCAAACACGCTCGCATCGTGGCTGTAAGTGGTGAGCGTTGCATCATCGAACGTAATGTCGCCGTCGAGGTGCAGGGCTTGGAGCTTCTCAATTGTTGGTGTTGGCATGGTTCTTTTTATAGGGTAAAGCTTTGGTCTTGGGTGGGAATTGCAATGTCAATGCTCGGCGACTTTTCAGCCATGTACGCCTTGAATGCCTGGGCAGCAGGCAGCTCTGTGTGCACCAAGAAAACTTTTGCCAGTCCTGGAATTTTTACCATGTAGTCGTGCAGGCCTGTCTGGTCTGCGTGTGCACTGAACTCATCGAGCGTGATAATTTTTGCATGGACAGGGTACATCTCGTTAAAAATTTTGACAGGGCTCACGCCGTCCTGAATTTTGCGGCCGAGCGTCCCATCAGCTTGGTAGCCCGTGATGAGCACGTACGCATTCGGGTCGCCAATGTTCGTTTTGAGGTGGTGCAGCACGCGGCCACCCTCGCACATTCCAGATGCCGACAGAACCACCTGCGCGCCCGGCGTTGCCTGCAGTTTCTTTGAATCATCAACAGACCGCACGTAGTGCAGGTCAATGAACTGGAGTGGTTTCTCTGCAACGGTGAAGTCTGCCCCAACAGAGGCACCAAAGTCTTCTTGGTGCTGCGTGAACACAGAGGTCAGGTCTTCTGCGAGCGGGCTGTCGAGGTACACTGGGATTGGCGGAATTTTTTTCTCATCGAGCAGCTTGTGCATGACGTACAAAATTTCCTGTGTCCTGCCGAGTGAAAAGGCTGGCGTAATAATCTTGCTGTTGCTTGCAACAGCGGCATTGATGGTCTCGGCGAGCGTGGCAACGCCGTGCTCAATTGGCGCGTGGTCGCGATCGCCGTACGTGCACTCGCTGATGAGCGCATCAACGTGCTCCTCTACAAACTCAGGGTCGTGCAGGATTGGCACTTTTGGCTGGCCGAGGTCACCGGTGTAGGCAATGCGCTTGGTCGCGCCGTCCTCGACAGACTCAATGAGCGTGACAGCAGACCCTAAAATGTGGCCAGCATCGTAGAGCTTGAAGCGCACGTTTGCGCCGAGGTCTGTCCACGTCTTTGTAATTCTAAAGTAGCCGGTGCGCTCAAAGTGGGCCATTGCCACGTCAACGTCTGCGGTGCTGAAGTGGGGGACAACGGGCTCTTCGCCAGGCTGTAGGTGCTTGTTGATGTGCTCTGCGTCCTGCTCCTGGATGGCAGCAGAGTCTTTCAGGATGAACTCTGCAATGTCAGCTGTTGCGTGCGTCGAGTAAATTTTCCCAGTGAAGCCGTTCTTTACGAGCAGCGGCAAAAGGCCGCAGTGGTCTGTGTGCGCGTGCGACAGGATGACAGCGTCAATAGACTTTGGGTCAAAGTCAAAGCCGCTGTTGAGCTTGTTGGCGAGAGCGCGGCTACCCTGGAACAGTCCGCAGTCGAGCAGGATGCGAAGCCCGTTTGTTTCAATGAGGTGCTTTGAGCCAGTCACGTTTTGGGCTGCACCGTAGAAGGTGATCTTCATACGTACAGTATAGCAGCGCTACTCTCGTTCACCAATCTGCTGTCGCCACATTGCAGAGTACAAGCCTTTTGCATCGAGGAGCTCATCGTGGCTGCCGTGTTCAACTATCACTCCTTTTTCCAAAACGTAGATTCTGTCAGCGTGCATAATTGTAGACAGGCGGTGCGCAATCATCACGGTAATTTGCTTGCCCGTTGAAGACACCTCGCGGATGGTTTTGCTGATCTCTTCTTCTGTGAGCGAGTCGAGAGCAGAGGTGGCCTCGTCAAACACTAAAATGTTTGGGTGGCGCAGGAGCGCGCGGGCAATGGACAGGCGCTGCTTCTCGCCGCCAGAAACCTTCACGCCGCCTTCGCCAATTACGGTGTCCAGGCCTTTGTCAGCGCGGGCAAGCAGGCCAGTTGCAGCTGCTTGGCGAAGCACTGTCATGCACTCTTCATCTGTTGCAGTTGGGTTCACGAACAAGAGGTTGTCGCGGATGGTTCCAGCAAAGAGCTGCGTGTCCTGCGTGACGAGCCCAAACTGCGCAGCGAGCGGAGCGCGGTCAACTTCAGTTCCAGGCGTGCCATTGTACAGCACAGAGCCACGTGCCGGTGAGTAAAGTCCAACCAGCAGCTTCACGGTCGTGGTTTTCCCAGAGCCTGATGGACCAACGAACGCAACTGTCTCGCCGCTCGACACCTTGAACGAAACGTCAGTGAGCGCGTTCGTGCTCGCAGATTGGTGCTTGAACGTCACGCCTTTGAACTCAACATCGTGCACTGCGCCAACGTCAACCGGGTGTTCTGGCTGCGGTTCAATAGGCGTTGCCAAAATTCTCTCAAAGTTGTTGAGCGACACCTCGCTCTCGCGGTACGTGTTGATGACAGTGCCAACGTCCTGCAGCGGCCCAAATATTGCGAACGAGTAGATGTAGAGTGAGAAGAACTCGCCGAACGTAATTTTTCCAACGAAGATCATGTAGAGCAGCAGGAACAAAATTGCGGTGCGGAGCGCGTTCACCATTGTGCCCTGCACAAAGCTGAGGCTGCGCACGTACTTTACTTTTTGAAGCTCCAGCTCTAGAATTTTTCCTGTCGTGCCGTTCAGCCGCGCAATTTCTTGGCCAGCTAACCCCAGGCTCTTCACCAGCTCAATGTTGCGCAGCGACTCTGTGGTAGAGCCTGCGAGCGCCGTGGTCTTCGCAAAGATTTCTTTCTGCACGCGCTTTATCTTCATGCTCAGCGCCAGCGAAACGCCCGCAATGACCGGCATGGTGATGATGAATGCGCCGGCTATCCACCAGTTTATGAATGCCGCGTAAATAGAGACGAACACAAAGCCAATGGAGCTCGTGAAGATTGTGCCGACAAACGTCAGGATGAGGTTTTGAATGTCCAGGCGAACCTGCTGCAGGCGGCCTAACGTTTCTCCGCTGCTCTGGTCTTCAAACGTTGCGTACGGCAGCTTGAGCGAGTGCTCAAGCCCGTCAGCGTACACTTTTGCGCCCAGGCGCTGAATGACCACGTTCGTGTAGTAGTCCTGGAAATTTTTTGCAATGCGCGAAATGAGCGCTGCGCCAACCGCGAGCAGCAGCAGCACGCCAACGCCCGTGAAGAACTGGTGAGCCGTGAACTGGCTCACCTTGGTGAGGTAGTTGTCTAAGATGTGCTGAAAAATCCACGGGTCGAGCAGCGAGAACACCTGGTTGATTGCTGCTAGAAACAGTGCGAGCGCTAGGACGAGCCTGTAGCGCTTGAGGTAGGACAAAAGTAGCTTCATGTATGGTAGTTTAGCATAAAACTACCTATCGTGTCATGTAGAGTTTTTTATCTGGTGGCGACATTCTTTCTATGGAGTAGCGGAGCACCGTGCGTGGCATTTCGTGTACGTGCGCACCGAGGAATTTTTTGAGCGTGGGTTCAGACTTCTTCCCCAACCTCGCGCAGCATCCAGCCTGTGGCCTTGTGCACGAGGTCGTGGTTGTCGTTGAGGAGCATGGTTGCAATTGACAGCGTGTCATCGAGTTGCCCACTTCGTATGAATGGGTAGGTTGCAACAATGGCAACGCGCCGTTCCCACAGGTTTTTTGACCTAGCCAGTTTGTAGAGCACCTTTCGTTCCCGTGGCTTGTCGAGGAGGTACGCGCCCAAAATTCCTGGAGCAGCTGTGTCAACCAAATCCCAGTTGTTGATGTTTGCCAAGTTCTTCAGCATGAACTTCGTGGCAGCGGCAATGTCAGCGTGCTGCAGAATTAAGAGCGCGGTGAGCCTGTGCTCGTGAATTTTGCTATTGAGCAGCTTCTGAATTTCAGGAAATGGCAAACCGACAAACTTTTTTGCGATCGAGCACTCTGCGTTGGGACGTCAACGCCAATGAATGTGTCTCCCTCTGAGTACTGCCCTCTGCCCATTTTGAAGAAGCCAGCCTGCACAGTGGCTTTCGAACGGCTCGCGTGCTTGGCGAGTTCTAGTTTTGCATTTAATGCCGTTTTCATGCTATAATGCTATCAACATTATACAAGAGAGACACAAATGCGCACAGAGCTGAAGATCATGATCCCAATAGCGGTGGTTGTTGTGCTGGTAGGTGGTTACTTTGTATTTAAGTCAGGTGGCAGCACGCCATCAACACAGAATTCCCAGCCAGTTGACCAGTCACTGCTCGTCCATGCAAATAGCCACATGACAGGCAACATCAACGCAAAGGTTACGCTCGTTGAGTTTGGTGACTACGAGTGCCCATCGTGCGGCGCAGCGTACCAGCCAATAAAAACCCTCGTGAGCCAGTACAGCTCAAACCCAAACTTTAACTTCGTGTTCCGCAACTTCCCGCTCACAACAGTGCACCCCAACGCTCAAATTGCAGCAGAGGCAGCAGAGGCAGCAGGCGAGCAGGGCAAGTACTGGCAGATGCACGACCTGCTCTACGAGAACCAGGGTACGTGGGGAGATTCAGCTGCACCACTCCAGTACTTTTTGCAGTACGCGCAGGAGCTCGGCCTGAACGTGAACACGTTCCAGCAAGAGGTGCAGGCTGCCAAGTTTGCGCCAGAGATTCAGGCTGACGTTACTGATGGCAATACTCTTGGCATTGATGCAACGCCAACGTTCTACGTGAACGGCATACAAATTGTGGGCGACCAAGAGCAAGAAATACAGGATGATATTACCAAAGACCTTGCCGCAGTCTCTTCGGTGACGCCAAGTCCAAGCCCAACGCCTACGCCAACTCCGACTGCTGCTCCGGCAAAGTAGGCGCCCTTAAATTTACTGTTTTCAAATAATTAAGAAAAAGGAGTAAGCATGGATCAGGGAATGCAGGGTGCGTCGTGCAGCTGTGGACACCACAAGGTGATCCCGATTTTGGTAATTTTACTGGGGCTGACGTTTTTGCTCCAGGCACTGGGCGTTGTGGGTTGGTACTTCGTCAGCGTGACGTGGCCAATACTGCTGATCATTGCCGCCATTGTAAAGATGGCCGGCCGTTCATGCAGCTGCAACATGAACCACAAGGCGTAGTAGGCCAAAAAGTAAAAACCCCTGCTCCGACTGAACCCTGTCTTTTCTTTCAGAAAAGAAACGGATTCAGAAGTCGCAGAGGGTTTTTCTTTTTGTCCCAGAGAGAGCAGAAAGAAACGAAACTCGAAGCTCGTGGGTACGTCTTTTTATTTGGCGTAGCTACCTCAATTACTTTTTGATTGACGCTGCTGCTATCTCTTCACTGTGCCTGTGGATGACGAGCGCAATGGTAATTCCAATGAAGGCTAGGAGCGAGAGCATTGGGATTGTGACGCTGTGGAAGAGCACTGCCTGCTTCACTGCGCAGTTTGCAGCTGCCGAACACACCTCAATGTCCTTTACCCAGCCTTGCTGGAGCAGCACCTGGTACACGGCAATAATGGTTCCAATGACGCTGAGGGGCAGCACGTAGTGCTTCACGTCGTGGTCGTTCTTGAAGATGCCAATTGCAATGATGATGACGAGCGGGTACATGACAATGCGCTGGTACCAGCAGAGCGTGCAGGGGATGAGCCCCTCAATTTGGCTGAAGTACAGACTGCTGAGCGTCGCAATGAGCGCAATTGTCCACGCAGCGTAGAGCGCGTAGTGCTTGATGTAGGCCATGAACCCATTTTTTTCTTGCATATGTATGAATGGTAGCCGTATTAGTTTTACGGCGCAAATTGATTTTTTTTGCTTTCTGTGGTAAGGTTACTGGACTCTGTTCCAGAGGCAAGGAGGATAAAAGGTATTGAAAAGGGAAGAGACACACCGAGTGGTTCAGGGCGATGACAGAGCAGACAGCGCACGTGAGGCGTGTGGAATTATTGCGGCAGCAAGGGTTGCCGGTAGCATGTCTCCTGAAGAGACACAGAGGCTTGCCCGCTGTATGCTTGCGTCCGGTCAAAATCCAGAAACATTGAACACATCGCTCCGCGAGCTGAGCGCTTTGGCTGATGCAGGCTTGGCTAATACGAAGTAGTAATTATCCCCGTTCGATACGTAACCTCTGGCTCGCCGCAGTGCTGCGGCGAGCCAGTTCATTTTTATTTAACGAAACATTCATCTTCTCTCTGTACCATAGGTGTGAACAATTAACAGAGAGGATGAAACATGAGAATACACAGGTGTGCGTGGAATTTCTTTCTATTTTTTGCCGTACTCGGTTTGGCAGCCCCAGGTTTGCTCGCGCCACTCGGCTCAGCTGTGAAGTTCGCGACAGCAGCGAGCATTGGTTCGTACCCAAATGTATCTGCAAACTGGGCTGGGTACGCTGCAACCAGCGGCAATTACACAGCAGTCAGCGGCACATGGGTTGTGCCAAGCGTCAAGCCCTCGATAAGCTACCGAGCAGACGCTGCGTGGGTCGGCATTGGCGGGGTGAGCAGCTCTGATTTAATCCAGGCAGGAACATCTGCCACAACGGGCACTGGGGGCGCTACTGCGTACAACGCGTGGATAGAAATGTTGCCAGCGTTCAGCCAGCCAGTGCCAGTGGCTGTGCGCCCTGGTGACTCTGTGAGCGTGTCAATTGCCCAACAGCCATCTGGCAAGTGGCTCATTGCAGTAGCAGATAACACGAGCGGGCAAAAGTACAAGACCACCGTTAGCTACAAATCCTCACTGTCATCAGCAGAGTGGGTTGAGGAAATGCCGAGCGATGGCACTGGCCTCATTGCACTCGATAGCTTCAGCAAGGTGAACTTTTCTGGTGGCTCAGCGGTGAAGAATGGATCAAAGGTAAGCATTGCAAAGTCTGGTGCGCAGCAGCTCGCAATGGCGAGTTCGTCAGGTAGAATTTTGGCAGTCCCATCAGCCCTCAGCGGCACGGGAAGTTCTTTCTCAGTATCGCGCGGTTCAGGGTTAGAGCTGAAGAACGCAAGGCTGGTGAGGTCTTTCACGCACAGCAGGCGGTAAGTAACCAACCAGCAACTATTAACTATTGAACTATGCACTACCCGAAGACATTGATTTTTGTTTTGGCAGCCCTCGCAGCTGCTACTTTTGCCACGACAGCATTCGCTGATAGCGTGAGCCCGACCACCGTAACAGAGGGTTCCTCAAGTACCTACGTGCTCGTTGACTGCACAGGCGCAAGTGGCGGCAACGTCATTGCAAACCTGTTCAGCTCATCTGGCACATCAGTGCCAATCGACACTTATGAAAATGCGATGGGTGTTAACTGCCAGATCTCGCCCCACTTGGTTAGCGTTCCAGCAAACTTGGACAGTGGCACGTACTATATTGACGTGTACTCAGCTAGTTTTCTCATCGCCGATGGAACAGAAACAAGGTCAACCGTTGAAGCATCAGCGGGTTTCGTTGAATCGTTCCCCATTACAGTGGTAGGCAATGAGCCAGAGCCTACCCCAACGCCAGAGCTTACACCGACACCTACGCCAGAGCCCACCTCAGCACCAGTTCCCAATCCTGTGAGTGTGCCAGTTCCAAGTGGCGGCAGCAGCGACACTTCTGCACCTACCCCATTCAATGCTGGTTTGCTCAGCGCTGGAAGTGGTCTAGACACTGGGCCAGTGGTTGCAAGTTCGCCAAGTTTGGCTGGGCAGGTTTTGGGCGCTAGCACCACGGCCCCTCACCCAGATGGCACCCTCGTGTTAAGTGGCCAAACAGTTTACCTCATTCGTAGTGGCGAGCGCTACGCCTTCAGGAACGCAGCAGAGTTCGAGACCTATGGCTACAGTTTTAGCCAGGTTGTGCCAGCAAACAGTGGAGACCTTGTCCTTCCGTTCACCGCTCAAAATATTTTGAAGGCAAAAGCAGGTTCTGTCATACTGGATGCGTCCGATAGAAAAACAGTGTACATCATTGGAGAGAACGGCAGTAAGCAAGGTTTTACATCTGCTCGTGCGTTCAGTCAACACGGGTACTCATTTGCGGGCTTACCAGTCATTGACCTGAGCGACTACCCACCAGGTCCCGTAATCGCAGCATAGGATTCTTTCTGCACTGGGAAAATTAGAGAACAAAAAAAGAGTCTCATTTGTGCTGTCCTCGCATTTCAGCTAACGCGTTGCGCTGCTGAAATTGCTGCGGAGGCACTGCATGAGACTCTTTTTTGCTCTAATCCCTAGTTTGTGGTTGTTTGACTAGGGAGCTCCTGTGCCAGTTGCTGGAATCATTGGCATTCCACCTTGGCCACTGCCCATCATCTGGTAGCGAGGTGTCATCCCGTAGCCAGCGCGTCCAATGTAGCCTCTGAATTCTCCAATTTGGAGACCCATCCAGAACACAATGAGCAGGATGACTATGCCGAGCAGCCAGCGCAGGATGAAAATTCCAATGTGGCCGTGGCCGCCGTACATGCTGCACATTGGGCAAGGGCACATCCCGTGCTTTTGATCTCTTTTGGTTTCTTCCATATTTTTACTTTTCTCTTTAATGCTTACTCGAACCAAGTGTTCCCATTATACCACACGCTGCAGCTTTATCCACATGCACCTAGACACTACTGCTGGGCTGGATATAATGAGGCTACGCACGGGAATTAAAAACACAAAATGAATAAAAGAATTGTAGGCCTCGTCTTGCTCTTGGCCATTGCGTCCAGCGTGAACAGTTCCACTGCACGCGCAGCTGCTGATGCAGCTGGCAGCAACGTGGTGTCAGGTGGCACGGTGTACTTCATCAGTGCCTCTGGGCAGAAGCAGGCGTACACGTCTGCTGGCGCTTTCTTGTCCTACGGCTTTAACTCGTGGGCAAACGTTACCCCAGCAACGTCTGATGACCTGAGCCTGCCAACTGGTTCCTTTGTTCCGCCAATGGACGGTTCGCTCATCAATGACGGAGGCACGGTGTACGTCATCACCGGTGGCGAGCGCGCAGCGTTCACGTCTGCAGCTGTGTTCACCGCACTCGGCTACTCGTTCTCAAACGTCATTCCTGGCGACACGTCGTTTCTGCAGTCTCTCCCAGACATTAACTCATCGAGCGCTGCGCACCTGCCAGGTGCCATTATCCTTGACCACATCACAACGCCGCCAACAGCCTACCTTGTGACAGCTTCTGGCAAAGACGGCATACCTTCACCCGCAGTGTTCAATTCGTGGGGGTACTCGTGGGCTGACGCTGTGACAGCGGACAGTTTTGACTGGGTGCTGCCGCAGGTTGGGGTGATGCCCCAAAGAATTTCTGGGTACCTCAGCCCCCTGAGCCAGCCAGCCAGTGTGTCACCAACAAACCCCGCGACTGGGGCAGTCACAATTTCTGAGGTTGGCTCAACTGGTGTCACGGGTACATCTGCGACTGTAACGTGGTACACAGACAACCTGGCGAGCAGCACTGTGAACTACGGCACCAACACAACGTACTCTGCTACGCCAGTGACGAGCGCAGCGCTCACGCTCTTCCACACCATCCAGCTGGTGGGCTTGCAGCCAAACACAACGTACCACTACGACGTGTCATCACAGGCTGCAGGTGGCGCAACTGGAACCTCTGCTGACGCAACGTTCACCACTTCACAGGCACAGGCCAGCGTGAGCGTAACCCCAACGGCTCTCACGTTCGGCCCCATCGAAGTGGCGACGAGCAGCGATCCACAGTCCATCACCATTTTGAACCAGGGTTCGGCAGGCCTGAACATTGTGAGCGCTGTGTCTTCAAACTTCCAGTTCGTTGTGACAGGCTTGTCTACCACGGGGCTTACACCTCTGCCAGCTGGCCAGCCCGTGACCCTTTCAGTTGTTTTCAATCCGGGAACCCTGGATACCGTAACTGGTAGTGTGACCATTACCTTTGACGCTGCTCCAGCCCAAGTGGTGAATTTGACAGGCACGTCGTACCCAGCGCCATCGCCAACTCCAACGTGAGGTAGCGGCAGCCCTAGTGTTTCTACGCCAGACGTGGTATGATAGCAGTAGAGCATTTGTTTTTGGATAATTCGTCGAGCTCCAAAAAGTATTTTGAAGCAGTTCAGGAATTTATTAAAACTACAATCATGACAGGAAAAGTAGCAAAGATCATGCCAGATAAGCCATTCGGCTTTATCACCCCAGACGGCGAGACAAAGGATCTGTTCTTCCACCAGAACTCTCTGGTTGGAATTTCGATCACAGACCTCCGCGCAGGGGATGCAGTGACCTTTGAAGTTGAGGATTCTCCTCCAAAACCAGGCGACACTGCAAAGAGGCAGAACGCTGTGAACGTGCAGAAAGCTTAATAGCCAAAGCAAAAAGAACATCCGCCTCGCGCTCGTTTCTTGGCTTTCGCTCTGCGAAAGAAACGAAACTCGAAGCTCGTCGGATGTTCTTTTTGTTTTGGTTCGTACTTACTTCTGAACGTTCAGCACTGCTGCGCCACCGCCGTCGCAGGTGACATTGCTGCTCTCGACTGCTGATGTGTGCAGGAGCACCCAGCCGTAGCCTGGAATGGTGAAGGTCTGGCTATCTGCTTCAATCACGTGCGATTTTGCATCCCTGTTGTCGAGCATCACGACGTCACCCTTTGCCACCTGCATAGTGCCAGGTGTTCCGTGGCAAGATACGAACTGGATTCTGTACGGGTGTGCGGCAACCTCTTGTCCGTACGTTGATGCAGCTGCGGGGTTGGTGCCAGAGGCTGTGGTAGCTGTTGGCGAAGGCGTTGGGCTCATGGCTGGCTGGCTCTCCATGGATGTGGTTGCTTGCATTGCCGCTTCGTTCTTGCGGTGCACGTGGACAGCCCACGCGATGATCACAATAATAACGATAACCCCAACTACGATGTACGCAATGTACATGTTCCGCTGCTGTTCTTTGGTCATACCTCAAATCCTTGTTTAATGCTAATTTAATGCCTTTATGCTATCACTCTACTCCTTTTCAGGGGAGTTGGCACGGATGTTATCCACAGCGTTTCTGCATCCTTGACCCTGCTTTTCAGTGCTGTTAAACTTATATTATCTAATATTTAGTTTACTGAAACATCATGGACAAGGGCAGGGCTGACGAAATCACATCAGTGTTCTATAGCTTCTGGCGTCGGTTGCGCCAGGAGCTATCGACGGGCAGTCCGCTGCTGGAGTTCACGATGCCGCAGCTTGAAGCCCTGCGCTACATTGGCGAGCAGGGGCAGGTTTCAATGCGTGCACTCGCAGATTTCTTGTCTGTTGCGCCGCCGTCAGCCACCAGCCTCACCAACCACCTTGAAGAGCTCGGCTTTGTTGTCCGCCAGCGCGATGAGGCCAGCCGCCGCAGCGTCAAGCTCAGCCTCACGAAAGTGGGTAGCGGCGTGCTTGCCCGAGCAGTGCGCGAACGATCCAGCAAGATGAAAATCTTGCTCGGGTCACTGAGCATCCAAGAGCAGCACGGCCTGCTTGAGCTGTTCAAAAAAATGTCCCAGAAAAATTAAATTTCCACTAACCCACCACAATGAACAGGTACACTGCCACTGTTACTGCCTCAGTCGTAATCATTGCGCTGGTAACTGCGTACACCAGCCACGCGCTCACAGAGCGCCCAACGTTCAGCACCACCACTGTCCAAGCTACCAACGTCGTGCAGGGCGTTGAGACGAGCGGCACTGTGCAGGCAGCCCAGAGCGTTGACCTGTCCTTCCAAATTGCCGGCACGGTGAGCTCTGTCCCAGTCGCCGTTGGCGATAGCGTGAAGGCTGGCGAGGTTTTGGCATCGCTCAATAGCCAGAGCAGCCACGCGAGCGTAGACCAGGCGCGCGCAGCTGTTGCAGCAGCCCAGGCCGCGTACAAAAAAGTTATTGACGGCTCAACCAGCGCGCAGACAGACGTGGCCAGCACGGCACTCACCAGCGCGCAGACAGCTTTGGCAAATGCAGTTGCAGCGCAAACTGCATCTGCAGCGCAGCAGACAAACTCAGTGCAGAACGCTGACAGTGCAATGCTGAACGATGGACTTGCGGCAATTTCAGGCAGCGGCAACGATGATGGCGTGACGGCGACTGTCACCGGCACGTACACTGGTTCTGCTGGCGGCACGTACAACGTGAGCATATACAGCACGGGCAATGGCCCAGAGTTCCAGGCGAAAGGACTCGAGTTCAGCTCTGGTGCCGTGAAAACTGTGCCAGTGCTACTCGGCACCATGGGGCTGTACATTCAGTTCAGCGGAACGCCGTCAACGAGCGACACGTACACCGTGAGCATTCCAAACACGTCAGCGGCAGGCTACGTGGCAGCCAGCAATGCGTACCAGGCAGCGCTCCAGGCGCAGGCGCAAGCAGCAACAGCAGCCCAGGCAGCTGTTGCCTCTGCACAAGATGCCGTGAGCCAGGCGCAGGCAAACTTGAATTTAACACAGACGCCGGCTCGGCCAGAAGACGTGGCAGCAGCCCAGGCCCAGGTTAACTCCGCAGAGGCTGCACTCGAAAGCGCAGAGGCTGCAAACAGCAACACAGAAATAACCGCCCCGTTCGACGGCACCGTTACAGAAGTTGACGCCAAGATTGACCAGACAGCGTCGCCTGGAAGCCCAGAGGTCAGCATGATTTCAAACCAAATGTTCCAGGCAGTGATGTACGTTTCTCAGACAGACCTCGGCCGCGTGAACATTGGCGACCCAGCGCAGGTTACGCTCGACGCGTACGGCAGTGCCAGCTGGTTCCCGGCAACCGTGGTTGCCATTGACCCAGACGCAACCACCGTGGGCAACGTTCCCGGCTACAAGGTGACGCTCCAGTTCAACCAGAACGATGCGCTCATCAAAGATGGCCTAGCGGCAAACATCACCGTGACAGACGCAACGCACGCCAATGTCTTGGCAGTGCCGCAGAGCGCACTCTTCACGCAGGGCGACCAGAACGTGGTGCTCGAGCAGGGGAGTGGCGGTGCCATCAAGCAGGTTCCAGTCCAGCTCGGCACCACAGGTTTGAACGGCATGGTTGAGGTTGCCTCAGGCTTGGGCGCTGGTGACCAGGTTGTATACTTCGGCAAGTAAAAAATACGAAAATGGACAAAGAAGAAAAGGAATCGCCAAAGAAGAGCCAGTCAATTCTAAAGAACAGGTGGGTGCAGAGCGTCGGCGCTATTGCCCTAGTGCTAATTATCGCGGGAGGTTTTCTCTACCTTCAAACCGAACGCCAGGAAGTTGGCATTGACACATCGATTATCAGTGCGCCATCCATTGAGCTGTCGCCAACGACCGGAGGTGTCCTACAGCAAACCTACGTTAATGAGGGTGACAGCGTGCCCGCAAACACGGCAGTTGCGCTCATTGGCACAGAGCTCGTGAAGACAAAAGTTGCGGGCATCATCACGAACGTGCAGAACGATGTGGGCGAGAGCTTCACGCCAGGCCAGACCGTGGTGACCATGGTTGACCCAACGCAGCTGCGCGTTGTCGGCACAATTGATGAGAACAAGGGCTTGGACAGAATCAGCGTTGGCCAGCCAGCGGTATTCACCGTGGACGCGTTCGGCTCAAAGCAGTACAAGGGCATTGTGGATGAGATCAGCTCAACGGCCAATTCATCTGACGTCGTGTTCAATATTTCTGACGAGCGCGAGACGCAGCAGTTTGATGTCTACGTCCGCTTTGATCCAACAGAGTACCCAGAGCTGAAGAACGGCATGTCTGCAAAGCTGACCATTTTTACCAACTAGGCAATGGCAGCTGAAGGCGAGTCAAACCTAAAGTGGTGGGTGCTGCTCACCGTCATCATTGGCACGTTCTTGGGCAGGCTTGACCAGACAGTGGTGAACCTTGCCCTGCCGAAAATTATTGACGACTTTGGCATCAGCGTCTCAGCTGCTGGCTGGATTGCCACTGCGTACATTCTGGCGAACGCAATTTTCGTGCCAATTTGGGGCAAGCTCGGCGACACCATTGGCCGCAAGAAAGTGTACATTATTGGGTTCGTGGTTTTTATAATTGGCTCGGCGCTCGCGGGGCTCTCGTGGAACCTGACGCTCCATGATCGTGTTCCGCGTCATCCAGTCTATTGCGGGCAGCGCAGACTACCCAACGGCAATGGCTATTTTAGCGGTCACGTTCACGGGAACGAAGGAGCGTGCGCAGGCGCTGGGCATTTGGTCGTCATCGTTTGCGGCTGCCGCTGTATTTGGCCGCTCATCGGCTGGCCTGCTTGATAGACAACTTTGGGTGGCGCTCAGTGTTTCTGGTGAACATTCCAGTTGGCATAGTCGGGTTGTTCATGGCAATCACGTTCGTACACGAGTCTATGGCTGAAAAACCGACCACGCACTTTGACTGGTGGGGTGCGATCACCCTCGGCATTGCGCTCTCGGCACTCGTGCTCGTGCTCGACCAGGGCACGACGTGGGGTTGGACAGCCATGTACTCTGTGCTGTGCTACGTTGCCACAGTTGCATTCACGTGGATTTTTATATCAATAGAGCACCGGTCGCCAGAGCCAATTGTGGATCTGCGCTTCTTCAAGATTCCAGCGTTCGTCAACACGCTCTGGAACAACTTCATTGTGTTCATGGGCTTGATGGGCAGCATCTTCCTCATCCCAATTTTTGCTCAGACGTTCATGGGGTACACGGCAACGCAGAGCGGGTACCTATTCATTCCGCTGGCTGTAGCGCTCATGGCAGCAGCGCCAATTGGCGGCTCGCTCATTGGGCGCGTGCGGCCTGGGTACGTCATTGCCGCGAGCACCTTGGTGGCAGGCATTGGCATTTACATGTTCTCGTTTTTAATTGACCCGCGCTCTGGTCCAATGGCCATCATCATCCCGTTGTCTGTTATGGCGTTCGGCTTAGGCTTTGGCATGGCGCAGCGCACCAACATTGTGGCGCAGGTTGTTGAGCAGGATGAAATCGGTGTCGCGTCCTCAATTTTGGCGCTCGTGCGAAATATTTCGGGCGCGTTCGGCATTGCGATTTTCGCGACAATTCTAAACAACATTACGAACGCGAACGTCTTGAACCTCGGCCGCGGCAGCGTGCTGCAGAGCACAAACCCATCAGATTACCAGAAGTTCATAGCGCTCATTATTCTGAAGGCGCAGGTGTCCGCGTACAGCGAGGTGTTCCTGGTAGCCGCAGTGCTCGTGTTCATTGGTGCCGTGGCAGCGCTGTGGATCCGTGTCGGCCACCAGAACAGCGACGTGCACGTTATGGTAGAATAAGGTAAACATTCACCCCGACACATGGAAGCAATACTGCTCTCGCTGGCAACGTTCTGCTCTACGTTTTTCGGTGGCCTCTTCTCGATTAAGTTCAAGGACAAGCTTCACTTGATCATGGGTTTTGCCGCTGGCGTGCTCATCGGCGTGTTCGCGTTCGACATTTTTCCAGAGGTCATTGGCCAGGTTCAGCAGCACGGCTACAATGCGATTGGGCCAATGGTGGCGTTCGTCACGGCGTTCATGCTGTTCCACGTTTTAGAGAAGACCATCCTCATCCACCACGCGCACGAGGGTGAGTACGCAGAGCACCACCACCCGCAGGTTGGCATCCTGTCAGCGCTCGCGCTGGCTGGCCACAGCTTCATGGACGGCGTTGGCATTGGGCTCGGTTTCCAGGTTAGCCCGGCAGTGGGTCTGCTCGTTGCCGTTGCCGTGATAGCCCACGACTTCACAGACGGCATGAACACTGTCACGCTCTTGCTGACGAATAAAAACTCTACCACTCGGGCAAGGTGGTTCTTGTTCCTAGACGCTCTCACGCCGGTGCTGGGCGTTGCCTCAACGTTATTTTTTAGAGTGCCGCCGTACTTTCTGACGCTGTACCTTGGTTTCTTCGGCGGCTTCATCATGTACATTGGCGCGAGCGACATTCTGCCAGAGGCGCACAGCGAGCACAGCAGCTTCAAGATAATTGGGCTGACGTTGCTCGGTCGTATTCACGTTCTTGGTGACAAGGGTTGCCTGACTTAAACGGAAAGAAGGTTTTCGCGGGCGGTTTGTTTCTTGGCTTTTGCTTCGCAAAAGAAACGAAACTCAAAGCCCGCGAAAACCTTCTTTCCGTTTAGAGCCGTTCTGAGTTAGCCCTGCAGCTCCAGCGGGTGCTGCTTGAGCAGCTGCCCGTAGTACGCCAAGTTTCTCGCTAAATTTTTTGCCATGTGCTGGGTTGCCTTGCTCTTGAGGCGCGCCGCACGCTCTAGCGCGGTCGGCTTTCCAACCTCTCCAACCCAGTACGCACAGCACTCTGGCGGCAAGGTGAAGTTCATGAACGTCAGCACCTCCATGATAGAGCCGAGCGTTGCCTGAGCGCCGTCTTCGCTGCCCGTTATTACAATGCCAGCCACTTTATTGAGGAGCGCACTCCTGCCATTGGCAATGTACTCTTCGTCGAGTGCATCCATGCGCTCAATGACCCGCTGCATGAGGCTGGAGCGTCCACCCCACCAAATTGGCGTTGCAAAGATGACCACGTCAGCGGCCTTGAGCTTCACCACAATTCCCGGCCACTCATCGTTTGCGCCCTCTTTGAACCCAAGCCCAACCGGGATCTCTTTATCTGCAAGGCGAATTTCTTCACTGGCAACTTTGCAGTATTCCCCCATGTTCTTCACGACGAGCTCAGCGAGCTTCTCCCGTATTCGAGATACTCTTGCCACGCCTGTGCTTCAGAGATGCGTTGAGGATGAGCACGTTGAGTTTCTGGTTCTTATTCGGCACGGCGCAATTTTGTACTGGCTTTGTTTTGTACATAGGATTAGATCGCTATTGTTGCTCTATTTTTTACTCTACGCCTGTTTTATCGTCCTCGCTGAGTGCCGCGTAGACTTGCTGGGCGAGGTCAGAGAGGTTTGTGGCGTCATCGTAGCTGACGTCATTGTCGTCTGCCAGCTCGTGCAGCTTTTCTATTGCCTCGTCTGTGCCAGCTTCTGCGAGGGACATAATCTGCCCGTAGCTGGGCTGTCCGTGGTCACTGAGCCAGTCAAATGCTTGGGCAACTGGCCGCGAGCTCGTGTCTGACGGGTCTTGTTCTTTAAAGTTGGGCATTGTTTTTTCTTTACTTGTCTTACGGTTTAGTCTAGCATCTTAGTGTGCGTAATAGAAAGCGAGGTGATGAAGCATGCCAAAGTACTCAAAGGGTGCGCAGAAGAAAGTTGAGCGAGCCATGCACGAAATGAAGGCAGGCAAGCTCAAGAGCGGCCGCAGCGGTAAAAAGGTGACAAACCCAAAGCAGGCTGTTGCCATTGGACTGTCAGAGGCTCGCAAGAGGGGCGCAAAGGTTCCGGCAAAGCGCAGCAACAAACGCTAGCTGTGCACATCTCAATTGACACAGGTATTTGCGAGAGTACACTTGAATGGTGTGGAAAATTAAGCGTTGCTGAAATAATTAACTGAAAAAATTATGGGAATACTACTCTGGATTATCTTCGGCGCAATTGCTGGTTTCATTGCCTCGCACATCATGGGTTCAGGCAGTGGCTTGCTGTGGGATATTGTACTGGGCATTGTCGGAGCGCTCCTCGGCGGATTCATCATGAACGCATTTGGGCAAGCAGGTGTCACAGGCTTCAACCTGTACAGCCTGATTGTGGCAATCATTGGTGCAATCATTGTCATTTGGATTGGCAGGTTGTTCCGCAGGACGGCTTAGCTTTCCTGTTTCCATTTTCCACACAGTTTTTGTTGTTGGTATTGGTCAAGCAAAAAAGAAGAGCCCGATGCGACTTCTGGATCCGTTTCTTTTCCGAAAGGAAAAGACAGGATTCAGTCGGAGCAAGGGGGGGCCTTCTTTTTTGCTGTGGCTAGCTAGCTCTGCTGTGGCTTATTGCCACCAGCAACGAAGTGCCAGATGCCCAGGATGATTGCCAGAACTAGCGCAATGTAGATGAACCCGCCCAAGATGTGGAAGACGAGGCCAAGTATCCACAGGATGAGCAGAATAATCGCGAGGGTTAACAGCATACGTTTTTAACTCCTGTTTAATGATGTTACCTAAAATAGTATAGGAGCGTTTTTTTAGGTAGGCAAGTCGTTTTTCTAGGTATTCTACCACTTGACAAAAACACTTAGATAGTCTAACATTTAAGGTCTACAGTAAACTACCTTAAGTATGCCTAGCAGCAACGAGAATTCGACCGATAGCAGCATAGAACCAGCCCAAGAGACAGGCTTCATGAAGTGGGTGCCACTGCTGGTAATCAGTCTTGCGCTGACTATCATCATCCTGGACACCACAATTCTGAACGTGACCCTGCGCACGATCATCCTTGATCTGCACACGAACATCCAGAGCATCCAGTGGGTGATTACAGGGTACTCGCTCATCATTGCCGCATTCACCATCACGGGCGGCAGAATGGGCGACCTCTTTGGCCGCAAGAAAATGTTCGTGCTGGGTGCAATTATTTTTGCGGTCGGCTCGTTCATGACCTCAATTGCGCACAGCGTGAGCTTCATGATAGCTGGCGAGGCAGTCATTGAAGGCCTTGGTGCGTGTCTCATGCTGCCAGCTACGCAGTCGCTGCTCCGCTCAAGCTACAAAGGGCGTGACCTTCAGGTGGCGTTCGGCATTTGGGGTGGCATCATTGCAGGTGCTGCTGCAGCTGGGCCGCTCATTGGCGGCTGGTTCACGTCGCACTACTCGTGGCGCTGGGCGTTCCGCGTGAACGTTGTCGTCGCGGCAATTTTGGTGGTCTCGTCCATTGCCATCAAAGAGTACCGCGACCTATCTGAGAAAACAGACGTAGACTTTGTTGGTGTCATTCTTTCAGCTCTCTCAATGACATCCATTGTGTTTGGCTTTGTGCAGACGTCTACGTACGGCTGGTGGAAGGCTCTCGCACCTCTCAACGTTCTGCACCACGCCATTCACTTTGGCGGACTTTCGGCATCTCCGATTTTCGTAGCAGCTGGCTTGCTCATTGGCTGGGCATTCATTGCGTGGGAAGCTCACGTTGAAAAAATCGGCAAGACGCCACTCGCATCCGTGGCACTCTTCAAGAGCTCAGGCTTTGTGGTTGGCTCCAGCATTTCTTCAATTCAGGCATTGGGCATGGCTGGCCTGACATTTGCCATTCCAATTTACCTCCAGGCAGTGCTCAAGCTCACGCCAATTCAAACTGGGCTCGCGCTCGTGCCAATGACCCTGCCAATTTTAATCTCTGCCCCGCTGTCTTCGTGGATCAGCAAGTACATTACGCCAAAGGTCATCATTCAGATTGGCATAGTGTTGAACATCATTGGATTCATTGTGCTGCGCCAGAGCCTGCACGTTGGCGTGAACCAGTGGGCAATGGCTCCTGGCTTAATCTTGTTCGGGGCTCGGACTTGGGTTGATTTTTGCCCAGGCAACAAACCTCACGCTCTCTGCTGTGCCCGTTGACCAAGCTGGTGAAGCTGCTGGTGTTTCCAGCACGCTCCGCTCGCTCGGGCAGACGCTCGGTGCGGCAATTTTGGGCGCTGTGCTCATCTCAGCGCTGGGATCAAACTTGGTCTCAGGCGTGAACGCGAGCGCGGCAATTCCACAGGCAAGCAAGCCAGCCGTCGTGCAGGTTGTGTCTAGCCAGACTTCAAATATAGAGTTTGGCAGTGGGCGAGCTTTGCCGGAACTGGAATTTCGCCGAGCACTGCTAGCGCCATTACCACAATTGGCAATGCTGCCACTGTGACCGCAACGCGCGAATCGTTCGCCTACGGTGCACTGTTCATGCTGCTGGGCTTAATTGTTTCTTTTGCACTGCCATCAGGAGCTGAAGAAACAGTGACACCAGAAGCAAGTGTTGCACCAGTGGCTGCAGCTGCAATGGAAGGACCAGCAGTTTTTGCTGCAGATGTTTCTGCAAAGGAACCTGATCCTGTGCCAGTGCCAAAGCAGAGCTCCGAAGCCAGAGCCTATGGTGAAATCGCCCGTAGAGCAAAAACCTACGTCAGTAATTGTCACGCACGAAGAAAACGATGGAAAGGCAATTGGAGCTGGCGTCTTTGCACTCGTGCTGCTCGCCGCTGGCACGCTCGTTGGGTTTCTGTTGGGCAGGCACACTGCGCCAACGGCAACTGTTGTGGCGCCAAACTACCAGATCACAGTGCCTCCGCAGCCAACGGTAGCTCTACCAACGCCAACACCTCAGGTGCTCGGCATAACTGTTGGAAACCCACAGCCAACCCCGATACAACCGACTCCAACGCAGCCACCAGCGCCAACGCAGGTGCAGCCTGTTGCACTTCTTGATTCTCAAACGTTCAGTGATCCAGCTGAGCAGTTCACCTTCCAGGTGCCCTCTGACTGGAAAGCGTCGAACGTGGACGGCGAAGATGTTTTCGTGACGCCGCAAGGCCAGCGCGCCAGCGTGCAGATGTACCAGGTTGGCAACAACGACTTCGTGGCACTCGGAAGCTTCTTGAGCAACCAGCCAAACCTCCACGACGTTGTGCAGTCAACGTTTGCCGGCAGACCTGCGTACGCATTCAACGTTGACGGCATTTACGTGCACGGCTACGCGTTCTTGGATAGCGGAAGGCTGTACTACGTGCTCGGCGCAGGCGTCGAGAGTTCGCCTCTCGCGGCAACTTTCCAGACCACGCAGAACTAAGGTTGCGGCTCTCTGAGTGTTGGTGTACAATGAACGTACAATGAGTGAAAAGAGAAAAATTAAGGCGCTTGTTTTTGACCTCGGTGGCGTCGTCGTCCACGGAGGCTACCTCGACTTTGTGGCGCAGTACGTGCGCCCAGCGCTGGTGCCACACGGCACGAAGAAAATCGCACAGCTCGAGCGCCAGGTTGACCTTGGTGCAATAACAGAGAATGAGTTTTACCGCGACATTGAGAAGACGTTCCACCTGCACCTG
The DNA here is from genome assembly GCA_963840645.1 of Candidatus Doudnaibacteriota bacterium. Taxonomy (GTDB): domain Bacteria; phylum Patescibacteriota; class Doudnabacteria; order UBA920; family VMFF01; genus CAWIZL01. Next base: position 253,067 of record CAWIZL010000002.1, read on the forward strand.
AAGCCTAGCAAGATGCATAAGATCATCGTGGACAAGATGGTGCTCAACAAGAGCTTGGTGAGCTACATTTCAAAAATCAAGAAAGCAAAAGTTGCGCTGTTCTCAAACTCAATTGGCAACATGGCAGCAGAGGTTCTGAGGGAGCGCCGCGTGCCGGGGAAGACCTTTGGCAAGCTTTTCATGTCTAACAAAATTCACCTGGCAAAGCCAGACCAAGCAGCGTACAGGTACGTTGCAAGGCACCTCAAGGTGAAGCCACAGGAAACCTTGATGATTGATGATCGGCCTGAGAACGTGCGAGATGCCAAGAGGATTGGCATGCAGGGGATTGTGTTCAGGAATACAGCCCAGTTCAAGCGGGCAATGCGGAAGTTCGAGCTGGCGTAGGGCTGTGGTTAAATCCACAGCTTGATTTTTTTAACTTCAAGTGGTATGCTGTCCTAAGGCAACAGGAGGGTACATTAGCGGTAACGTGCCCGCAATTTTTTGTTGCTGTCCAAAAGGGAGACCTATGGTAGACAACGAGAAAGCAAAAGAGACTTTGATTGAGTTGAAACGTGAGTGTGGGTCAATGATCCACCGGCTGCTCACCAGTGGCCTCACCGTCGAAAGGTCTGCAGATGAGATAGACCAGCTCTTGAGCCACGATGCTCGAGACAACGCGGCCATTGAGATTCAGAAGTACCGTGACAAAGAAATGTTAATCGACCGATGTCTGCGGCACGTCGAGACGAGCGGGTACGGGGTTTGCAAGCAGTGCGAACAAAAGATAACACCTAAACGCATCGCTGCAGTACCGTGGGCCATTTACTGTATACGCTGTGAGGATTTCCCGCACGAAGAGGAAGATCCTGAGCCAGGTATTCTCACCAAGCCCTCTGTGAATGGGGTTGGGCAGACACCAAAAGCCCGAACGCCGCACAAGGCAGAAGGGGTAGCACAGACTGCTCCGTCGCGAGCAGGTCGTTCAGGCGGAGGTTCCTTGTTTGACCGCACCCCTTTAAGGGGGCAGCATTTTGTGGGGATCTCGTATCCGTCTGACACGAATTCCGTTGGCTTGCCCGGTAGCAAACCAGCCAGGTAAGCAGTAGCTGCGTGAGTAGAACCTTGCTCCCTCGCCCTGTTTGCGATGGGGTGCCTGTGGAGATTTTGCTGGCGCACTTACCGCTGAAACCTTGTGTCCTGCTGCCTGGCGGTCGGCAGGCACGAGTGGGGGGATTGGAAAGCTGTAGGCCCACAGGCCACGCAATTCAATCCCCGTTATTTTTTATTCACAGTTTTTTCAAACAGGTTCTTCAGCTTTCGCTCTGGATCGTACTTCTGCTTCAAGCTGTCGTACGTTGGCTTGTCGTAGATTTCCCAAAATTCATCTTCAGTGTAGTACGCGTCTGAGTAGAGCCCTTTTCTACCTTCCAGTTCAGTAACCTTTGCCTCAACGAGTGAGTTGTAGTAGCCAGCTTGCTTGTCCGTTGGCACAGATCCCCAGAATCCAAAGTTCACGTAAATCTTTTTTGGGTCAAGAGGGTAGAGGCTGAATTTGGCTTCTGCATCGTACGTGCCAATGGGGCAGATCCACACAGGCCTAATGCCAATTTTTTCAAAGAAAAATTTCTCGAACGCTGGCGCGTTTTCGATTGGAATATCAACATCTTGAATGACCCACTCTTCACGCCCGGTGACGAGAGGCAGCAGCTTCTGCGTAATGAACGACCTCTGGCTCCAGCGCATGAGCTTTGTGTAGAAGAGCGAGTTCAGGCGTTTTTTCCCGAGCAAGCGGCGCAGCAGTGGATTCTGCGCGCCAATGACGTTTGAGCACCAGAACCAGTCTGTGTCCCAGCGCCAAATGAAATCAGCTGCAGAGAGGTAGTCAGTTTTCTTTTCACGGATCGATTTGTAGTACACGTTCATGTACGTGTAGTCGCTCGTGAACGGCGCGCTGTCTGTGAACGTTCCAGTGGTGATGTACATTTCACCTGGGCCAAAAATCGTGCCGTCTACAAAGGCTACTGCTGCGCCAGAGGCGCACGTGGCGGCCAGAGCTTTGAAGTACGACTCTGAATCGCTGTAGTGCTCGTGCTCTACTTTCACAAACTTTTTCACGGGAATAACTTTCACCCGCAGCTTCAGTGCGTACCCAAAGGTTCCGTACGAGTTTGGGAAACCGTAGAATAAATCTGAGTTTTTGGTTTTGCTGCACGTGACGATTTGGCCAGTTGCGAGCAGGATTTCCATCTGTGTTACTGTCTCGTGCACCAAGCCGTACCGAAACGACGTAGCCTCAATGCCAATGCCGCTCACAGCTCCGCCAACGGTGATTGTTTTCAGCTGCGGTACAACAGCAGGCATGGCGCCGTAGCGCAAGGTTTCGGCTACAAAGTCTTCGTAGGTTGCCATGCCCTCAACTTCAGCCCAACCTCCAGCTACGTTTACCTCCAGCACCTTGTTGAAGTCGCGAACGTCTAACGAGTTTCCGTTTGCCCCATCGCGGCTGCGGAAAAGGTTTGATGTTTTTTTGGCCAGGCGAACACTGCCGGTGCGCTTGATCTGCTCTGCCAGGCGCTGCGCTTTTGCCTCGTAGTTGCTGTCCATTCGTAAAAATTACCGCACAGACCTGTAACCGCCAGGCACACCTTTTTTGGACAGCGTGAACTGCCAGAGCTGGTTTCTCCTCGCGCGGAACGCTCCGGCGCACGAGAGCAGGTAGTAGCTCCACATTCTGTAGAACCTATCGCCGTACTCTGCCTTCAGGCTCGGCCAGTTGTCGACAAAGTTTTTGTGCCACGCCATGAGGGTCTTGTCGTAGTCTGCTCCAAAGTTGTGCAGGTCTTCGAGGATGAACAATTTTTCCATTGGGCCACGAGCTGCGCGAGCGCTGGGAGAACGCCGTTGGGAAAGATGTACTTGTCTGTCCACGGGTCTGGCACTGGCAAGGACTTGTGGTACCCAATGGTGTGCAGCAGGAACATGCCGTCATTGGTGAGCCTGTCGTGGGCCACCTTGAACAGCGAAGCGTAGTTCTTAGGCCCACGTGCTCAGCGAGGCCAATTGAAACAACGCGGTCAAACGTACCCTCAGCGTCGCGGTAGTCGCGAACCTGGAAGTCGAGCGGCAGGCCAGCGCACGATTCTTTGGCAAACTTCATCTGCTCTTTTGAAAGGTTCACGCCAACGCCGGTGACCCCGTACTTTTCAGCTGCGTACTTCAAGAAGCTCCCAAAGCCGCAGCCAAGGTCTAAAACTTTCATGCCAGGCTTGAGGCCAACCTTCCTGCAGACTAAGTCAAACTTTGCATCTTCAGCATCGTCTAAGTTCTGGGCGTCTCTCCAGTACGCGCACGTGTACGACATTGTGTGGCCGAGCATGAGCGCGTACAGGTTGTTGCCAATGTCGTAGTGCTTCTCTGCAACCTCTGCTGCCTTCGACTTCTTCTGGCCATTGAAGATTTGAGCCTTCAAGAAGTGAACGGCGAGTTTCCAGTCTTTCAGCTCGTTCTCTAAGTTGGCCTTCAGAACCCTGTTGAAGAACTCATCCAGCTCTGCGCAGTCCCACCACCCGTCCATGTACGATTCGCCCAAGCCTAGGTACGGCTGTCTCAGGATGCGGGCGTAGAGCTTCTTCATTGTGTACCTGTATGTCCCACGGCGCGGTTCCGTTAATGGTGATACCAGCTTTTGCCGCTAAGCTGACCACCAGCTCTTTGTCTTTTTTCATTGCCAAATTATAGCATATTTAACATATTCATTTACAGCACAAGGGAGACACCTCTTCTTGTGCCTAAGAGACAACCACCTTTGCCATGCTGTAGATTTCCTTGAGGTTGTAGTAGGAAGAGAAGTTAATGTCTTTGCCGTTCGGCACGTACGGGTCGCGCATGACGTAGTTGCCGTTGCTGCCGCTCACGAGCACCACGAAGTGCGTGCCACCGTACACGTTCATGCCAATGACCACCGGATTGCCAGTGGCGAGCGTTGCGTCAATGGTTGATGCCACGCGCGTGGCACTCGCACCGTCAGTGTTGATGGTGATCAGTAAGTAGGCAGGGTAGTACGATGCAAAGTTGGTTGGGTCTGAGTTGATAGTTGCAGGCGTGACGTCCTTGAAGCCGTAGTGCGTCATGACCATTGCCATTGCCGTGACCAAGCACCCGTCACTGGCCATTGTGTAGCTCGTGCCATCGAGCGCATCATCGCCCCACGCTGCATCGCGCTGGTTGTAGTAGCAACCCCAAGCATCGCACACTGTCTGGCCTGTTAAGAGTTGGTCGCCGCCGTGCTGGGTGAACTTCGAGAAGCTCTGCAGCTGAGCCTCTGCTTGGGCCAGCAGCTTTTGGTACGTAGACTCTTTGCCGTTTGTCTGCGCCAGCAGTTCATTTTTTGACTGCACGGTGGCAGCGAGCGATTTTTGCTGCTGGGCAAGGGATTCGTTCTGTGCTGAGAGCGTGCTGTTCTGCTGCTGCACCGTGCTCTGCGTACTGGTGAGGGTGTCTTTTTCTTCTTGCAGCTCCTGAGTTTTTACCTGAACCGCGCTCTGCAGCTGCACGGTGCTGTCAAGGTTTTTCCAGAAATCAGATAGGCTGCCAGATGCAGCCAACTGGAGCACCAGCGGCTGGGTGTCAGCCTGCTGCACGTCTTGGATGTAGCTGGCCAGCGCATCCTGGTCAGCAGCTATTGCTTGCTGTGCGCTCTGAATCTGGCTGCCCAGCTGCTGGATCTGCAGCTGGGTTTGGTTGATCTGGCTCTGCGTGAGGGCAACCTGGGCTTCCACCTCGCTGCTCTGCAGGTCAAGGGTGTTGATGGCTGTCTGGAGGGTTTTCTTGTCTGCGCCAGCCTGCTTAATTTCCGCTTGGTACTGTGCGATCTGCTGGTTGAGTGCAGCGATTTGCTGCGTGTCAGTGTCGAGCTGGGCCTGGGCAGCCGCAGCGGCAGCTGAGGTGGGCATTGGGGTGGGAATGGGTGCCGTGAGCAGTGCGAGTGCTGGAGTTACGCTGAAGCCGCCCACAGCTTGCACAGCAATGAGTGCGATCGCTAGCGCCCCAGCATGTCTTTTTATTTTTGAGGAAATCTTTTTCATGGACAATCCTAGTATACCACTACTACGATTGCCAGAACATTTTTGGTCGCTACCGCGCGGCTGCCAGAAACGTGTCGAGCTTCGTGAGCTGCTGCTCAAAGCCGTACTTCATGCCCTCTACTGCCATTTTAGCCCCTGGCCCAATCTTGCTGACTGTGGCCTTGAGGTTCAGCTTTGTTTTGCCGCCTTCTTCTGTGAGGACGAGCTCTGTCACCTGGTCAATCTGGGTTGCCCCATCATCGTTCTGCCCCTCAGTCCAAGCCTTTGCGGTGTACGAGAGCTTTGAGTTTGGCTCAACAACTGTGAACTCTGCCTGCATTGGCCACTTCGTGCCCTTGTACGGCCCATTGCCTCGCCAGCTTCCATGACAATGTAGAACTTGCCGCCAACGCGCAGGTCAACTTCGCACTCAGGAATGGTTACGTCGTTTGGCACCCCACCACTGCTTGAGCACTTCTGGGTCTGTCCACGCTTTCCAAATTGTTGCTGCTGGTGCATCGTACGTTCTCTCGAACGTCACTTCTTTGACTGGTTCCATTTACCTATTTCCTTTCTTTTTATTAATTGACTTTACGTACCGGTCGAGTGAGTCTAGCCTGTGCTCCCACAGCTCGCGGTACTTTTCAAGGTACGCGTTTGCCTGTTCAAGTGCAGGAGGTGACAGCGTGACGAGCTGCTCTTTGCCGCGACGAGTCTTGCTCACCAGGCCAGCTTGCTCCAGAACTTTGAGGTGTTTTGCAACAGCTGAAAAGGTAAGGTCGTAGTGCGTGGCAATTTTGCCAATGCTCATTGAACGCTTCGCGATGCGCGCCAAGATGTCGCGCCTGGTCGGATCTCCCAGCGAGCTGAACAGTGCGTCGAGCTGCTGGCTGTTTCTCTGTTTAACTTGTTCAACCATATAGTTGAATGATATACGCGTTGGTTTGCGGTGTCAAGAGGGCCACAAAGCTCTTTACAAAAATTTAAAAAAGTGCTATAACTAATACGAAAGAGGAGGAGCACATTGAAGAAAATTGTATTGGCGGCTTTGTCTGCTGTAGGAGTACTTGCGATCGGTTTGGCCATCGGATGGCCCAGGTAGACCTGCGGCGGTAGTGGCTCGAGGGGGCGCAGCAAGCGACCCCCTTATTTCTATGGATCGAGGGGAAAAATGAACATTAGATTTCAGTCGAAGAGGGACGACACGTCGAGGTACGCCAGCCAGAAGCACGTGATCCCGTTTACCAAAAAGCAGGCGATTGTCCTTGCTGCTGGGTTGCTGTGCATTCTAGCCATTGGCATCCTGGCTGCAAAACCTGTGGCAGAATTTTTGAACTATCGGTACGGCATCGGCAACAAGGCAGCTATACAGAAGGTCGAGATTGAAGACCTCAAAGATATTCATGACACCGTTGGTCGTGATTCGTACACCGTGCACTTCGTGTACAACGGAATCATCAGCCGAGACAGGAACGATAAGCCGCCGGACGATTTCAAAGAGCCGTACATGTGGGTGACGTTCACGTACCGTGTTGACGATGGGGGAATTAAGGCAGTCACTGAACAGCTCCAGCAGTTGAAAGGCGTTGAGCCGAACGGCGTTAACGTGAAGACGTTCAGTGTCTCCATCCGCAAAGCCGACGAGATGAAGTGGATCGCGGTATGGCAAGAGGTCAGGATGTGCTCAATGCCTACATGCTCAGCCACCCACATCCAAACTAACAGTTTCGAATTTCAAATCCAGCACTGCTGGCAGCCCATCGCAAGGTGGGCTCTTTTTTATTTTTCTTGCTCGTTCAGCTTTGATGCTGCTTCTGGTGTCGAGACAGTTTTACCCATCAAAAATAATTTTACAATTCCTAGGGCAATGAGCCAGTAGACCACCATGGCGAGCAAGGTTGCCCACTCAAACACGCTACCATTTACATCGGTAATTCTGAAGACGCTCAAGAACGGAACCACAAACGGGTACGTAACACTGTAGATGAAGCTGGTGAAGCCAGCGTAAGGGTTTGCGTCGAGCAGCTTGAGCACAAAGCGAAATACCAGCAGAACTTCTAGAAGCCCAAGAATGTACCAGATAACTTGCGTTGCTCGGTACAGTGGCTTAGTTGTTGGCGAGCTGTATGAGTCCATATGTTTTTATGGTTAATTTTTTATACCTAGAGTTTGCTTAAGGGTTTAGGAGTGGATTTCCAGAGCTGCCGGTAACTGTGAAGGGGAGCGTGTTGCTGGTGAGCCCGGTGCTGTTGGTCACGCTAATGCTGTAGGTTCCAGGTTTAACCAACATCACGTATATTGGGCATGCTTTGCCAGGCGCGCAGTAAGGGCCAACGCTTTGCGGAACAGAGAAGGCTAAGGTTGCGCCGTTTGCTGCTGCAGAGATGCTCGTGATGGCTCCGCTGGCAAAATTCACCCTGTTGCCTGTTGCGCTGAACCCGCTGCCAGTAACTGTGACCTCTGTACCTACGAGTCCTGAGGTTGGGCTGAGGCTGTTTATATAGATAGATGACGTCGTGGGGGTTGGCGCCAGGGTTGGCGTAGGCCTAGCAGTGGGTGTTGCGGAAGGCGATGTTGGATTTTGAACAACAGGAGCTTGCTGGGGTGCAGTGCAGCCAGCTGCGAACAGGGTGACCATTGGCAACACGAACAGTATTTTTCTCATAGCTAGTAAGTCTGCGGGAGGTTCAAAATCCAAACCTCTCCTCTGCCAGCGCCTTGGTTGGCGCGCTCAATGTAAATTACGTACTTGCTGCCAGCTGAGTTCCAATCGCCGTCGCTGGGGGAGCCGCCGCCAGTTTCATAGCCTGGATCGCCAGCAACCTGCACATCGGTCAGGCGCTGCTTGTTGCTCCCGTCTGCATTCATTATCCATAAATCTAAGTTATTCTCTGTGCCCACCACGCCACCTTGGGCGTTGTACTTTACGCTGTTGCCTTTGGAAGAAGACCAAATAATGTACTTGCCATCAGGTGAGTAGTGCGCGTGCTCGTTCCAAACGTCGGTATCTGTGGTTAGCTCGGCAAGTTTTCCGGTCTGTAAATCTAATGTGTAAATGTTTGTGTCTCCCCAGGTTGCAGGCGGAACAGAAGAGGTGAAAAGAATTTTTGAACCGTCAGGCGAAAAGCCGTGGCTCTCGTAAGCTGCGTAAGTGCCGAGGGGTTGGTAGCTTTTCGTGTTGCTCACAGAAGGAACGCCGTTGCTCACCGAAAAGTTTGCCACTTCCAGAGCCCACTCGCCATCCCCATTAGCTCCGCCTCCAGCTAAACGCTGCGTCCACAGGAGCTTGGTGCCATCAGAAGAGAAATGAGGGTGCAGTATGCCGCCCACCATTGACGTTGTTGCCACCAGCTTCCAGTAGTGGGTGCCAGTGCTGTCCATGACCCACAGGTCATTGGCAAAACCTTGCCCAGGATTTAGGAAAAAACTCGTGCCCTTAGCGGCAAAGGCGGCTGTAGCGCCAGGCTGCACTGCCTGAAAAACTATGTACTTGCCATCGGGCGACCAGGCTGGATTGCCCCTGTCTCCAGCTGGCAGAGCTGAGGTGTTGCACGTCAGGCACTGCTGGTTGCTGCCATCAGGGTTAACAGTGTAAATATCGTAAGTTCCAGCTGAACTTATGGCATCGTACGCTATGAGAGAAGGTGCGCCCCAATCAACGCGACCGCCGTTTTTGACAATTAAGCTCAAGGATGGCAGCTGGCCACTGGTGCCTGAACCTGAGCCGCTGCTAGGCTGGGTAGGTGTGGGATTACCTGAGCCGAGGCCAGGCTGTGAAGGCTGAGACGGCGCGGGCGTTGGGTAAGGAGGGACTCCTCTGGCGCAGCCTGCTGCTAAAATTGAAAGAACGCTAACCAAAAGCATTTTTTTAAACATGCTGGTAATGTTAATGGTGGCTTAAAAGTTCTCTAAAAAAAGTATAGCACTTAGCTCTGGGGTCACCCCAAAATGTCAACCTAAATTTTTAGACCGCCCATTGAGTATGCCTTGCACTGATGGGCTTACTTTCTTATCTTTGCGATGAATGCAGCCCAGCCAGCAGCACGGCCTCCGCATTCCTTCTTTAAGCTCAGTTCGCACTCTCTGCACGTGCTGTCTTCGCGTCTCCGCCTTTTTGACGAACGTAACCCAGCATATCCACTCATTGCGCGCCAAAGGCGTTAGATCCTGCCACGCAGCCAAAGCCGCCTTGTCGGAAGCAAGAGTCTTCTTTAAATCGGCCGGCAGTGTGTGCGCTGTTCCTGAGAAAATTTTTGTATTGCCCATGCGGTTATTTTACATCGAGCTGGATAAAAAACTATGCCGAAGCGTACCGTACAATGGTAGCGCCTGTTTGCAGTGGCCGTGCTTCGAGCAGCTCAAGCTTGTGGTACGGCAAGCCTTCGTTAAATAGGCGTCTGCCGTTGCCTAAGAAAACTGGGACGATGCAGAGACGGTATTCATCAAACAGGTTCGCTTTCATCAGAGACTCTGAAAGATTGCCGCTTCCGAATACGAAAATGTTGCCGCTACCTTCCTGTTTCAGCTTTGCCAGTCCGGCAGCTGCATCGCCCAGGATGGTTGTATTGCTCCAATCCGCAGCCTCGAGTTTATTCGAGCATACGATCTTGGGAAGCTTGTTCATGTACTCAGCCGTCTCTCCTTCTCTTTTACTCCAGTAGTCCGCCATGCCTAGGTAGGTCTTTTTGCCAAAGACAAGCAGGTCGATTGACTTAAGCTGTTCAGAGATAAAGTCTTCGAGCTCCTTGCCCCACGCAAGACCGTGAAAATTTAAATCCCAGGCCTTCTCGCCCTCAAAGTAGCCATCGACCGTAACCAAATTCCACATGGTAAGTTTTTTCATAGCTCTCCAAATTATACAGTGCCATCCTAACAAAAAACACCAGCTTGCGCCAGCGCATTTTAGTTGGCTCCCAATGGTGGACGAGTTCGCAACCATCGATTGGCGGAGCACCAGGGATGAGTTGCAGTTTAGCGGCGTACTGAATTTTGTTACCGCGTAGTTGGTTTTGGTGTGCTGACGAGAATAGGTAGCACCAGCAGTGCTACTAGCGGTGCAGCGTTGAAGTCGGTGGCTGTCCCCACCCAGAGCGTTGATAGTCCACCAAAATCCTGCCCCAGCCACCACACAATGAAAAGGAATGCAATGGCTACGCTCGCGCTCAATTTATTTGGTTTGAGGAGTAGGGCTGTGGCTAGCAACAGCGGAGCAATTATCAGAAGCCAATTGAACGCTGCGGGGTGAGCAGCAAGTGAATTGGTGAGGGAGTTAGGCAGCGCGTTTACAGCCCGCAGGGTATCGGAGGCGGACATCTGAAAAATCATTTGCGTGCCCATGGCATTCCAGAAGGTTGGCTGGAGCTGCAGTGCCGCCCCGAGAAGGAACACCGCAGCCGCAACTCTGGCGGAGAGTCTGCTGCTTATTTTTTCTGGTACGAGAAGGAGGGCGGCGATTAGCGCATACAGCAGTGCTGCCCCTGGTGCTCCCGTGTACAGGCTGGCAGAGCCAGTGAGCAAGCCGCCCAAGCCCTCGCCGAATGCCCAGACCGCCAACCCCCAGGTGACGGATAGCCATAAGCCCAGGCTGAATTTTTTGCTACCAGCGGGACACAGCAGCAGAACGCCGATTGCTACTTGCAAGAGTGCGGCAGCGCAGTTAGCGACGGCGGTGTTGAGGGTGAACAGGTGTATGCCGAAAGCGATTAATGCGTGGAAGAACGCGGGCTGTCTAGTAAGGTTTGGCGACAGCACGGTGGCAACGAAAGTTGCCCCGAACATTTTTGGCTGTAGCTGGAGCAGCCCATCGAGCAGCCACAGGAATCCCAGAACTCTGCCCAGAATTTTAACGATGCCATCGTCGAGTGTAATTTGGGCAAGAGTTTTTTCAAACATAGTCCTATCTTACGCTTAGAGGTAGATTAAATCAAAAATTTGAGCAGGATATAAAAAAGTACACAGCTTGCTCCGCGGTTGATTTCAATAGATTGAGGGTAGCCCAGGAAACGAAAAACCGCCCTTTAGGGGCGGTTCATACAATTTGGCTCGACGTTGTGGCGGAAGTTAGGAAGGCAATACGCGAGCATGAAGGGTACATTTACATTCCTGATTTGGGCCAGAAGGGGGATGTTGCGGCTGATGTTGTCGGTAGGATAACAGCTCGTTAAAAATTTTACCCCACCGTAAGTGTCACTGTATCGTGAGATGTAATGTTTTGGTTTTAAGGTGTTTAAAAAAGGCGCACGTTGCCACCAGTGATGGTGGGCGTGCGCTGGGTTGCGAGTGTTGGTCTTACTGAAATCATTTTAAGTTCGCCACGTGCTCTCTGAGCTTGCCGATCGGGTTGCTGTCTCCGAATCGGGTCGAGGCGTAGTCGAGCAGGCGGTCGGCTGCCTCAGAGCGGGAGTCGAGCAAGCCCCGCTCAACTAAATCGCTCACAGCTTGAGCCAGCTTGTCTGCTGCACTTATGGTGAACGGCGAGACTGGTTCTGAGTGTTCCAAATCGAATCCTCCTGGAAATCTTACTTGCAGTAGGCTTCGACAAGTTTCAGGAAGACGTGTAGGGCAGCGGGTGTTCCCGTGAAGTCCCACGCCCACTCGCCGTCCTTGTTCGTGGCGAAGTGTGGCGCGCGGATTTCGTTGCCCGAGTATGCCAGGACACCTGACTGCAGCGCCATGTCTTCTAGTCTCTGGACTGCTGCCTCAACCTCGTCATCGTTTCCTGTGAACGTAATCGTTACTTTGGTTTCTTCTATGCGTATCATTTTAGTCCTTTCAAAATCCAGTTCTGGCTTTCGTTGCAGCGAGAATCCAAGCAGCAATCCCGAGTGCAACAAAGAGCAGTGTCCCGCCCAGGTACGATACCTGAGCCGTTGAGCTGCCGCTGAAGAACTGCCACGCGCGGTACTCGGCGTACACGAGCAGTCCGATCGAGGCCGACATGCACAGCACGTCTGCCATCGGCATGAGGTACGTGGTTGGCACGTGGCTAGCCTTGGCAATTTCCCACGGGTCGCCAGCGGATTTCAGGAATCCGCCGAGGCGCTGGACCATGGTGTCGAGCCTGCACACCAGGCCGAGCATCACAACGCTGAACGCTGGCACCCAGAGCTGGGGCAGCCTGTTGCCCGTCAGGTCAGAGATGACCGTGAGGGTGAGCTGAACGAGCATGACGACAACGATCATGGCCGTGTGGGCCAAATCGATTACCGTGATCTGTGAACGGTACGCGGCGAAATCTAACATGAGAATCCTCCTGTAAAACCAGTACATTGTACCACGTATGGATAAAAAAGTCTAACGCTGCAAAATTGTTTAAACGGAGGATTTGTGCCACAATTGAGACAATTAATAACCCCCAACCAAATGAAAAGGTTTCTACTTGCTCTGCCCGTTGTCGTATTGATAGCCGCTGGTTGCAACTCATCGCCACAGGTTTCTAGCCAGATGCCTGTCCAAAACCCAGTGGTGCAAAACACAACTCCCACCCAAACCACACAGCCCACAGCTGCTGGCGGCAGCCAAACCGCAAGCCCATCCCCAACTCCTGCCAAGCCGCTCACGGCGAGTGGCGTGATCCAGGCGTTGACGAGCACCTTTATGCAGCAGGGGTACACCATAGGCACGAACATACAGCCCGTTTACATACTCCCCAACTTTTGGTGGCTCGACCCGAGCGGTGTAGCCGTCAACCTGCCAGATACAAACTCTCTGAGCTTCAACCTAAACACGCAGGTTCCTGGAACTCAGTCGGGACCAGTCAACAACCTGCCCGAGCCTTCGAAGATAATCCAGACCGCAGATTCGTACTTTAGCGCAAATGGTTTCAGCGCCCAGGCAAACCAGTCAACGGGGACAACGCAAAATCCCAACACCGACCTGTCGTACACCAGGGCGTACCTCAACCAGCAGACTTCTGTTCGGTGCAGAATGTACATCTACACCACGGATGACGGGATTGCTGCATCGTACCCGTACGCCGATTCTGTGATCTGCGCCGATAGTTCAGACTACGCGCAGGCGTACAGCGCACAGGCTCCGTTCTTGAAAGGCATGACTGGCGGCGGCACTGATGCAGAGGGAGACTTGTTCATAGTTGAGCTGGGTACGCCCCCAACGTGCAGCGGCGATCCTTCGATAAAGCTCCTGAAACTGGATTCCGCAAACGGCTCATCTGCTCAGGAGTACGCGTTCAAGCTCGTCAACGGCACTTGGGCTGAGGACAACATTAGCGGCTACCAAATAGACCAGGACTGCAAGTAGGTTTTAAGCGAAAACTTTCAAGCGAGCAAACAGTGAATACCCCAAAGAGGCGGTAGCTTTTATGCAGATAACCGAAACCTCATCCGACGGCGCTTACCCAGACGTGACCTTTGAGTACACCGAGGCTGATTCGTTCGACGACCTTGAGTACGGGCTGTGCAAGCAGGTGTACGGAATTTCTTTCTGTGGTGGTGAGCTGGTAATTTGCCGTAACGGGCGGAGGAATGGCTGGAGCTTCACTGGTGGAAAAATAGAAGCGGGTGAGAACTTCGAGCAGACACTGAGGCGTGAGATTCTCGAAGAATCAAACATGGATGTGCTCCAGTTTCATCCGCTCGGTTTCCAGAAAGTAATAGCCAAGGACGGATCGTTCTTTTACCAGTTGCGGTACGTGTGCACGGTGAGGCCTAATGGGCCGTTCGTGTCTGACCCTGGCGGGAACGTCATAGGTATAAAGTTGATTAATCCTAAGGAGTACCGCAGGTACGTTGACTGGGGTAGCATCGGCGAGAGGATAATGGGCAAGGCTCTGCGCTTGCTGCCAGAGATGGATAGTTTTCAAGAGGTGAAACCTAAGTACCAGGCCAGCCTTTACGTCAGCCGAGCGCACATGCCGTTTTGGTTTGCTTCTCATTGCTGGCTTGTGGTTAACAACAATGGCATTGTATCCCGCTGGGAAGTGCTGTTCCGCAAGCACGCCTCTCCTATGAGCTGGGGGTATTTGACGAAGAACTACCTTCCTCCGACAGTTGGGATAGAAATCATCCCGTACTGGATGAAGTACCTTTGGCGCGGTAGGCTAATAGGTTCTATCAAGGGTGGCGATAATTCCGAAGCGCAGAGGATGGTGGGTTTCATCGAGAGTTCATACCAGACGTACCTTTACAGAGACCGCTACTTCTTCTTGGGACCAAACAGCAACACGTACCCCCAGTGGGTGCTGAGCCACTTCCCAGGGTTCAAGATTGAGCTTCCTCCGAATGCTTACGGGAAAGGATATAAACCAATATTATAGTGAGTGGCAGTCGGTACTAAACACGAAACGATACATCTACCCCTAGATGTATCGTTTCGAGCTTCTAAACGTGACATCTTTCGTTGAGGCGCATTGCAATTTGCATTTAATAGCAAAATGCCTTAGTATTATGACTGGAAGTAACCTTTAAAGTCATTTCCAGTAACAATATGGATAAAAAGCCTTCAAAAGGTGAGTACTTAGAGACCTTGCTGAGATCTCCAAAGACAGTCTTTTCGACCAAAGACGTTGCTTTGCTGTGGGCAGAAGAGAAAGAATCAACAATTACGGCTAGGCTGAACAAGTACGTGAAAGCTGGGAAACTGGTCAGGGTTCGACGCGGCTTTTATGCAAAGGACAAGGGCTATGACCGCTTTGAGCTGGCAACGCGTATCTATACCCCATCGTACATCAGCTTTGAAACAGTCTTGACCCGCGAGGGGGTCAACTTTCAGTACTACGGCAACATCTTTGTCGCATCGTACATAAATCGTGAAATCCAAGTTGGCGATCAGAAAATAACCTTCGTCCGTATGAAGAAGTACGTGCTGAGCAACACCATGGGCATTGAGCACATCGGCAACATCGCCAGGGCGACCAAAGAGCGCGCTTTCTTAGACCGCATCTACGTCAGCAAGGATTACCACTTCGATAACTTAGATAGCTTGGACTGGAAAAAAGTTTTGGAGATTGCGCCGATCTACCACAACAAACGGCTGACCAAAAAGGTGGATGAGTACATGCAGCACTTCAAAAGTAACACGTAAAAATCATGACGCTGAATTACTCAAAGCATAGAGAGGTGCTCCTGCAAATCCTGAAAGATGTATACTCAGATTCTTCCATTGCTCCATACTTGGGTTTCAAGGGTGGCACGGCTGCGCTCCTGTTCTACGGACTAGACCGCAATTCTGTAGACTTGGACTTCGATTTATTAGATGAAAGTAAAGAAGAGTTCGTGTTCGAGAAACTTCAAAAGGTTGCCGCAAGCCATGGCACGCTCACCGATTCGCACGTGAAGAAGTTCAACATGCTGAACGTCATCTCGTATGCTCCTGGTGCGCAGAAGGTAAAGCTGGAGGTGAACCGCCGAAATTTTGGATCGCACTACGAGGTGAAAACTTTGCTCGGCATATCAATGCTCGTGATGGTTGAGGCTGACATGTACGCGCACAAGCTCATGGCAATGTACGAGCGGGTCGGCAAGACGAGCCGCGATATCTTCGACGTGTACTTCTTCGAGAAGAGGCACTGGGAAATCAATAAAACCATTGTTGAGGGTCGATCGGGCATGTCTTTCAGGAAGACGCTCGCTGCCTGCATCGATCTGCTTGAAAAAATGGACAACCGTCACATCCTCGATGGTTTGGGTGAGATGCTCACCGAGTCTCAGAAAGGCTGGGTACGGGCAAAGCTAAAGGAAGAAACCATTTTTTTGCTGAGGGTGAAAATGGATGGCTTGGAAAAGTAGCTCTAATAAAACACAAAGCACCACCTTTGAGGTGATGCGTTCTGTTTGGCTCGGGCGGCAGGATTCGAACCTGCGACCAATCGATTAACAGTCGATCGCTCTACCACTGAGCTACGCCCGAATATGGATACATAAGTTAACTTGGGTATTTTAGCAGTGCCAGCTGATTTTATCAAGTTTGCTAAAGGCTGCCCCACATATATAATAGAGCTATGATCACAGAAGAACACAAGCCACTGCACGGCTACCAGCTGCTCGACAGCGGGGATGGCCTGCGCCTGGAGAAGTTTGGGGAGTACACGCTGGTGCGGCCAGATCCAGGTGTCCTTTGGAAGAAAGACCTGCCAAATGCAGAGTGGGACGTTACTGATGCAGTGTACACCAGGAAAGGCGAACAGGATAAAGGCCTGCCCGACGAAGTCCAGCGCAGCTGGACGAAGTCTGGCGGGTGGAAGCTCATCAGCGAGGTTCCTGAAAAGTGGCCCATGCACTACGGCACTGGCGAATCTGCCATCACCTTTTACGCAGGCCTCACGCCATTCAAGCACACTGGCGTTTTTCCAGAGCAAGCTGCAAACTGGGATTTCATGGCAGAAAAGATCGAGGCACACAGCCTGGACCGCCTGAAGGTTCTCAACCTGTTTGGCTACACTGGCATTGCGAGCGTGCTGTGCGCAAAGCTTGGCTGCGACGTCACGCACGTCGATGCTTCAAAGCCTTCCATTGCGTGGGCAAAGGAAAACATGGCAGCATCTGGCTTGCCTGGTAACGCCATTCGCTGGATGCTCGATGACGCGCTCAAGTTTGTGGCGCGCGAGGCGAGGCGTGGCGCAAAGTACAATGCGGTAATTCTAGATCCGCCAGCATTTGGCCGTGGCGCTTCGAGCGAGGTGTGGAAGTTTGCAGAGGATCTGCCAAAACTGCTGAACGTGCTCGGCGACATCATGGAGACAGGCAAAGACTTTGCGTTCGTTGTGATCAACGCGTACGCAGTGTCGTCGTCATCACTGCTCCTGAAAAATTTAATGGATGATTTTGCCATCAAGCTTGAGCTAGACCGCGACCATAAAATAGACTACGGCGAGCTGGTGCTCAAGCAGAAGAGCGGGCGGGTGCTGTCAACCGGAATTTTCGCGAGGCTCTACTAACGACTTTCAATGGTGGAAATTTACCCAGATCAAGACGAGCTGGCAAGCGCTGCCGCTCTGCACTTTGCGGAAAGTGTGAGTGCGACGATTGCCGCGTGCGGGTGGGCAACTGTTGCGCTGTCTGGTGGATCAACGCCAGCAAAAATGTTCTTTGCGCTCGTTGACGAAGATGTTGACTGGCAGCACGTGCACTTTTTCTGGAGCGATGAGCGCGAGGTTCCACCAAGCGATGCCACGAGCAACTTTAAGCTGGCGAACGACTTGCTGCTGTCACGGGTGAACGTGCCTGTCGAGAACGTTCACCGCGTGCGCGCAGAGCTCGGTGCAAAAGTTGCGGCAGAGCAGTACCAGGATGAAATTTTGAAGACGTTTGCGCTGTACTCGCGGCTTGATGGCGTTCCAGCATTTGATTTAATTTTCCTAGGTCTTGGCGATGACGGGCACGTGGCGTCGCTTTTCCCTGGCACTGCTGCACTGGCTGAGAAGGGGAGATTGGTTGTTGCGAACCACGTTGAGCAGCTGAAGGCGAACAGAATCACGTTCACGCTGCCTCTAATTAATGCAGCCCACGAGGTTGTTTTCTTGGTTGCAGGGCACCAAAAGGCAAGCCGCGTGAAGGAAATTGTTTGCTCCACGGGCGCTGGCAAAGCCCTGCTGCCAGCTGCGTTGGTTGACCCTGACCGCTCAACGTGGATGCTCGATGCCCAGGCAGCAGGCATGCTATAATGTAAGTACCAGCTAACAAAACTACATGGCGAAACAAAAACAGCAAATTGAGGTTCCGGGCGATGTGCCAAAAGAGGCGCAGGCTCTCTACGAGAAAAACTACCTTGCCGTGACGCACGGCGTTGGCCGCATGATGCTGTTTGCGGGCGACCAAAAAGTGGAGCACATGAACGATGACTTCATTGACGTTGAGCACCTGTTCAAAATAGCAGCAGCTGCAAAAATTTCTTGCTTTGCATCAGAGCTTGGCACGATTGCGCGCTACGGCAGGTCGTACCCAAACGTGCCGTACCTCATTAAGATGAACTCAAAGAGCAATGCAGTGCCAACCTCAGAGGCAGACCCGGTGAGCCTTGCGTGGTTTGACGTTGACGACGTTGTGGCATTCAAAGAGTCGAGCGGCCTGAACGTCGTGGGCATTGGCTACACAGTGTACGTTGGCAGCCTGCACGAGAACGAAATGCTGCGCGAGGTGGCGAACTTAATTTTCCAGGCGCACAGGCACGGACTGGTTGCGTGCGTGTGGATGTACCCGCAGGGCGAGGCAGTTAAAGACGAAACAGATCCGCACACCATTGCAGGTGCCACGAGCATTGCGTGCTGCCTCGGCGCAGACTTCGTGAAGGTGAAGTTTCCAAAGCTGAAGGGTGCTGCTGCGCAGACGCCGGAGGATCGTGCAAAATCTTTTGCCGAAGCTGTGGCTGCAGCTGGTCCGCGCACGAAGGTCATTTGCTCTGGTGGCGAGAAAATGGCACCAGAAGCTTTCCTGCAGCAGCTGTGGGATCAAATTCACATCAGCGGTTGCGCTGGCAATGCGACAGGCCGCAACATCCACGAGCGCCCGTTCGACGAAGCTGTGCGGTTCGCGGACGCCGTGTACGCTCTTACCATTGACGATGCTTCGGTCGCAGGTGCGCTTAAAATTCTTCACGGCTAATGGCCGATCGTCCAAAAACTAAAATTCTTTTAGACAGCGGCGACCCAGCCGAGACAGCTCGCGCTCGCGAGCTGCTCGGGTTTTTAGACGGGCAGACAACAAACCCATCGCTCGTTGCGAAAGACCCAGAGATTGTGGCGCTCGTTGCATCTGGCCAAAAGCTCACCGCTGCAGCGCAAACAGTAGAGTACAAAAAAATTGTCGGGGAAATTTCGCCCCTGGTTGGCGGTGCCGGCGTATCTATAGAGGTGTACGCTGACATGGGTTCAAAGGCTGACGATTTGTACGCCCAAGGCCGTGAAATGTTCTCGTGGATTCCAAATGCGTACGTGAAGTACCCGTGCCTGCCAGCTGGGTTTGAGGCAGCCCAGAAGTCTGTTGCCGATGGCACGCGCGTGAACATGACCCTGTGCTTTTCTGAAGCACAGGCTGCTGCTGTGTACGCTGCCACCGTTGGCAGCAAATCGCCAGTCTATGTTTCGCCGTTCGTTGGCCGCCTCGATGACATTGGCTTGAACGGCATGGGCAGCTCATCAAGAATATTTTGGAGATGTACAAAGGCGGCGATGGGCACGTCAAAGTTTTGGTTGCCAGCGTGCGCAGCCTAGACCACTTAATGTGCTCGTTTGCGCTGGGCGCTGATTTGGCCACAGTGCCACTGAAAATTTTAGAGGAGTGGGCGAGCGCTGGCATGCCACTGCCAGGCGCCGGTTACGTTTACGGTGGCGCTGCGAGCCTTGCGCCAATTGCGCACGAGCAGCTCGATTTAACCCAGCCGTGGACGAGCTTCAACATCCACCACGACCTGACAGACAAGGGGATTGCGAAGTTTGTAGAAGACTATAGGAAAACAGTTCAGGGCTAGCAGAGCCAGCCGCGGCCTCGCTAGTTGTCTCTGCTTATCTTGTACCCAACGTTGTTCACGGTCTTCACGAGCGTGGTTGAGTACGGCTTGTCGATTTTTTCGCGGAGGTGGTGAATGTGCACGTCCACAACGTTGGTGTAGCGTTCAATGGTTGGACCCCAAACGTAGTTCATGATCATGTCACGCGTGAGCACCTGCCCCTCGTGGCGGATGAGGTACTCTAGAATTTTAATTTCTTTCTCGCGCATTGGCACGACCTTGCCGCGCCGCGTGACCTGGTGCGACTTGAAGTCAATGGTGATGTCGTCAAAGGTGATGGTATCGAGCACCTCAACGCTGTGCTTGCGCAGGGCTGCGCGGATCCGCGCCATGAGCTCGCCAAACTCGAACGGCTTTGTGACGTAGTCGTCAGCGCCCAGCCCGAACACGCGCACCTTTGTGCCCATGTCGCTCACGCCGGTGACCACAATTATTGGGACGTTATGTTTGGCAAACCTGAGCTGCTTCAGAATCTCATCGCCATTTTTTTCTGGCAGCAGCAGGTCCAGCACAATGAGGTCGTAGCTCTGCGACGCTGCGAGCCTGAGGCCACGCGTGCCGTTCGATGCAGTGTCAACGTCAATGCGCTCGTTCTGCAATCCCCAGGTAATAACTTTTGTAATGGATGGGTCGTCTTCGACCAGTAGTATTTTCATAGGGCAATCGTACAGTGCGCACGTTCGTGAAGTCAAAAAAGTTAATCTGCATTTAATCTCTTGCGGGTTAAATGCAGTTAATGTCTAAATTTATTAATGAAATGAATGAATTTAATCACGGCCGTAGCTAGGCAATGAGCTGTCCATACTTGAGCGAGGATACAGTTTTGATAACTTCGCTGAAGTTATCCCCAGGATCAACACGCTGCGGGGGAAACGCGTTCACCAGGAACGGTTCGAACGGGACGCCGTTCATCACTCCCTTTAAGTAGAACGAGTGGAGGGGTACGTTCTGCAAATCGCCCTCGTCAATTGGTGCCATCTCAGTTTTCAGGAACGCTGCGTCAGCTGCGCCAACCTGGAAGCAGATGAACGTGCCAACGTTGCCAAGCACTGCGCCACGAATTTTTTCTGGCAGCTGCTCTATGTACTGGTTTGTTAGGTGTACGGCAAGTCCGTACTTGCGTGACTCTGACATCATGCTGATGAACGCGTCCGTGAGCACGTTTTGGAACTCATCCACGTAGAGGTAGCACGGTGCGCGCAGCGACTCTGGCAGAGCTGCGCGACCCAGAACTGCTGCCTGTAGCTTTGCCATGAGGATGAGGCCGAGCATCTGCGAGTTTGTCTCGCCAATTTTTCCCTTGCACAGGTTGATGAGTACAATCTTCTCGTTGGCAATGGCATCGGCAATGCTGAACGCAGAGCTCTGCTGGCCAATGATGTTCGCCATGGTCGCGTTCGAAACGAAGCGCCCAAACTTTGATGAGAAGTAGTTGAGCATCTCAGAGCGGTGGAAGTCTGACGTCTTTGCCATTTGCCTATCCCAGAAATCTAGCACGGCTGGGTCTGTGACGTGGCTCACCGCCTGGCGCTCGTACTGCCTATCCACGAACAGGCGCGGGATGTCGAGCAGCGTGCCGCCACCTGGCTGTGCCATTACGGTGAGGGCTGCACTGCGCATCCAGTGCTCGAACTGCGGGCCAATCACGCCGGTTTGCTCTGGGTCAAAAATTTTGTAGAAAATTTGAATTGCCTCAGAGACCAAAAAATCTTTTTCGTCCGGCGTGCGCCACTCGAGCAGGTTCATGCCGGTGGGTGTTTCCACGTTCGATGGATCGAACAGCACGACATCGTCAATGCGGTTCTGCGGAATTACAGACAGTAGGTAGTCAATGGCCTCGCCGTGCGGGTCAACGAACACCACGCCACACCCGGCGCGAATGTCCTGCAGCGCCATGTTCTGGTACAGCGTTGACTTGCCAACGCCAGTTTTGCCGATCATGTACGCGTGGCGGAAGCGGTCGGCGTGCGCCACCCCAACGAGCAATTTTTTTTCTCGAACGTGGGCTACGCCCAGCTCGACCTCAAAGTTTGCCATGGCTTTCAGTCAATGCGAATTACCTTGGGCAGCATGTGCCGCTCCTCGAACGTGTCGCGGGGGAGTGCCTGCGCAACATTTTCCCTTGCTGCTCTTGCACCCCGTGCGCCGTGCACAGCTCTTGTGTGCGCTTCTTCTGCGTGCAGTTTTTCCTGAATGGCATTGTAGCTCTTCAGTGAAATGAACTGCTTCACAGACTCGAGCTGCTCTAGGCGGCTCTGTGAGTTAATCTGTGTCATACGCTCTGGCTCACCTTAATTTCAATCAAGCCCTCGCACGTCTGTTCAATGAACCGTTTTATTGGCCGAGCACCCATTCGTGGGTCTGCGAGCTCTTTAACCTTGGCGAGGAGCAGGCCAGGGTCAATGTTAAATTTAATGTTGTGCTGGGCAGTGCGCTCCTCAATTTTTTTAATCTCTAGCAGGGCAATGTTCAAAAGGCTTTCGTTCGTGAGAGGCTTGAATACAACAATCCCGTCAAAGCGGTTCAGAAACTCTGTTCTGAAGTACTTCTTCAGCAGGGGCATCAGGTCTTGTGCAGTTTCTGCACCCCGCACAATTTGCTCAATGCCAATGTTTGAGGTCGCAATAATGGTGGTATTTGTGAAGTTAACCGTTTTTCCTGATCCGTCCGTGAGCCTTCCGTCTTCTAAGACCTGTAGAAAAATATCGAACACGCGGGCGTTGGCCTTCTCAATTTCATCTAAGAGCACGAGAGAGTAGGGTTGAGATTTAATCGCGTTCGTGAGCTGGCCGCCATATTCGTGGCCAACGTAGCCGGGGGGGGCGCCCACTAAGCGCTGCACGGTGTGCGCCTCTGCAAACTCGCTCATGTCTATGCGCGTGAAGCTCCGCTCTGATCCGTAGACAAGGTCTGCGAGCACGCGCGAAAGCTCTGTCTTGCCGACGCCAGATGGTCCCAGGAACAGGAACGAACCGTACGGCCTGTTCGGGTTGCGCAATCCAATGCGGCTGTGGCGGATGACCTCAGCCACGACCTGCACAGCGTGCTCCTGGCCAATGACGCGCCTGTTCAGTTCAGCTTCTATGTGTAGAGGGGCAGCGGTGTTTGGTATGCCAGTTTTTTCTGAGAAGGCTGATTCAACGCTGCGTACGTCCAGCGTAACCAGCCCAGACATTTTTGCGTAGGCGAGCGATTCATCGAGCAGGTGCATGGCGCGCAGCGGCTGTGCCCTTTCACTGGTCATGCGGGCCTGACAGTTCTGCCGCACGCTGCACTGCGTCAGCTGGAACCGCAATGCCGTAGCTTGTGCGAACGACGCCGACAGCGAACTAAAATTTCTGCTGTCTGTGCGCCGTCAGCTTCTGCCAGTTCAATGTCCTCAAAGTTTTGGAAGAACGCTGCGTGCTGCAGCGCGAGCTGCGCTGTACGCTGCATCGTTCACGGTCATGAATGAGGGAAATGCCCGGCGTGGCGAGCAGTGGCCCAAACACTTGGCTCACCTCAAAGAGCTTGCGCTCTGGCACGACGCTCGCAAAGTCATCTATGAACACAATGGTGGCACGTGGAATTCTGCTGAACGCCTCATGCACAGCGTGGCTAGAGTTCCCAGCCAGGAGGGTTTTGAGCTCTGCTGGTATCAAGTTTAACAATGGCCGTTTCCCCAAAGCCGCTAATTTTTTGCGTGGCAACGCGGTACGCAAAACCCTCGACGAGCGCTGTCTTGCCAGTGCCGCTCTTGCCGCGCACGAGCACGTTGCCGTTGTACTGCCGCTGGAGGGTTCGGGTAATCCTGCGCAGCTCTGCCTCACGGCCAGCAACGTTGCCGATAGCCTTGCGCAGCGCCTCTTTTTTTAGGTCGTAGTAGAGCATTTATTTTTTAGGCAGCCTGGCGAAGCTCTTGGAGCGCAGCGTAGGCTTCTTCAAGAGAGGTACCTGACTCACCATCGTTAGCTACGTCTTCTTGGGGGCTGAGCGCGTACGCCTGCATAGTTGATCGCGCCTCGGGTTGCTCTGCCTCTGTTCTAGGGGCAGCCTCAGTTGTTGAGGGAAGTCCTGCTAGGCCAATGCCTGCTCTGCGAGCTTCAAAAATTCTGCGGCCTTCTTCTACTGAGACAACTTTTGGCTCGCTGGTTTCGTGTACGGCCTCTTCGTGGTGGAAAAATTCTGGCGTAGAGGTTGCCATGTTCCAAGCTGCTTCCACCTTGGCATCCTCTGCCTTCTTCGCAAGCTCAGCGGGGGATAGCCCGCCCAGTTTTTTTTCGTTGCCGTTCTTCGCGATCTCTTTTGGCACCTCTCTTACTTCAATTGTAATTCTGTCTCCAGAAGAAGTGATGGTGTGCTCAAAGTGGGTGAAAGCATTTTCCGGGTTGTCGACGTGGCGGACAACTTTACCGTCAAGGGCTTTTATGTAGAGCGATAGAACTTTCTCGATAGGCGCACCGCCTGGCATTGCCTCACACGCAGCGCGCATTGACCCTGCATTGCTCATGTAGTCTACGACGACTCCGTGCTCGTTGCGAATGAGAATGCCGTGGTACTCCTTACCTGGTGTGTCGTGGAACTCGTACGTTGGCTGCGGTGGTAGTTCCTCAATTCGATTCTCCACCTCGAAAAGTTTTTCGTTTACAGCCTCTTCTGTTTCTAGTTCTTCTGCAAGTGCAGTGCCCGTTGCTTCTGCCATAATTTTTGTGTTAAAAATTAGCGTACCCTGTGCAGGGTGCGCTGACGTTTGCCAGTGACCTTCCTGCTCGGGAAAAGTTTACAAGTTTGGTATCTGACTTCTCTCGCTGCTCTCAGCGCTCGAGTTACAGTTGCGGCACAGTCCCGGAATTTGAGCGTTGGCCCATCACCGGAGTTCCCAAATATTTTCTTACACTGGCATCATACGCCCTAGCTTTTTTCGTGTCAATCGAACAGCTCTCTGAGGCCGTCAGTGTTGTTGATGCTCTCAATGGTGATGAGCCTCACGAACAGCTTCTGCGACAGCTCTTTGAGCTCTTGCTCCACTTCCTGCGGCAGGGTGTACGGCGTGATCCATGTGCTGTGCTGCCACTTCTTGAAGCCGAGCTGCTTAATCTTGCTCCTTAAGTAGTCTCGCGTTGAGCGCTGCGATTCTGGAATATCGAACACAATCATTCTCCACTTGCCATCTCTGGTGCGATCAGCAGCTGAAATTGCTGCTTTTCCCTTTGGTGATACACGTACGTACTCAAGGTCTTTGTGCATGTACCGCTCTAGGTAGCCTCTTTTTTCAAGCTGGTAGAGCTGCGTGTACACTTTCCTGTACGATTCAAATTTGTAGTGCGTCTTAATGAATGCGTAAATTGTTGATTTTCCCTCGTTTTCAACGATTTGGAGCATCTTTATTGAGTCTGATGACAGCTTTTGAGACATGTTGAACGTTTTCTTTTAATTACTGGTCTAATTATATTACGTATAGTGAACGTTCGTCAATAGTTTTGGAATAGTGCGCACAGTTTATACACAGATTAACGCTTACGTTCGTAGATTAAAAAATTAAATTATTATCCTTAATCTTCGCACGGAGGCATTAAATTTTAATGTGTTCACGAGCGTGATTAAATTTATTTTAATCACTTTTCTAATTTATACTTCCGGTTAACATTTTCTGAAAAGTATTTGTACTCAAATGCAATCAAGCTTATGAAATAAAGTGATTACTTTTTCAAATATTACGAGAAACAACTTGAACTATTTTTAAAAAAATCGTGCAACACTACTTTTTCTTGCGTGGCACATTGAGGCAATACTGTCGCGCTGTTTTCGTTCATTTTGTTTCAAAAAAATGTTTCTAAAACTGTACACAATTTTCGCCGAAATTTCCTTGAGAAATTGAATGACTGCATATATAATTTAAGTGTTATTGGATATCCGATATCGGAACGTTCCATCAATAAAACTGAGCTGATATAAAAACAAAAAGTGTCCGAAGAAAAATCTGAGAACAATTTAATTTCACTCTCGCAGGCGAGCGAGATAACGGGGTACAACCAAGACTACCTCGGGTTCTTGGCGCGCACTGGAAAACTGCAAGCTCAGAAGATTGGACGCAACTGGGTGACGAGTATTTCTGCTGTGAATTCACTTCTGGGAAACAATTCTGAAGCTGGTACAAAAACGAGTGGTGCTGTGCGAGAGTCGGGAGCGCAACTGCCTTTGGCAGTTCCCACACAAGAAGTTCCAGTTGCACTAAGCAGAGAAGACTTTTTTATTGTTCCACCAAAGCTCAAGGTTTCTGCTGAACCACTCCCACCTGCGGCACCAGAAGGTTTTGCAGAATCAAACTTACTTGCAGTTAAGCAGGCAGCACAGGCAGAGCAGAGAGTTTCTGATGAGCAGCACGAGGCAGCAATGCGCGCGAGCATTGCAGCGGGTGTTGCCAGCAAGCTTGAAAATTTTCAGAAAGATTTTAAGGCTGAGCTCGGCGCGGTTGTAGGAACAGTTGTTGCAGAAAAAACCGCAGAGAGGTTTGCCGCAGACGCAGCACGTGCAGCTGCAATCGAGCAGGCAGCACAGCAAGAGGCAGCGCAGGCTGCGAAAGAAAAATCAAACGTTGCGTTCAGGAACGCATCTGGTGCAGTTGAGGTTCTGCCGCTCGCGGCTGGAGTTGCAGCAGCGCGCTCTCTCGATACGGCAAAAATTTACAAGAGCTTCCAGAAAAATTTATCGGCGCAGCAGGTGCGCTACGGCATCGCAGGTGCAGCCGCATCAGTGGCGATTGTGGCGCTCGCAATTTTCTTTGGGTACAGAACACTGAACACTGGAATTCAAAAGCAGTTCGCCTCCCTGCCCGTTCGCACGCAGCAGCTTGTCGCTGTTCAACCTGAACCCCAGCAGCCGCAAACTGAGCAGCCACAAAAAATTGTTTACATCCAGGGTTCGCAGACCGTGAAGTACGTGCAGGGGCCTGGCCGGCGCAGCTGCCGCAGGGTTTGCCCAGGACAGCAAGGCCCAGCTGGGGCAGCTGGCTCGCCAGCCCAAGCGGGTGTGTTCAACCCGTCCAATGGGCTCATTGCATCTCCGTACGCTCCATCGGGCAACACAGCAAACGTGCCGGTTTCTCCAAATAGTGGCCCGCAAACAATTTTTTCATCAGGCCAAGGTTCGTTCAACTCGGTGACAACGAACGATCTCACGGCCAACGATCTCACGGCCAGCACGGCATCGCTCCAGTCTGCAAGCATTCCGAGCCTGAACGCAGGCACGGAGAACGTTTCTGGCGCAGCGATATTCAGCCGGTCCTGTGGTGTTCACAGGTTCTGTCACCGGGCTACCTAGCGGGTCAAGTTCCCTCATCAGCACGACCACGCCACAGCTCACGGCAGGCTACGATACCGCGCACGAGTGGTCAGCGTCTACGAACAGCGCTGGCGAAACGACGTTCACGCCATCGGTAGACAGTGCGTCAGCCTTCACGTTTACCTCATCAAACGGCACGCCACTCATTAGCGTGAATACCTCAGGCAACGTGCTCACGGCGAGCGGCAACGTCACGCTCAGCAGCGCGACACCTGTGGTAGACAGCCCGAACGGCACGCTCGACATCAACACGGTCACGAACCAGCCTGTGACATTTGGCACTGGCACAATCACCTCAAACGGTGCAGTGGCCATCAGCGAGAACGCCGACGCTGGCAATGGACACACGTCCACTGGACTGAACGTGAACATCACTGACAACACCACCGGCAGCGGCGCGTACACTGGGCTGGCTGTCACGGCAACCGGTTCTGGCGTTGGCACTGGCAGCAAGTACCTGCTCGACCTCACGCCCACGAACGCTTCCAACGAGGTGGTGTTTGACAACTCTGGCTCGCTCCACCCAACTGCGTCGCTGAGTTCAAACACAGCTTCCATTGGCTCGCCGTCAGACTACTTCAAGAATGGGTACTTTGACACCATCACCGCAAACAACATTCAGGGAACCGTGGTGAGCACCTCAACGTCTTCAACGAGTTGGACTATTGGGTCAACGCAAACTGGTGACGTGAATGAGTCAGTCATCTTCCAACGCGACAGCGGATTGAACAACGCCGAACTCCAGTGGAATGCTGGCAGCGGTGACCAGCGCTACCTGGGCGTGAACTACCCATTCAACGCAACGTACACCATCAGCAATTCGTCTATCGGCACAACTGCAAACCTGTACTCAGGTACGCTGACGAACAACACAACGTCAGGCACGCAAAATTTATTGTCGCTGACTAACGCCGGCACGGGCACGACTGCCAGTGGCATCTACCTGAACAACACTGGCACGGGAACCACTGCGCTGGACATTGCGGGCACGTGGACGAACGGCATTGTGACGAACGGTAACTCTATCAGCGCAGGTTCTGGCAGCATCAGCGCGGCAAACATTACGCTGTCTGGTCTGACCGCAAACACGTTTGTGTACTCTGGTGCTGGCGGCGCAATCACGGCTACGTCTGCGCCGACGAACGGCCAAGTACTCATTGGCTCAACGGGCACCGCGCCAGTTGCCGCTGCATTAAACACGGGCAACAATATTTTAATCACGGACGGAGCTGGTTCAATTACGGTTGCGACAGTGAACAACCCAGTGTTCTCAACGTCTGTGACCACGCCGCTGCTCACGAGCACAGCCACGTTGACCGTTGACTCTGGCTCTGGCAGCCCACTGGACATTGGCCCAGCGAACGCATCTGCGGTGAACATTGCCCAGCTCGGCGTGGCGACCAACGTGCTCGGCTCACTTGCCGTGACCAGCAACGTGACTGGCGGCACGTACAACACTGCCACAATTTCGGGCGGCACGTTGAGCGGCGGTTCATTAACTGCAACAACAGTTAATGGCGTAACGACCGCAAACATTTTGACAACAGGAACAGCATTTAGCGGAGATTTAACCGGCACGTACAATGCCTTAACCTTGAACACGGTCAACACCAACACCGGCAGCTTTGGATCCTCGACGGCAATTCCTACCTTCACGGTCAACGGCAAAGGCCTCATCACCGCAGCTGGCACGGCAGCGGTTGTTGCACCAGCTGGCACGCTCACAGGCACAACGCTCGCCTCGAACGTGGTGTCGTCTTCGCTGACCTCTGTTGGCACCATTGGCACTGGCACGTGGCAGGGGACGCCAGTTGCGCTGCAGTACGGAGGCACGAACGCCAACCTAACTGCATCGAACGGGGGCATCTTCTACTCAACAGGTTCTGCCGGCGCCATCTTGTCTGGCACGGCAACGCCAAACCAGGTGCTCTTGTCAGGGTCAACTGCTGCGCCATCGTGGTCAACGGCAACGTACCCTGCCACCACCACGGCGAACCAAATTCTGTACTCGTCATCGGCGAACACGCTGGCAGGCCTCGCAACTGCAGCGAGCGGCGTGCTCGTCACGTCGTCAGGTGGAGCACCTTCGATATCGTCAACTCTACCAGCTGCGGTGCAGGGCAACATTACCCAGGTCGGCAACGTGGCTGGCGGCACGTACAACGGCAACACCATCACCACGGGCACGGGCACGCTCACGCTGAACGCAAACACGCTCACGGTTTCTGGCACATCGAACATCAACCAGGACGTGACCACAACGGCAAGCCCGACCTTTGCTGGCGCAACGCTCTCTGGCCAAACTACGAGCCAGGGCATTCTGCTGACGAGCAGCGCGGGTGCCATTTCAGAAACAGCGCAGGGAGCAGCAAACCAAGTTTTGACTGGACAGGCTGGATCCACGCCGACGTTCGAGAACATCTCAGCGCTCCTCAGCGCAGGCAACGACATCCAGGCAATCTCGGGCGCAACGCCGACCATAGCCGTTTCAACCACGCCGACGTTCACGAGCGTGAACGGCCTGGCAATCACGAACAATGGCACGAACACGTTAAACATTGCGGCAGGCAAGACATTAACGGTGAACAACTCGCTCGCCTTCTCTGGTACTGACGGAACCACGTTCACGTTCCCCGGATCGTCAGATACAGTTGCCACGCTCGGCGCAACCCAGACGCTCACGAGCAAAACCTTGACCACGCCGCGCATTGGCACGTCAATTTTAGATGCAAACGGCAACACTATCCTCGGCCTCACGGCAACTACGTCGGCGAACAACTCTATC
Source organism: Candidatus Doudnaibacteriota bacterium (assembly GCA_963840645.1). GTDB lineage: Bacteria > Patescibacteriota > Doudnabacteria > UBA920 > VMFF01 > CAWIZL01. The sequence goes on from CAWIZL010000002.1 coordinate 282,680, forward strand.
ACGCTGGCCAATGCGGCGAATGGTTCAAACCCGAACATCAGCGTTGTGGCAGGCAGCGATGCAAACGCTGGCCTCAACCTCACCACGAAAGGCACGGGCAGCTTCAACGTGAACTCAACTACCGCAAACTCGGCGACCATTGCCATTGCCCCGCAGGCTGGCGCGTCAGACTCAGCCACCATCCAGAACGCAGCCATCACCGCAAACCGCACGTACACCCTGCCAGACCAGAGCGGCACGTTCGCGGTTGCGGCAACAGGGCCAGTGCAGCTTTCAGCTGCTGGCACCATCACGTGCCCAACCTGTCTCGTGTCAGCTGGCAGCATCTTCACGCTGGCTGCTACCTCTGGTTCAAGCTCCACAATCAACCAGGGTTCAACGGCGACCATAGCCCAGGGCACGAACATCACGACCACGAGCAATGGCTCAGGCCAGGTGACTGTGGCGACAGTTGCAAACCCAGCGTTTGCAACATCGGTGACCACGCCGCTCGGCATTGGCTCGACCAGCGCCAACGGCACGCTGACGCTCCAGGGCAACTCGGCGACCTCGGGCAACACTGGCACGAATGCAGCCATCAGCCTGAACGTGGGTAACTCTGGCGCCACGAATGCGCTCACAGCCCTCAATAACGGCGACGTCGGCGTTGGCACAAGTTCTCCGTCAGCACTGTTCTCGGTGGGCAGTGGCTCGCCGCTCCAGGTGGATAGCTCAGGCAACCTCTCAACATCGGGAAATATTTCGACTAGTGGATCAGGTACCACAACTTCAGCAGGCCTCTTGACTGGCCAAGCTGGCCTCACGGTCACAGGTGCTGCCACGAATCTGAATGTTTCTTCAAACTTTGGGACAAACATCAACACTGGCAGCTCGAACGGTGCTGTCTCCATCGGCAACTCGTCAGCGGGGGCAGTCGCCATTGCCTCAGGCGCAGCCTCATCGTTTACGGTCACCTCAGCTGGCCTAACCCTCCAGACGGCGACCTCGGGCACGCTCGCCGTTACCTCAGCTGGCGCACTGAACCTGACTGGGGCAGCAGCCTCGACGCTCGCGCTTCCGTCAAACACCGCGAACGCCCTGAAGGTGACTGACGGTACGAACGGCTACCTGACCTTGGACACGAGGACTACACACAGTGGCTCTTCGGCTTTGACGTTCGCCGTTGGCACGGCGCCGACCATTGCCTCAGCCTCAGGTGCCCAGTACATTGGCACCACCAGCACCCCGGGCACGTTCAACTTTACTGGTACAACGTCTCTGACTGGCACAGGCACAGGGGCAACCATTGGATCGCTCTTCAACCAGCCCACGGTGAATGGCAACAACACGTTCACGGTTGCCGAAACAGACAACGTGCTGGTGAGCGGCCCAGCTAAGGCCACGTCGTCATCTGGCACAGAAACCATAACGAACGCGTACGGCCTCAACGTCCTCGCTGGCGCTGCCCTCAACGGTTCTGGCGGAGCAGTCACGAACGCGTACGGCCTCTCGGTGAACGCGCCGACTGGCGCCTCGGGCAACTACGCTGCTGTGTTCCAGGGTGGCAACGTCGGCATTGGGACGGCAACGCCAGCAGCACTCCTGTCGGTTGGTTCTGGCTCGCCGTTCCAGGTGAATGGCTCGGGCACCATTACCGGTGCATCGCAAACCCTCACGGCAACAACCAACCAGCTCACGCTCGGCACAACGAACACCACCACCATCAGCGCCACGGCACCAGCAGCATCCCGTACGTACACCATTCCCGACGATTCGGCAGCGAGCGTGAACTTCGTGCTCGCGCCGACCTCTTCAACAGCCACGCAGGCGCTCTTCGCCACGACTACTTCAGGCTCGCCAGCATACCGCGCCATTGCAACCACAGATTTACCAAGCTCAGTGGTCACCGCCATCACCAACGGCACGAACGTGACAGGCAGCATCTCGGGGCAGACGCTCACCCTCGGCTTCACTGGACAGCTCGGCGTGGGGTCTGGCGGCACGGGCGCGGTCAGCATTACAGGTCTCGTCAAGGGCAACGGTGGGTCAACGCCATTCTCGGCAGCTGTACCTGGCACAGACTACCAGGTGCCGCTCACGTTCTCGTCTGGCCTCACGAACACCTCGAACACGGTCACCAATAACCTCAGCACAGGTATCAGCGGCAACCAGACCGTGCTCGGCTCGACCTCTGCCAACGGCACGCTGACCCTCCAGGGCGACTCGGCGAGCGGCGGCAACACGGGGACGAACGTTAACGTGCAGTTCAATGTCAGCGACTCGGGCAGCACCACGGCCCTCGCCATCACCAACAACGGCGATGTGGGCATCGGTACCTCAACCCCAACCGCAGCCGGTCTCGTCGTTGCCACAGCTGGGGCTGCCTCGCTCTCGGGCGAGGACGTTACCGGTGCCTGGTTCACCGTGGGCGGCAACGCGACCACTACGAAGCCGCAGCTCTTGGTTGAGCCAGCGGGCACAACTTCGGCCGCTTGGTCGACCTCAGGCACAGGCCTCGGCGTAAACGCTGGTTCCAGCTTTACGGGCAACCTAGTCGATCTCCAGGTTGGCGGCACGAGCGAGTTCACGGTGAACGCCTCAGGCGATGTCACGAACGGTACGTGGCAGGGTCAGGCAATCGGGGCGTCCTACGGTGGCATGGTTTACCCTGGCTCGGGCATTCCGAACTCAACTGGATCGGCTTGGGGTACGTCGTACACGACCACGGGTGGAGGCACGATCTTAGCTCTGAGGAACTCGCCGACTTTCGCAACCCAGGTCACTGACCCACTGCTCATTGGTGCGGCCGCGGCCAACGGCACCCTGACGTTCGAGGGCAACTCGGCGACTTCGGGCAACACGGGCACGAACTCGGCTATCAGTTTCAACGTTGGGAATTCGGCGAGCACGAATGCAATCACGATACTCAACAACGGCGACGTGGGAGTTGGCACGGCCACAGCGGGCGCAAACCTCGACGTCGAGTCCACGACGACCTCGGGCACCATCATCCAGGGCGCCGCCCCCTCCGCGGTCACCCTCGCCGGCACGCTCACCGGCCTGAACCTGAACCTCTCGACCAACGTGACGGCCACGGGCGAGTCGGTCACCGGCGCCGCCGTCACCCTGCCCGCGGTCACCAACACGGGGGCATCCACGTACACGTACAACGGCCTCTCGGTCACCGGCAGCGCCATCGTCCAGAACACGGGCGCCGGCACCGACAACTGGAACGGCTTCGCCATCGCCATGCCGAACCAGACCCAGACCACCGGCACGGTCACCTCGACCGGCATCGCCATCACCGGCGGCACGGTGACGTCCGGCACGGCGTACGCGCTGACCACGTCGCTCTCGGCCGGCGCCGTCGGCTTCGGCACCACGGCCCGGGCGCCCGCCTCGACGTCGAGTCCACGACGACCTCGGGCACCATCATCCAGGGCGCCGCCCCCTCCGCGGTCACCCTCGCCGGCACGCTCACCGGCCTGAACCTGAACCTCTCGACCAACGTGACGGCCACGGGCGAGTCGGTCACCGGCGCCGCCGTCACCCTGCCCGCGGTCACCAACACGGGGGCATCCACGTACACGTACAAGGGCCTCTCGGTCACCGGCAGCGCCATCGTCCAGAACACGGGCGCCGGCACCGACAACTGGAACGGCTTCGCCATCGCCATGCCGAACCAGACCCAGACCACCGGCACGGTCACCTCGACCGGCATCGCCATCACCGGCGGCACGGTGACGTCCGGCACGGCGTACGCGCTGACCACGTCGCTCTCGGCCGGCGCCGTCGGCTTCGGCACCACGGCCCGGGCGCCCGCCTCGACGTCGAGTCCACGACGACCTCGGGCACCATCATCCAGGGCGCCGCCCCCTCCGCGGTCACCCTCGCCGGCACGCTCACCGGCCTGAACCTGAACCTCTCGACCAACGTGACGGCCACGGGCGAGTCGGTCACCGGCGCCGCCGTCACCCTGCCCGCGGTCACCAACACGGGGGCATCCACGTACACGTACAATCGCTCTCGGTCACCGGCAGCGCCATCGTCCAGAACACGGGCGCCGGCACCGACAACTGGAACGGCTTCGCCATCGCCATGCCGAACCAGACCCAGACCACCGGCACGGTCACCTCGACCGGCATCGCCATCACCGGCGGCACGGTGACGTCCGGCACGGCGTACGCGCTGACCACGTCGCTCTCGGCCGGCGCCGTCGGCTTCGGCACCACGGCCCCGGGCGCCCGCCTCGACGTCGAGTCCACGACGACCTCGGGCACCATCATCCAGGGCGCCGCCCCCTCCGCGGTCACCCTCGCCGGCACGCTCACCGGCCTGAACCTGAACCTCTCGACCAACGTGACGGCCATGGGCGAGTCGGTCACCGGCGCCGCCGTCACCCTGCCCGCGGTCACCAACACGGGGGCATCCACGTACACGTACAATGGCTTCTCGGTCACCGGCAGCGCCATCGTCCAGAACACGGGCGCCGGCACCGACAACTGGAACGGCTTCGCCATCGCCATGCCGAACCAGACCCAGACCACCGGCACGGTCACCTCGACCGGCATCGCCATCACCGGCGGCACGGTGACGTCCGGCACGGCGTACGCGCTGACCACGTCGTCGTCTGCTGGCAACGTTGGTTTTGGAACAACCACACCACTGGCAGCCCTCGACGTGAACGGATCCATTGTTCAAACCTCTGCTGTCTTTGCCACAGAGACGTTGGCGACAGCTACCCAAACGGGCGGTTGCTCTGGCGTGGGCACCACGATCACGACTACGCAGGCAGTGTTCCAGGACAACACGCACGTGCCGCTGACCTCTCAGATTTACTACAACACGACCAGCGGCAAGCTGCTCCACGCCACGATCAACGCAGTGGTAACCTGCACTGACGGCAGCTCGAACAAGTGGTACGTGCTCACGCTCGGCAATGCAGTGGCATCGCAGGCTGCCACAGACACCGCAACCCTGTACACGCCAGCGGGCAACCTCGGCAACGCAACGTCTGGCTTCACGAACAACCTGTACGCGGTAAACGGCCACTTCGTGACAGCTACAACGAGCGGCGGCTTCGACATTGCAGAACAGTACCAAACAGCTGATGCAACCATGGGCGCTGGGGACGTGGTGAGCGTTGATCCTGCGAACGCTGACTACGTTGCAAAGTCTGGAACCGGATACGACAGCAGCACCATTGGCGTTGTATCAACGACACCTGGTTTGACGCTCGGTGCAAACCTCGGCAGCACGTGGCAGAAAGTTGCGCTGACTGGGCGCGTGCCTGTGCTCGTGAGCGATGAGAACGGTGTACCTGAGCCTGGCGATTTCCTGACTTCATCTGCGAGCTTGCCTGGCTACGCCATGAAGGCAACGCGATCTGGGAAGGTGATTGGCGAGGTGCTTGACTCGTGGGCAGCTGGCGAGCAGCAGACGCAAAATGTGAATGGCCTGACCATTCATACTGAAAACCTGGACGTTGACCTGCACGTTGGGTGGGAAAATATTGGCAACACGTTTGTGATGGGTGAACAGGATCCTGTTGCCGCACTGGCGAGCACGCAGCAGAGCACTGGCAGTGGCGCCGCTGGCCTGGACGCCTCACCAGACTCTGACACGTTCATCATCCGCCAGAACTTGGCGACTGGTGCGCCGCTGGCTGACATCCTGCAGCTGCAGTCTGGCAGTGTCACGCGCCTGATGGTTGCATCGTCTGGTGCGACCACCATAAACGCGAGCGTGGCTGATACGAGCGCCAACGTGTTTGCCATCAGCAACAACGGCACGAGCGACTTCACCATAAGCGCGAGCGGCAACGTGTTTGTTGCAGGCACGCTGGTCGTGCAGCAGGACATTGCCAGCTTGGGCGAGGTGCTGGGCAGCACGGCAATCTTGGCGCAGAACGCTGACACAGCTGCGCTGCACCAGGGCGAGGTGGTAATGCTGAGCGGTGCTACGGCAACGCCGGTTGTTGGCAGTAATCCTACTATTACCGTGGTGGCTGCTGTTGCGCCTTCGGGCAGTTCTCCTGCCGAGCCCGTGGTAATTGGAGTTGTGGATCGTAACCTGTCTGAGTTCAACATTCCAGGTGCGCCAGCTGCATCTGGCTCGGACGTGACTGTGGTTGCGCCGGGCGAGTACGCTGATGTGGTGACAGCTGGCACGTACGCTGACCTCGACGTTGATGCGAGCTCTGCTGCAATCAGCGTTGGCGACCGCCTGACAATTTCCTCTCATGCCGGCTACGTCCGCAAGCTGGTGTTGCCTGCAGACGCTGGCATGCCAGTGGTGGGTGTTGCCCTCGATGCCCTGGCAAGTGGCACTGGCCACGTGCGCGTGTTGCTGACGCTCGGAGCTGGCGCAGGCTTTGGTGGCAGCGGTGCGAGCGGTAGCTCTTCGACCGGCACATCTGGCACGCAGGGTCTGGATCCATCAACGTACGGACAGGGTTTTGGCTGGGCACCTGGCCAGACTGGATCAAGCTCTCCAACGCCAGCGCCGACCGATGCGCTAGTCCCGACCACAACCCCTACACCTTCACCGACCGATGTCCCTACGCCAACGGATACACCTGCCCCAACCGTGTGCCCAACCCCAACGCCAGCTGCAGCGCCAACGCCCGTGCCTACCGATACGCCAGCAGCAGGTCAGTAGTCTACAAATGAAGCTTTTTCTTTGACATTAAAGGACTTTGAGGCTAACATGAAGACGTACAGAGCACTCAGAAACCACTCTCTAAAACGCCGCAGTTCACGCGTGCCTTTCCAGAATAAAATGAAACAAACGTTTGCTAAAATTTTCGGTTCTACGGCTATTGTTGCTCTGCTGGCAGCGCAGTTTTCGTTTCCATCAATGGCTGCTAAGGCTTCCACCGGAGTTGCTATTTTGCCGCCTGCCGTGGCAGCCCTAGCCCATTCTGCCACAGTCTCACAGCTTTCCATTCACTCTGTATATATGAGTGGAGGTATTCAGACAGCGCTGCCTCTGCCAGTTGGCACAGTCCAGTACGCTGGAAATGGCACGCTCATACAGGGTTCAGGTACAGAGGTGGACAGTATCTTGGGTGCCACTGTTGCAGTATCGGCGGCGAGCCAGCTTTCCGATGCTGGTGCGCTCTTGCTCGACACTGGTGCAAGTGGCGCACAGCGCACCATTGCCGTTGCCCCGCCCTTTTCACAAATCGCCATCAACGTTGTGGTACCTCTCGTTGCAGCAGGGCAGCTCCACTACACCAGCTTTGAGCCTACGCGCACTGGTTCAACAGCAGCCTTAGCTGTTGTTGAACAGCAACTTGATCTGCCTCAACCCGAGCTGCACATTTTTGCAGCGCGGTCTTTCACAGGCATCGCAGCACGGAAAGCACCACGACCGCAAGCCTTTCGTAGCGCATTAACTCTTAATTTGCTCTGTTAAAATTTAATGAACTGATTAAGTTAACGGGTTAATGAAGCAGTTAATGAATAAATAATTACTAGCGAAAGGTAAACTTACATGCAGGTACCAGTTCAGCAAAACCAGTCACAGCCAATACCCAGCAAACCAAACCCAGTGTACTCGCCAATGGCTGAGCCAAGCCAGAGCCCAAGCCAGAGCCAAGTGACACAGCGCAGCAGCAAGACCCCGTGGATCGTCCTCATCGTCGTGGTCATTCTCGCGCTCGGCGCGCTCGGCTACCTGTTGTTCCGCGGCAAGTTCATGAAGCAGAGCACGCAGGGGCTCTCAGGCTACCAGGCAGTGTTCCTTACAAATGGCCAGGTTTACTTTGGCAAACTGGGGTCAGGTAATTCGCAGTACGCGACCCTCACCGATATTTTCTACCTCCAGGTGAACCAGCCACTCCAGTCTGGAACACAGACCGCGGCACAGCAGGCAGCTGCAGCAGCAGCTGCCCAGGCAAACCCACAGCTCTCGCTCGTGAAGCTCGGCAACGAGCTGCACAGTGCCGCAAGATTTGATGTACATCAACCGTGACCAAATTTTGTTCTACGAGAACATGGAGGCGAGCGGCAAGGTGGCACAGGCAATTGCAACGTACAAGGCGGGCAGTGGCACTGGAAGCACAGGAGGCGTACAGGCTCCAGCCTCCAGCAGCTCACAGCTACAGAATCCTGCAACAACAGGTCAAGGCGCTGGCTCGAGTGTAGCAGCTCCAGCAGCTGGACAGTAAAAAGGGTTTCTAGATCTAGGGTCGAGCAAAATAAAGAGCCACCGGTAAAGGTGGCTCTTCGTTAAATTTTCTGTGCTGGCGAACTACTTCACCACTTCTTGTACCAGCTGCGTAAACTTTTCTGGCATCTGGATGGCGAACTCTGCGAGCATCTTGCGGTTGATCTCAATTTTTTCTGCCTTGAGCATGCCAGCAAACTTGCTGTAGCTAATGCCATTGTCGCGGAGGGCAGCGTTGAGCCTGATGAGCCAGAGGGCCGCATGTCGCGCTTCTTGTTGCGGCGGTCACGGTACGCGTACTTGTCTGCGTGCAGCAGTGCCTCGCGCGCTGCCACAAAGTTTGTGCTGCGGCGGTTCTCAAAGCCCTTTGCGCGGGCAATGACGTTCTTTCTTCGCTTGAGTGCGGCAACGCCGCGCTTGATTCTTGTCATGGGGGTCAGTAGTTAGTATGAATAGTTAGTAGTCGGATCCGCAAATTTCTCTTATCTATTGGTAGGCGCGATAGTAGTTTGGCTATTGAATACTCATACTAACTACTTGTAGGGGATGAGCTGTCCGAGCTTTGGGTTGGACTTCGTGAGGGTGTTGTCGCGGCGCTTGCGCGTGCCAACGTTGCCCGAGTTGCGAGAGTTGAAGTGGTCTTGGCCAGTGTGGCGAACCATTATTTTTCCAGTCCCTGTTTTCTTGAGGCGCTTTGCCGCGCCCTTGTGCGTCTTAATCTTTGGCATGTCAGTAGTTAATAGGTAATAGTTAATAGATGGATCCGAACAGTTCGCTTTCTATTGGTAGGCGGCTCGTAGTTTAGCTATTGTCTACTAACTATTAACTACTGAACACTACTTCCCATCCAATTTCGCTGTCATTTTCCCCCGCGTGAGTAAGACTGATATCGTGTTGCCCTGCTTCTTTGCAGGTGATTCAATCTCGACGCTCGGCAGTGATGCAATGAACGTCTTCATGACCTCAAAGCCTCGCTCTGCAAAAGCCTGTTCGCGTCCGCGCATCATGAGGTCAACTTTCACCTTGTCGCCGTCATCGAGGAACCTCTCAGACTGCTTGGCCTTGATGCCCATGTCGTGCTCTGAAATTCGTAGTGAGAGGCGAATGTTCTTCACCTCAATCTTCTTGACCTTTTTCTTCTGCTGCTGCTCCAGTTTCTTCTGGTGGTAGCGGAACTTGTCAAAGTTGGTGAGCTTGGTGACCGGTGGCACTGCCTGCGGTGAAACCTCAACGAGGTCTAGCCCACGGTCCATGCGCCAGTGCGATTGCGTCGGCAATCGCCATGATGCCGAGCTGGCCTCCGTCTTCGTCAATGACGCGAACCTCTGGAACGCGTATTTGTGCATTTACCCTTGATTTCTGCAAATCGGACTTTTTAAATTTTGGTCATGTGAATTTGATTAGATTATAGCCATTTTACTGGATTTGGTCAAATGGTGTAGAATGGGTACATGGCACTCATAGTAGTAGTTGTTGCATTGATCCTCCTAGGTGTTTTTGTTTTGATATTCCATGGAGCCTTGGCGTTTGGCTACAAACGTGGGGGGGTTTGGGGTCTTTTCAGAATGGCTGGAGCTGTTATTTTTCATGAATTCATGGTTATCTTTTTTCACTAGACTTTTGTGGCTTTCTGTGCTAGAATCAGTTCCTTGGGGATGACGGATCTTGACAGTGAACAGATCCACGCAAGTACGCAAGCCGGGCACTCTCAGAACCCCGTAACATTACTGAGAAAACTCCAACTGGCAACTTTGTTGCTAAGGTGAAGAATGCGTTCGCTCCGGCGTTCGCCTTCGCACCTGCTATGGCCTAGTCACTAGGTCGTAGCGCGCGACCTCGGCGTGCCTCGCGCCTTGGCCACCGCGCTTTATATAGAGGCTCACCTTGCTGGATGTGCACGCGACAGCAGGGGACACCACAGCGCGCAGACCTGCTGGTTAGTTTGTCCGTTTGTTAGCGTGCAGGCACTCAAAGCGGACTAAGCTTGTGATCAACTCGTGTGGTGACAGTCGCTGAGACCCAGTTTAACTCTCGGCATCTCCACCAATAAAGAACCACCCTAAAAGGGTGGTTCTTTGAATGTCGTGGCGAGGTACGAGCCAGACGTTTTTATAGATGAGATGCAGGTGGCCGAGTGGAGCGAGCCACCTGCGCCACCATTCTAATTTCCGTACTGTTGCTTGAGCTTTACAATTTTATTGTAGGCTGAAGTGTGTTGCCCGTTTTGCAATGTAGTTGCAACAGAAGAATCGTACTGAATGTTGGACACGCTGTCAGGACTTGGAGGGTAGCCATAGTAAAAGTAAGCTGTTGTCCAGAAGGGATCAATGGAAGTGAAGCTATTTGCGGAAGCGTAGTCTGCCACAAAATCGAGCCATTGCTGATCTGTTGGAGCAAGTTGGCCATTGCCATTGTCCGCGATGTATCTCATCTTTTACAATTAAAAAACTTGTTTCTATTTAAAGGTTGTGGATAAACTCAAATAGAAATTTGCATTTTTAAAATGGTGCTATAATAATTATAGTGTTAAATAAGCATTAACGATAAATTGTATGACTGAAGAAAATACAATGGGTAAGCACGCTCCTTTAGGGGTAAAAATTCTATCAATACTGGAGTATGTAGCCGGAGCATTTTGGATTATAATTGGCGTAATCGCTTTCTCTCGTTCTGCTAGGATTTATGAACTCATAGGTTACAGGCACGGCGTCGTGGTAACTGCTGGACATCCCGTTTTGGGACTTATCTTTATTGTCCTTGGCATTATCCATTTATTCTTGGGAAGTGGCCTGTGGCAAGGAATGCACTGGGCTTACATTTGGACTGTTGTTGTCAGCGTACTGTACGTTTTACTGGAGATGGCTATGCTAATAAGGAATGGCTACACCAGCTACGTTAGCTTAGCGTTGAATGTTATCATCCTGGTTTACCTGTGGTCCAGTCCAAAGGCTAAAGCTTACCTAAGTTAACGTGGAGTCCAGTACAGATAGTTTCCCAATGTCGAGGATTGACTCCTTTAGCGACTGCGTTTTTGCTTTTGCTATTACCTTACTGGTCATTAACTTAAGGCTCCCGGCAACAGCACTAACTGGCGCAGAGTTAAATGCTTACCTGTTTAACCTCTGGCCAATACTTGCAGCTTTCCTGTTGAGCTTCTGGGTTATTTACCGGTTTTGGAGTTCCCACGTGAGAGTGCTCAGCTACTACAAAGAAGTCAACAGCACTTTCTTGAGCCTGAACGCTTTCCTGCTGCTGTTCATTGTAGCCATGCCTTTCACGACAGATGTGCTAAGCCTGCACCCCCATGACGGTGGTGGAGTAGTTTTGTACGCTGTGGTGTTTAGCGCCGCCGCTTTTTTGGAAGCTGCACTGTGGCAGTACACAAAAAAGCATCCAGAGCTGCTGCGTAAAGCTGTGGATGAAGGAGAGGTTGATTCCTATCGTGGAAATGTCTTAATGTCAGGAATTATTTTTGCCTGTTCCATCCCACTTGGTTTTTTCTTCCCTTTCCTCACGGAGCTTGCGTGGCTGGTTGCTTTGCTGATAAGGCGGCGACACCAGCACCCAAAAGTTTCGTAAGCCAGCTTTACTTTGAGAGCACCAGCGCAATCTTCTGCGTTGAGATTATGCTCTGCGTCGCCTCGTCCCAGTTTGCAGATGCTGCCTGCAGCACGCTGAACGGGTACGAGTTGCCGTCGCCACCGGTGATTCCCGGATCGTTCACCACAAAGGTGTCACCCTTGAAGCCACGGATGACGATCATGTGGTAGAGTGGTGCATCGTGCACGTACTGCGCGTTGCCGAGCTTTACCGCGTTCACCGGCAACAGCACTGGCATGTGGTCTGCGATGGCCTGCTTCAGGTCTGCCTCTGTGAAGTTTGGAATTTGCTGAGCCTTCAGGCCAAATGCGCCCTCAGCCATTCTGCTGGTTGAGTCTGCACCAGTGTTTGCATTGTAGCCGAGGTTTGCCTGCTCCCACGCCTTTAAATTGTTGATGGCGTTCTGCGCCGCGAGGGGCGGCAGCTTGTCCTCTGTTGTGCCTGTGAGGTACGCGTTCGCCATTGTCACGCTCGTTTCCTCACAGTCCTCGTTGCCTGTCCAGCTATCGTCAGGTGCCTGCGTGCTGAACGGCACTGGCAGTACGAGGCTCTGTGGAATTGAGGGCGTTGCGATTCTCTTGCCGATGACAGCGCCAACAATGAGCGCTGCCACAATGAGCAGCACCATGACGGCACCTGTCCACAGCTCGATTTTTTCGAACAAGGGGATTTTCATTTTATTTTTTGCGCTAGGCTACTTTGAGACAACAATCATCTCGTGCTGGTTGCTGTTGATGGTGTTTGTGGTGTGGTTCCAATCAGCGCCAGCAGCGTAGAGCGTGGCAAACGTGTACGGGTAGTTTTGCCCACGCTTTGTGCCTGGATCGTTCGAGATGAGCTCTGTTGGCGTGTACCCGCGGATGACGAGCATGTGGTAGATTGGCCCAGGCTGCGTGTAGAATGGGTTGCCAATTTCTTGGCCATCAACTGGTATGATCACGACTTCGTGAGCGTTGATGTCAGCCTCAATGTCTTGCAGGGTGTAGTTTTCCACAACAGTGGCATTCAGGCCGTAGAAACCCGTAATCATCTGCGCCGTCTCTGCTGCTGTTGTGTCGAGGTGGTAGCCAAAGTGCTGGTCTTCCCACGTGGTGAGCTCTGAAATTTGCGCCTCCACTTGGGCAGGTGGCATGGCAATGTCTCTGTCGCCGGTGAGGTACGCGTTCGCCATGATAGACGTTGCCTCTTCGCACGCTTCCTCGTGCAGCTGGTCCCAGTCACCAGTTGGTGCCTGCGGCGTGAAGGGGATTGGCAGGTTCACTGTGCCAGACGCTGACACTGTCGGTGTTGCAGTTGGATTTGTTCCAGTTAGCTGCGATGTCGGTGTGGCTGACGCAGGTGCCTGAGGCACAACTACGGGTGTTTTTTCGTGGATCATATTTAAGAGCACAACTGTTCCCGCAATTGCTACGGCAACAATGGCAATACTGTACCAGGATACTTTGGTTGTCTTCATGTATTCATTACATACCTATTTATGGTTTTAGGGAAGAGCTGCTGTGCACAGGTGCCCTGGTTTGACTTTGCGTTTGCACTCTGCAATTATGCCAACAGGAGGAGTTGGTGTATGGCGATCTCCATTTCTTCATCAGAAGTTGGCACTGTTAGCATCGTGGTGGTTCGCGGTCGTATCACCTTTTGTGATGGCGTGGGCACTCTGCGTGCCTACCTTGATGGGTTAGCTCACCAGGGAAAGAAGAAGATCATGCTCAGGCTCAAGGATCTTGAGTTCATTGATGCCTTTGGGCTGAAGGAGCTCATTGGGATCGTGGCACTGTCAAGGCCAGGTGGGGAGCTGAAAATTTTGGATGCATCTCCGCAGATTCACTCCGTATTCGAGATGGCGAAAATGCACGAGCTCCTGGAGTTCTTTTCAAAAAAGCCTGCTACTGTTGCAGGGACTCCTACTCCTAAGTGATTAGGCGCCTGTGCGTAACGAGCACTGCCACAAACTCGCAGGTACCCCTACCTGCGAGTTCTTTTTTTGACCCAGCACGAGCGGCAACGTATACTGTTACCATGCTGCAAATTTTAATTGCAATCCTCGCTGGAATTTTGACCATTGCATCGCCGTGCGTGCTGCCGCTCTTGCCAATTCTACTTGGGGCATCTGTTGGCCAGACCAGCAGAGCACGCCCAATCTTCATTACGCTCGGCTTTGTTTTGACGTTCGGCATTATCGGCGTGGTCATTTCAGTGCTCAGCCAGCGCTCTGGCGTGCCGAGCCAGGTGATCCGTGATGTGGCAGCTGCGGTGCTGCTGGTGTTCGGCGTGCTCATGGTGTTCCCTGCACTCTTTGAAAAAATTTCACCTTTGCTGTCGCGGCTCACGTCTGGTGCAAGCAGCGGTGCAGGCTCGGGAAACCTGGGCGGCTTCATTTTAGGTGTGACCCTCGGCTTTGTGTGGACGCCGTGTGCAGGTCCTGTGCTGGCATCAATTCTGGCTCTCGTGGCAACCCAGCGCGACATTGCTGCATCAATTATCCTGCTCGTGGCGTACTCTGTAGGTGCTGGCGTGCCAATGCTCCTCATTGCGTACGGCGGACAGTACGCAACAGAAAAGGTGCACAGCCTCGCGCGCTACACGCAGTTCATCCAGCAGGTGTTCGGCGTTCTCGTCATTGCAATTGCGCTCGCCATTTACTTCCAGCTCGATACCCAGTTCTACGCGTGGCTGCTCCAGCGCTACCCGAGCTTCACCCCGCACTACTAAACTTGCACGTCATTAACTTCTGCGTACGATGAAAAAAATTTGGCCGTACCTGCTAGCGCTCGTTGTCCTGCTCGTTGTGGGTGGCATTTACCTTGACTACTCAAAAACTGGCATGGACTTGGCAAACTTGGGTGCTAGCCAGCCGAACCAGGCTAGCTCAGGAGCCTCGGCTTCAGTAACGCCAAACTTGAAAAACTACGGACCTGCGCCAGACTTTACGGGCATCACGAACTGGATAAACAGTCCACCTCTGACCATGGCGAGCTTGAAGGGCAAGGTTGTGCTCGTGGATTTTTGGACGTACTCGTGCATCAACTGCCTGCGCACGCTGCCGTTCGTCACTGGCTGGTACTCAAAGTACAGCGCAGATGGGCTCGTGGTTGTCGGCGTGCACACGCCAGAGTTTCCGTTCGAGCAGGTGCCGGCAAACGTTGAGGCTGCCGTGAAAAGGCTGGGCGTCACCTACCCAGTTGCGCAGGATAACAACTACGGAACGTGGAACGCGTACCAAAACGAGTACTGGCCAGCAGACTACCTCGTAGACCAGAACGGCAACGTAGTGTACGAGTCGTTCGGCGAGGGCGACTACGTGCAGACAGAGAACGCCATTCGTTCGCTGCTCAAGTTGCCGCCGCTCACCAGTGGCAGCAGTGGCAATGGGCAAGACCTGTCCCAGGTGAATTCACCTGAAATGTACTTTGGCACAGCGCGCCAGGAGTACCTGACGCAGACCCAGAAAGTATCGACATCGCCAACAGCGTACACGCAGCCTGCCAAGCTCAGCGTGAACACGTTTGCACTTGGCGGCACGTGGCAGTTCAATAGTGACAACGCAGTTTTGGACTCTGCCACTGGCAGCGTGCAGCTCAGCTTTGATTCTGCAAAGCTGTACATGGTGGCTGCTGCAGGTGCTTCACCTGTGACGCTGAGCATTACAGTTGATGGGGTTGCGCAGCCAGATGTAACAGTCACAGGTTCACAGCTGTACACTTTGTTTAATTCGACGAGCTACACAAACCACACGGCCGTAATTACCGTGACAGGTGCAGGGTTCCAAGCCTATACGTTTACGTTCGGTTAATTAAAAGATTAAGTATGGAAAATGTTAAACTTGAGACAGCAACTTTTGCAGGTGGCTGCTTCTGGTGCACAGAGGCAATCTACACGCGGCTGCGGGGCGTTGCATCGGTTATGCCTGGGTACGCAGGTGGACGATCAGATTTGCCAAACCCAAGCTACGAGCAGGTGAGCACTGGCAACACGGGCTACGCCGAGGCTGCGCGCGTTGAGTTTGATCCAGCCGTAATTTCGTACGAAACGCTGCTGGATGTTTTCTGGGCAACCATTGACCCAACAACTTTGAACCGGCAGGGGAGCGACGTTGGCACACAGTACCGCTCAGCTATTTTTTACCACAGCAATGCACAGCGTGAAGCCGCAGAGAAATCTAAAGCAACTTTGGCTGCGAGTGGCAAGTACACCAACCCAATTGTCACCGAGGTCGTGCCGTTCACCAACTTCTACGAGGCCGATGAATCTCATCGAGAATTCTACGATCGTAATAGAGAATACGGCTACTGCAGGCTGGTAATTGATCCAAAGATCCAGAAGCTGTACAAGGGGTTTTCAGATAAGCTTAAAGAAGAGGTTTAAACAAAAAAGAACGTTCCAGGAGCTTCGAGTTTCATTTCTTTCGCGGGGCGAAAGCCAAGAAACGAGCGCGAGGGGAGTGTTCTTTTTTTGTTTGAGCTGGCTACTTTAAGGTATTGATCGGAGAACCGTTTATGAATGCTGCAATTTCATCAGTGGCCGTCTTTATAATGGCATCTTTTGCCTCAACGCTGAAAAACGCAATGTGTGGCGTGATGTAAACGTTCGGGTGGGCAATGAGCGCCTTGACTGCTGCTGCCTCTGGCGATGCCGGGTTGTTCTCGAACGCAGTCTCACCCTCAACCACGTCCAGGCCTACAGCGCGCAGCTGGCCACTGTCGAGCCCTGCAATGAGCGCTGCTGTCTCTACAATTTCGCCGCGCGCTGTGTTCACGAGCAGAGCGCCGTGCTTGAGCTTTGAAATATTTTCCGTGTTGATGAGGTGGTGCGTGCTCGGCATGTACGGCACGTGCACGGTGATCACGTCAGACTGGGCAAGCAGCTCATCGAGCGTGACGTACTTGAAGCCGAGCGCTGTTGCCTGTGCCTCATTTGGGAACGCATCGTTTGCAATGACGTTCACCTCAAAGCTGCGGGCGAGCTGGGCAACGTTCAGGCCAATCTTGCCAGTGCCGAGGATGCCCAGTGTCTTGCCCTTGAGGTCAAAACCTTCAAAGCCGGCAATGCTGAAGCTGCCTGTTTCTTGAACCTGCTCAGCACCTTTGATGGTGTTGCGGCACAGGTCTAGGATGAGGCTGAACGCAAACTCTGCCACAGCTCGTGCGTCGTACGCAGGCACGTTGCACACGGCAATGCCCTTTGAAATTGCGTGGGCAACGTCAACGTGGTCAAAGCCAGCTGAACGCGTGATGAGCAGCTTTGTCTTTGGGAGCTGGTCGAGGATTGGCGCGCTCAGGTCTGAGTGGATGAAAGTTGATACAATCTCTGCGTCTGCTGCCGTGGCAACATTGGCAGCTGTCAGGCGGTCAGCTGTGTACGTTGCCTCAACTGAGGTGAGGAGGGGCGTTAACTTTTTAATGTCTTCTTCATCACACTCGTAGAATGCTGCTTTCATTACGTTTTCATTAAATTTTAATGTGTGTATCCAAATGGTAACATTATTTGTACTTCTCGTATACCTCGTTGAAAATTTTTAGGTACGCATCGTGAATTGACCTGACGTACCCAATCTCTAGAACTTCATCGTTGTACTCTGTGGCAGATGCTGTCCAGTTGAAGCTTCCTGATGCGTACGAATTTTCAGTTACCAGAATTTTCATGTGCACAATGCCAGTGGTCTGCTGTGGAATCTCGAGCGGAATGCCGTACTTCTGCAGGAGTTTGACTATGGGTTTTTCCTGGGCAATAGTTGCCTGGCTTGGGTCGAGCACGCCTCGAACGTCCACGCCGCGGAGCTTGGCGGCGACGAGCGCGTCGGCAATGTCAGTCTTGGTGAACGTGTACACCACGAAGTACGCGTACAGGTGGGCTGCGTTGATCTGCGTGATGAGGGCTACGTCAGCCGGCGTGTCCTGGTTGTAGATCACGCTTGTCTGCGCGTACGCGTTTGCGGTAATGCGCTGGTACTGCGCAACGTTGCCGTACGCGAGCGCGGCAATGAGGCCGCACGCTACGGCGACGGTTTTTGGGTTGATGTCCATCGCCCCATTGTACAGGGTGCACGTTAAGTTTGGATTACGTTCTGAAGATTTGGGCTTGCCTTGGAAACTAGAATATGCTAGAGTAGTATGGTAGTGGCGAGGAGGATTTCCATGATTTCCATGTCGCAGAAGAACTTGCCAGATTGGAAAGACACTGAGTCTGGCAAAAACGTTTTACGCATAAACGGCAACCCCACGCAGAAAGTGTCTGCTTGCAACGCGGTCATTTTGTTCACCGTAGCCATCGTTGGCTGCGATGCGCTGAAAGTATTGGTGTTCGGTGGTAGGCCGTCACTCGTGCTCGATGGCTGCGTGCCGTTCTTCATTCTGGTGGCTGCAGTTGCCATCAGGTACCAGTATGCCACCAGCCTGAAGAGGTTGGACGCCGTTGTAATACGGCTACGCAACGAGAACCCGCACCAGGACCTGTACGTATTGTTTCAAGCTGCCAAGGAAGCATGGTTGAGGTACTCCATCCGACAGATGTATGGGTTCGTGCACGCTCCCATCGCTGAGGACATCGAGGCTCTTTTCGCGGGAAACAGTACCCGCAAACAGTCGTTCTTCAGTCTCTGGCCGCACCCCTCTTGGTAGGCTTTTAAAACCCCGTGCGCAGCGCTGCTGTCGCACGGGGTGATTTTTTATCCTACAACTTTTCTTATTCTCCGCTCAACGTCACGCTTCTTTATAGACTCACGCTTATCGTACTTTTTCTTGCCGCGGCCAATGCCAATGCGGAGCTTCACGAGCCCGTGGCCAGCTGTAAAAATGTTCAACGGAATGATTGTCGTGCCGCGCTCTGCGCCGATGAGCGACATGATCTCGTTTTTTTTGAGCAGCAGTTTCCTGTCTCTGTCTGGGTTGTAGCCAACTTCTTGCGCAGCGTACTTGTACGGCGTGACGTGCGCCTTCACGAGCCACGCTTCGCCGCCGCGGATGCTGACGTACGCACCTGTGAGTGAACCTTGGCCAGCTTTCAGTGATTTAACCTCGCCACCAGTCAATGCTAAACCAGCGACCATTTCATCTGAAATGGCGAAGTCGTGGACTGCTTTTCTGTTGCTGACGAGCGTTGGCATGCATGTATTCTATGGTATAATTGACGATATGAAAAGCTACGTGCGGAAGTTAACTTCAGAGGCGCTGGGCACCATGTTTGAGCGTGGCCAGATTTTTGCCATCCCGGAGTTTGACTTAGACGTGCCGAAAAATTCAAAGAGCGGCTTTGGCGACTATTCCACGAACGTGGCATTTTCGATTGCGCGCGAGATTAAAGTTAATCCGCAGGAAGCTGCTGAGATTTTGGCGAAAGAGATTAAATCTCTCGACCAACGTGGCTTGTTTAATGAAGTCGTGGCAGTTAATGGCTTCATTAACTTTTCATTTACAGTGAAGGCGCTCGCAGAGGCAGCCTCAGACATTAAAATTGAACAGTACGGCGTAGGCAAGAAAGTTCTATTTGAGTACTCAAGCCCAAACACGAACAAGCCACTGCACATTGGGCATACCCGCAATGATTTGCTCGGCATGGCATGCATACATTTGCTCAAGGCGACGGGCCATGGTGTTGTCAGTGGAGAAGTGGTCAATGACCGCGGGGTACACATCATGAAGAGCATGCTCATGTACATGAGGCACGGTGGCGGCTCAACGCCAGAGTCTACCTACACAAAGGGAGACCACTTCATTGGCAAGTACTACCAAATGTTTGCCACAGAGTGTTCTGTGAGCCAAGAGGCAAAAGTAGAGCTAGAAGAATCAGCTCAAGAGCTCCTCCAGAAGTGGGAAGCAGGGGATACTGAGGTACGCGAGCTGTGGCATAAAATGAATGCGTGGTTCTACGCGGGCATCAAAGAAACGTACGACCGTGAAGGTTCTCACTTTGATTTTGTTGACCACGAGAGCGATGTGTACGACAAGGGTCGTGACCTTGTGCTCGTTGGAGTGGAGAAGGGCATCTTCCAAAAAGAAGAAGACGGCAGCGTGTCAGTAGATTTGACGAGCGAGAAGCTCGACAAGAAGTACCTGCTGCGCAAAGATGGCACAACAATGTACATCACGCAGGACATGTACCTGTGGGATTCTCGCAACACCCGCTACCACCCTGATCTGACAGTTGCAACTGTCGCCTCTGAGCAGGCGTACCACTTCCAGGTTCTGGCAAATATTTTCAAGCTGCTCGGCTACGAGTGGGCTGACAAGTTCATGCACCTCTCGTACGAATTTGTATTCTTGGGTAAGACAAAAATTTCCTCGCGGTCTGGCAACACAGTTTCAGCTGATGCTCTATTCGACATGGTGAAAGAAAAAGTGCGCGAGACAATGCGGGCATCGCAGAAGGTGCGCGCTTCTGTTGACGATGGTGCGCTCGTCGAAGCTATTGCATTTGGTGCCATTAAGTACGGCTACTTAAAGTACGACCGCAACACCAAAATTTACTTTGATATTGACGAGACAGTTGCCGTTGAGGGCAACACAGTGTCCATACCTGCAGTACGCGTACGCGCGCATCAAGAGCGTGCTGCGGAAGTCTGGCGTCGATGTTCAAAGGCTTCCTTTGCCTGAAAAACTATCAGAGCAAACAGAGCTCGATGTTCTGAGGTTCGTCAGCCACTACCCAGAAATCGTTGCAGCGGCCAGCAAAGAGATGAAGCCA
The DNA here is from genome assembly GCA_963840645.1 of Candidatus Doudnaibacteriota bacterium. Lineage (GTDB taxonomy): Bacteria > Patescibacteriota > Doudnabacteria > UBA920 > VMFF01 > CAWIZL01. The sequence goes on from CAWIZL010000002.1 coordinate 303,110, forward strand.
AATCTCGTGTGCAGCTACCTGTACGAGCTGGCACAAAAGTACAATGCATTCTACGACCAGGTTTCTATCCTACAGGCAGAGGATGAGGCAGTGAAGCTGCAGCGCCTGAGCCTGTGCGCGTGCACTGCGAACGTGCTGGCACACGGTCTGGCGTTGCTCGGAATAAAGACTGTTGAAGAGATGTAGCCATGCTCTGTGTCGAGACAAAAATTGCCGCGAGTAACGTTCAAGGCATTGGTCTTTTTGCGAACCAAGCAATTCCACGAGGCACAGTTGTCTGGCGGTTTATGCCAGGCTTTGATCTGCTGATGCCAAAAGAGAGCATTGAAAAACTATCAGAGCCAGCTAAGAAACAATTTTACAACTACGCTTACTTAGATAAAGCTCACGGTGAGTACCTACTGTGTTCTGATGATGCCCGTTTCTTTAACCACAGCGACCAGCCAAACTGTGATGATGGTAAGGAGGATGTGACGATCGCCATGCGAGACATTCAACCTGGCGAAGAGCTGCTCGTGAACTATAAAGATTTCTATGGGGATATAAGTGACCATACAGAGATAGGTTAGTCGTGGTACAGTGCATACGTATTGACAAAGATTTTTTACAGGTGTATCGTTACCTTGTGCTTGCGGGGCGTCAGCCCTATTCGGCAATCAGCTGATACAAGCACACAAAAGTAACCACAAAAGTGGTTCTTTTTGTTTTTTAATCTATCTATTGCGAACCATCCTTCATTGTGGAAAATAGTTTAGCATCGCGTTGTTTGCTGGTTATCCATGCAGGTATAACGCTCCAAAACTGTTTCCGCGCACCTTCTCCAGCCTGTTTGATGACAACCTTAATTTTTCTATCATCGATAATGGCAATGAGACCCCAAAATTTTACAATTCGTTTTTCTTTTCTACGTCTTTTATGATCCATTTTGCCAAATTCTTGCAGCCTTTCTTCGTATTCTTGGTGAGTCGTGGTAATTTTTATCAAGTGCAAAGCTTGTGGAAGTAGCTTAAACCTTGCGATTTGAACTCGCTTGTCTCTTTCTATGTGTCTTCCTTTGTGAATGAAGTGTTTGAAGCCACCTGCGTTTAAAGTGACCTCTGATGCAAGAGCTGGGCAGTATACTGTATTTGCTTGACCATAGAGAGCCATTGCCTCGGCTTTTATTTCTTCATAATCATGTGTATCAGTCATCCGCAAAGTGTAGCAGCGTCTCGAAAAAAATAGCAAAAAAGTTAATAAAATTTTAATAGCTAAAGGGAAAAATTGAGTTTGCTAAATTTGTTCGCAGTGCTATACTCTATGTACAAGCGCTTGACCTGCCATCAGCAGGGAAGTGGCAAGTAAGTAGCAAGCCACGCGTCGGTAGAAGAAATTTTGTCTCAAGAAGACAAGGCGAAAAACTAGACCTACCCGAGAGCCTCTCGTAACAGGCACAATTGAGCACCAATCAAGATGGTACCGTCTGCACAGGCAGGCTCTTGAGACACGGTGTTTTTTATTTTTATTTAACCAGAAATATATGCCAGACGAAAAAGATGTGCCAGCAAAAGTTCACCCAGCAATAGAAGCAGAGCTAGAGGTGCTCGCGCACTGGGACGACCACAAGATTTTCCAAAAGTCGCTCGAGAAGACGCGCGAAGGCAAGCCCTACGTGTTCTACGATGGCCCGCCGTTCGCAACAGGCCTGCCGCACTACGGCAGCATCTTGCCGTCAGTGGTCAAAGATGCAATCCCGCGCTACTGGACAATGAAGGGCTACAGCGTTCGCAGGCGCTGGGGTTGGGATTGCCACGGCCTGCCAATTGAGCAGCTAGTAGAGAAAAAGCTTGGCATCTCTGGCAAGAAGCAGATTGAAGAAATTGGCATCGCAAAGTTCAACGAGACGTGCCGCGAGAACGTGCTCGGGTACGTGCACGAGTGGGGCAAGACAATCCACCGCATTGGCCGCTGGGTTGACTTTGACAACTCGTACAAGACAATGGACTCAACGTACATGGAGTCTGTGTGGTGGGCGCTCAAGCAAATTTGGGAAAAAGATTTGGTGTACGAAGGCCGCAAGGTGCTGCTGTTCTGCCCGCGCTGCGAAACCCCGCTCTCAAACTTTGAGGTTGCCATGGACAACTCGTACGGCGACGTCACGGAAGAATCGCTCTACGTGCAGGTTCCGATTGTAGAATCGAGCTTAGAAAACCTCCACTCGCCGTTTGCAGAAAAGTTGAAGAGCCTGAATGAAACTGCCAGCTTCATTTTCTGGACAACAACTGCGTGGTCTATTCCAGGCGACGTTGCCCTCGCGGTGGGCAACGAAGTTTCGTACTCGCTGGTGCGGGACAGCCGTGGCCTATTCATTGTTGCCTCAGAAAAAGTCGAGACACTCTTTGATGGCGCAGAAGTTCTGTACACCGCAAAAGGTTCAGAGCTTGTTGGCATTGCGTACACGCCGCCGTTTGATTTGCCAGACCTGCGCTCAGAAAAATCTTTCAAAGTGTACGACGCAGACTTCGTGACAACAGAAGACGGCACTGGCATTGTGCACACAGCAGTCGTGTACGGCGAAGACGACTACAACTTAGGTCTGCGAGTTGGGCTGCCAATCGTGCCAATGATCACGCAGAACGGGCTCTTCAACGATGCGGCACCAGAGTTTCTGCGCGGAAAGTACTACCGCAAAGGCGAGCCGTTGATCATGGAGCAGCTCGAAGCCAACGGTAGCCTATTCAAGCGTGAACCTTACACGCACTCCGTGCCGCACTGCTGGCGCTGCAACACGCGCCTGTTCTACAACGCAATTCCAGCGTGGTTCATCAACATTCAAAAAATAAAGCTACAGCTACAAGAGGCAAACCGTGACGAGGTGAACTGGTACCCGCACCACTTAAAAGAAGGACGCTTTGGTAAAGGCCTAGAGACTGCACCAGACTGGAACATTTCGCGCAACCGCTACTGGGCAACGCCACTGCCATTCTGGAAGTGCACCAGCAAGTCGTGCGGCCGCGTGAGGTGCATTGGCAGCCTCGAAGAGCTCGCAGACTCTGCCGTAAACTTTGATGAAGTCTACGCGTCGCGCGACATCAAATTTGTTGACCTGCACAGGCCGCAGATAGATCAGGTGAAACTACAGTGCGCAGTGTGCGGCAACGAAATGCAGCGCGTCGAAGAAGTCGTTGACTGCTGGGTTGAGTCTGGCAGCATGCCGTTCGCAGAGCTGCACTACCCGTTTGAGAACAAAGGTGTGTTCGCTAGCCGCTACCCAGCGCAGTTTGTCGTGGAGTACATTGCCCAGACGCGCGCGTGGTTCTACGTCATGCACGTTGTGGGCACGTCGCTCTTTGGCCACGCGCCGTTCCAGAACGTGCTCACCACGGGCGTTGTCGCTGGCACTGATGGCGGCAAAATGTCAAAGTCAAAAAATAACTACCCAGATCCAGCGGTGCTCTTTTCAAAGTACGGCGTTGATGCCATGCGCTTCTACATGCTCACGTCGCCTGTGATGCTCGGTGAAAACTTGAACTTCAGCGAAGAAGACGTAGACGAGGTGTACAAGAAGCTGGTCCTCATGCTGCACAACGTGCTCGCGTTCCTGCGAACGTACAGCGCTGAGAAGTTTGAAGCGGGCAGCGCGCCAGAGCCTCGGCACGTGCTCGACCGTTGGATTTTGGTTCGCCTCCACCAGCTCCAGGCGAACGTCACAGAAAATTTGGACAGGTACGACACTGTTCGCGCTGGCCGCCCAATTCTAGATTTTGTGAATGACCTGTCAACCTGGTACGTGCGGCGCAGCCGCGATAGAATGCGCTCGTCTCCAGACGAGGTGAAGGTGCTGGCGCACGTCCTCACTGAACTGGCAAAGCTGCTCGCGCCGTTCACGCCGTTCATTGCAGACTACCTCTACCGCGACCTGACGATAGGCGAGAGCGTTCACCTGGAAGACTGGAGTGCCGATGCTGCTTCAGCACCGTTCACAGAAGACGAGACAGCACTCATGGCCTCAATGGCCAGCGTGCGAGCTGTCGTAGAGCTTGGCCTGTCAGCCCGCAAAGAGGCCAGCATGAAGGTGCGCCAGCCGCTGCAGTACGCGTCGTACACTGGCACGCCGGAGCTTGGAGCAGAGTTGAATACGGTCATTGCAGAAGAGCTGAACGTCAAAGAGGTTGCCCACGCACCAGAGCTAGGGCTGATCGAAGATTCAGTGCTGCGCGAGGCAGGGGATTTGAAAGTTCTGCTGAGCACTGCCATCACGCCAGAGCTGAAAGAAGAAGGGTACGCTCGCGAGCTGGAGCGCCAGGTGCAAGATTTGCGCAAGCGCTTTGGCCTGAACGTGGGGGACATGATTGACGTGTACTACAACACGCAGGACACGCTGCTCGAAATGGCCATCGTCAACAGCTTTGACCGCAAGAAAACGTTCACCGTGCAGGTGAAAAAAGAGCTGGAGGTTGAGGCAGATTTTGAGGCGCAGGTTGAAGTAGACGGCAGGCCAATTTGGCTGGGCATAGTGAAAGTGTAAGCTGCGTGTTTCCATGCTCGCCGTTATCTTGAAGAAAAATATTTTTGCAGAGGGGAGCGAGGTCGTGACCCTGTACTCGCGTGACGAGGGCAAGGTGCGCGCCGTCGCCCGCTCTGTGAAGAGCGCAAAGAGCAAGCTGTCTTTTGGGCTGCAGGATTTATTTCTGTCAGACGTTGAGGTGGCCGTGAGCAGTGGAGCTATGCGCTCGCACAGCCTGCCCGTGATCACCGGCGTGAAACCCCTGAATACTTTCATGCACCTGCGCGAGAGCGACGTTGCCGTGCACCTCGCGCTGTACGCAACAGAGCTGCTGCTCAAGTCAACACCAGACCACGAGCCGCAGCCAAGCCTGTACGAGCACTTTGTCTCGTACCTTGAGCACCTGGATAGCGTGCACGCGCACCCGATGTGCCGCACCTGCTACACGCTGAAGTTTTTAGAGCTGATTGGGTACGGCTTGGATTTGGAGCACTGCGCTGCGTGCAAGAAACGTTTGCCAGAGGATTCATCTGACACTGCCTACTTCAGCACTGCCAAGAGCGGCTTCGTGTGTGCTGCTGATGCGGCGAATTCGTTTGGAGCAAAGCCTGTGAGCGCTGCTGCCCTGCGCTTGCTCGCGAGCACCGCTGCGCAAGGTTTTGCTGAGCAAGATGCTGCGGCGGAAAGTTTGCCAGAGCAAGACCTGCACGCAGTGAGCAGTGTCATTCAAGACTTTGCCATCCACGTAATAGAGCGCGAGCTGAAGACGGTGAGGTACCTGTAGCTCTACAGTTTGACTGCCTCTCGGTGCCATGCTAACGTTCTGCTAGAAGTGGAGGATTATGGAACAAACGGAAAGCGCGCAGTTTTTCGGTACAGAAATCCAAGCCAGTGGTTTCGACAGGGCAGAGATCAGCCTGCCCCTCGGTGAGTTTCCACTGGCAGATCCAAAAGCCCTGATCACAGAGTTTAGCGTGCACGGGCTCAGTTCGCTACTCATAGCGGCGACTGCTGAGCCTTTCTACTCTGGCAAGAAACTCGTACCGCCAATTCCCGCCCTGCGGTACGTGCGCGAAAGGTACCCTCTCAGCGGGGGACGGCGCGAGTTCACCGTGGTCTCGGTTTTCCCCGTGAGGGGTGTTCTCTGGGTCATGGCTCAGAGCGAGCGTGAAAGCGTGAGGTCTATAAAGGTAGATGAAGTTCGAAGACTGTGCGCTGCTACAGGCATCAGTTCAGACACGAGCACCTGCACGTTGCTGCTCTTCGTGGATTAAGACCCAGCACCTCCGCGTTTGTCACTCTCGCCCCGCAAAAAGTTGCGGGGCTTTCTTTTTTTGTCATTTCCCCGAAAAACGCGTACAATAGGCTCATGCAAGACTACTCAGTTCCAGTGAGGGTGGTACAACCTAACATGCCCCAGCGCCAAAATAGCGGCAACGCTTTCAGAGATTTTTACGAGAAGAACAAGATTGCCGTGTGGGCAATTGTTGTGTCGCTCGCGGTCATTGGGGCCATCCTCTTGGTCATTTTCCACAGGCCAGGTGCTGTGGTGCCGCCAAAGGTTACGCTGCAGATCAGCGCACCTGCACAAATCTCAACGGCAACAGCTACCGTGTACCAGCTCACGGTCACAAATTCTGACACGTCGCCCATCAGCAACGTCTCAATAGACGTGCTGTACCCATCTGGCTTCACGTTCCAGTCGAGCTCGCCACCGGCCTCAAGCTCAGACGGCACCACGTTCAACAACATCACGCAGCTCGGCCCAGGACAGAACGCCGTCATTGCAATCAAGGGCAGCACAGCTGGCAACAATGGCCAGGTGCAGCAGATCAACGCGGTCATGCACTACCAGTTCGCAAGTGCATCCACAGATTTTGTGGCGCAGGCTTCCTCGCAATCGACCATCAGCAACTCTGGCATTGCGCTGCAGGTTTCTGGACAGGAGCAGGTGAACAACGGGCAGGTGACCACGTACACGTTTGGCTACACCAACACAACTGCGAACGCCGTTAGCGACATGGCCATGACCGTGAACTTGCCAGCTGGCTTTACGCCAACATCGTACGTTCCAAATCCAGCTGCTCCGCTCGGCCAGGGCAACAGCACTCTTACCTGGAACCTGCCGAGCCTGCCGGCGAACGGCACTGGCTCTGTGCAAATCGTAGGTGCATTTGCGGGTCTCAGCACTGGTACCCAGGGAAATTTTGCCGTTCAGATTGATGGCACAGTGGCTGGTGCTACGCCAACCCCAACAGTGGGTTCCTCTGTGAACACTGCTCCTGCTGTGCTCGCATCGACAACGTACCAGGTTACCGTTGTGGTGAACCCAATTTCTGCGACGCTCACCCTCCAAGCTCCGACGAGCGTTGACCCAGGCACGCAGCTCTCGTACCAGCTTGCGTACCAGAACAGTGGACAGACCGCGGCAACCGGCATCAACATCACCGTCACGCTCGTTGGCGATGCGTACGACCTCACCACGCTCTCTGCGCCAATGTCGAGCATCACGGGCAACACAATTACGTGGAACGGCTCCCAGGTTCAGCAGCTGGCAGACCTTGGCCCAAACCAGCAGGGGACCCTCAGCTTTACCATTGGCGTGAAGAACCCTGCCACGAGAGGCGACGTAGAGAACATGACAGTTACAGCTACACCTTCGATTGAGAGCGACCAGTTCCAGCAGCCGTTCAGTGGCACCCCAATTTCTACAAAAGTAAATACGCAGCTCGTGCTCGATGAGACTGCAGCGGTGAGCAGTGGCCCAAACCCTCCGACAGTTGGCCAGCAGACAACGTACACTGTCGTGCTCGGCCTGCGGAACACCACGAACGATGTGAACGGCGTGGTGGTCACCGCGAGCCTGCCAGAGGCGTACAACTTTGACCCAACGCTCGTCACGTTCGTAGAGCAGAAGAACGTGACGTACGATCCCGGTACGCGCATGCTTACCTGGAACGTGGGAACAGTGCCCGCGCAGACCGGCGACTTCAACCCCGTGCGCAGCCTTACGCTCACGGTGGTGGTCTTGCCAGACCAGTCAAACATTGGCCAGCAAATGTCGCTCCTCACGAACGTTGCCGTGACCGGCACAGACGCCTTTACCGGAAACCAAATTTCACTCACCGGCAGCAAGCTCACAACGTCTGCTGACCCAGGTGGCAATGGAACCGTGGTAGCGCAATAATTTAATTCAGGCAAACAGAAAGAGAACAGCACGAGGGTATTTTTATGCTAAGTGTACTCGAGACAAAAAGAAGAAGCCCTAGCTCAGCTGAATGCTGTCTTTTCTTTCAGAAAAGAAACGGATTCAGAAATCGCTGCGGGCTTCTTCTTTTTGTCTCTGGATAGCTTAGTAAATGAACCCTCTGATGACCGGTGATGCAATGCCGATCGTCCTGGTGTCAGTAATGCCCAAGCCCTTGTAGTTCATTTCAGTGACCGTGAACGAGTCTTTGCTGACGCTGTCCACGACGGCAACGTGGCCGTAGCGGCTCTCGTCAGTTACCACAATGGCTCCAGGAATTGGCGTGCGGCCTTCTTTTGCGCCGAGCGCTGCTGCGTTCGCCAGCCAGTTTCGCGCGTTGCCGCCCCACGTCACGTGCCGCACCTCAGCCACGTAGTACGTGCACTGTCCCCACGGGAACTCGTGCTCAGAGCCCGGCAAGTCTTGAATGCCTGGAGGTGCAGGCTCGTAGTACACCTTGCCGCCAACGGTCAGCTTCACCTTTGCAGGCGCTGGCTTTGCCGCGGGCTTTGGCGCTGGCACTGTGCCACCTGGAATAATCAAAATGTCACCTGGGTTGATGTCGCTCTCGTCCGCGAGGTTGTTGTAAGAAATAATCTGGTTGACGTCAGCGCTGAAGTAGCTGGCAATGTCTGGCAGCGTGTCGTTGGCTGTCACCTTGTGCAGGACGCCGCTCGTCGGCAGGATGAGCAGGTCCCAGCCAGGCTGAATGGTGTTGCTCGGCAGGTTGTTCGCCCACACAATGGTGTCTGGGGTGATGCCGTACTTCTGCGCAATGCTGTCGAGCGTATCACCCGGCTGCGTGACGTACACTTTAATCTGCTCGAGCACGAGCGTGCGTGCGCTGCTCGTGTCAACTTTCGTGATGCTGTTGCCGTCAGACACAGCTGCACCAGACTGGTTGTCAGGGTCTGAGCTATCGTCACCTGTGCCTCCGCTGCTGTCGCCTTCCACAGAGTCTGCCGTGATGACAGTGTCTGCATCAGCGGTCTGGATGAACACGTTGCCGTTAGACTGAGCCACGACGGTCTTCACGGTGGTAGCTGCTGCGTACAAATTTTCGTTCTGGCCAGGGTGGAACGACAGCTCTTTTGCGAACAGGTTGCTGCTGTTGAAGGCTGCCAGAACCTGCGTGCCGGTGAAGTTAATGCCAATTACAATGAAAGACAGCACCAGAACAACGAGCTCGGTGCTGAACTTGAACGTGTAGTCAATGTGATCCATCTCCACTGAAGAGTGGTGGGCGTGGAACGTGCTGAAGTGCTTCGCAATGCGTGCGACAGTGGCTCTGAAATTGGCTGCAAGCTTTACTGCAGTTTCTCGCAGCTTATGCAGCTGCTGCGTAATGTACGCTAGGGGAGGTTGAATGCAAACTCCTGTAACACCGCGTAACCGAACGTTTCTTCGCATCCAGAACTACCGTAGAAACGCAAGCGTACGTGGGCTAAGTTGATAGGCTGAGTAACCGCTAACGTAACGATTCTACTTCATGCTGGCGCATGGGTCAAGAGCCTGGAAGCCCCATAAGTATAATGTGCCTTAGACATGGGTTTTTTTTTCCACATTTGGCTTAGGTAAAAGGTTTTTTAGTACATTTTTCAGAGTTTGCTATACTGACCTACATGGCTGAAACACAAAAAATAATTCCCCAATCGCTGCTCACAGGCTTAAACAGCAAGCAGGCTGAGGCTGTCACAGCCCCGCTCGGCCCGCTCCTCGTTTTGGCTGGTGCTGGCTCTGGAAAAACAAAGGTGCTCACCAGCCGCATTGCGTACCTCATTGCAACAGGCCGGTTTGCCAGCGGCAACATTTTGGCACTCACGTTCACCAACAAGGCAGCTAAAGAAATGCTCACCCGTGTGCAGGCGCTCATTGGCGCCAGCGCGGGCAAGTCTGCTGGCATGCCAACCATGGGCACGTTCCACTCTGTGTGTGCGCGCATTCTGCGCCAAGAAATTTCAGCGCTCGGCTACGGCGCGAGCTTTGCCATCTACGACGACGATGACCAGTCTAAAATTTTGAAAGAAATTTGCAGCCAGGTTGGCGTGCCGGCACGGTTTTCCCCGAACGTGTTCCGCAGCTACATTTCAACGGCTAAGAACTTGCTCCAGACACCCGATGAGCTGAGCCTGGGCATTGATCCAGTGCTCCTCGGCTTCACCCGTTCTATATACACCGCGTACCAGAGCTACCTGTTCAAGCAGAACGCGCTCGATTTTGACGACCTGCTCATGCTCACGGCCCGCCTGCTGCAGCACTTTCCAAATGTTTTGCACAAGTACCGCGAGCTCTTCAAGTACATTTTGGTAGACGAGTACCAGGACACGAACCACGCGCAGTTCGTGCTGCTCTACCTTTTGGCAAACCACGGCGAGCGCAACATTTTTGTTGTCGGCGACGACGCGCAGGCAATCTACGGTTTCCGCGGCTCAAACTTGAAAAACATTTTAGACTTTGAGGTGAACTTTCCTGACGCCGTTGTCATCAAGCTGGAGCAGAACTACAGGTCAACTAAAAATATTCTAGACGTTGCGCAAGAGGTGATTGACCTGAACCCAGAGCAGAAAAAGAAAAAGCTCTGGACAGAGAACGTGGCCGGTGAAAAAATTCAGCTCGTCGAGGTCGCGGATGAGGGTGAGGAGGCGCGGTACGTTGCGCGGTGCATTGTGAAGGCTGCGTCCCCAGACACTGGCGTGACGTACGAGCCTGACGAACAAGCAGAAGAACAGCCTGAGGTTGCTCACACGTTTTCAATTCTCGACCAGTTTTTAAAAAAGCAGCAGAGAGGCAACCGCCGCGGACAATTCAGCGGCGGCTTTGGCGTGCCGGTCTTGCCAGCAGACCACGCCAGCCTCAAAGGGTTTGCGGTGCTGTACCGCACGCACGCACAGTCGCGCGCCATTGAAGAAGTTTTTTTACAGGCCAGATCCCGTACCAAATTACTGGCGGCGTGAAGTTCTACCAGCGCCGTGAAATTAAAGACGTGCTCGCGTACCTGCGGCTCGTGGTGAACCCTCGCGATTTGGTGTCGCTGCAGCGCGTCATCAACGAGCCGCCACGTGGCATTGGCGAGAAGTCTCTCGAGCCAATCAAAGGTTTCTTGCTCGAGCACGACACAGCCGCAGCGGACTTTGCCAAGATCCATGCAGCGAAGCTCGGCCTCGGCGCGCGCCAGCTCGCAGGCGCCAAGACGTTCTTTGGCCTGCTCGCAGATTTTGCCAGCCTCAGCCCCGCTGAGAGCCTCACGTCTCTCATCCGCCTGGTCATCAAGAAGTCTGGGTACGAGCAGCACCTCCGCGATGGCAGCACAGAGGGCGAGGCACGGTTCGAGAACGTCCAGGAAATTTTCAACGTCGCGGAAAAGTACGATAGCCTGCCGTGGCCACAAGGCCTAGGTGAGTTCCTGCAGGAGGTTGCCCTCATGACAGACGCAGACACCAGCCGCGGCGAGAAAGACTGCGTCACCATGATGTCTCTGCACCAGGCAAAGGCCTTGAGTTTGACACGGTGTTTCTGGTTGGCCTCGAAGAGGGGATTCTGCCGCACTCTCGCTCGCTCCTCAACCCTGAAGAGCTGTCTGAAGAGGTTCGCCTCGTGTACGTTGGCATCACGCGAGCGCGGAAGTCGCTGACGCTCCTGTACGCGCAGTCCCGCAGGATGTACGGGACTGTCCAGAGCTTTGCGCCATCGAGGTTCCTGCGCGCGCTGCCAGAAGAAAAAATTAACAAAAAGTTAATCAGCCGGTATTAAATGATTAAATTTAATATTTAACGTTAATGAAAAAATCTAACCTCACGTTCGACGTTAACTCTGACATTAAAAATTTCTTGAGCCGCTACGGCTTCACGCCAAACCAGCTGCTCGGGCAAAATTTTTTGGTCGACGAAGTGGCTCTCGAAAAAATTGTTGCGGCAGCAGCCATTAAGCCCAAAGATGAAGTCCTCGAAATTGGTCCTGGCATTGGCAACCTCACCGCGCTCCTCGCGAAGAAGACAGAGCACGTGCTCGCAGTCGAGAAAGACGAACGCTACGCTGACATGCTGAAGCTGGAGAACGTGCGCGTTGAGTACGCAGACGTTACCCGCTTCAACTTCCAGGCAATTCTGAAGCCCGGGTACAAAGTTGTGGCGAACATTCCGTACTACATCACGGGTAAAATTATTGAGATGCTCGTGACGGCGCACGTGCGCCCGTCGCGCATCGTGCTGCTCGTGCAGAAAGAGGTCGCAGAGCGCATCGTGGCAAAGCCGGGGGCGCTCAGCATACTGGCAATCTCGGTGCAGCTCTGGTGCAGCGCAAAGATCGTTGGGGACGTGCCGAAAGAATCGTTCTACCCGCAGCCAAAAGTTGACTCTGCCATTCTGCAGCTCGACGTCCTGCCGAAAATGCGCATCGCGGTAGAGGAGAATAAGTTTTTCAGCATTGTTCGCGCAACGTTCGCAGGCAAGCGCAAGCAGCTGCGCAACACGCTCAAGTCAAACCTGAAACTGGACGAATCATCCCTTGAGAAAGTTGGCAAAGTGGTGGACCTCACCCTCCGCCCGCAAGACTTGACCTTTGAACAGTGGCTCGCCATTTACCAGAGGGTCTAGGTGTGCTATAGTATTGGCACGTATGGACGCAGCAACAGCAGACAATCAAAGCAAGAGAGCATTCCACGGTGGCCATTTTTCACTGATGGCAGGTTCAGCTTTCGTGCTGCTCGTTTTGGCTATTGCGCAGGCGCCGTCGTTCTGGCACGTAGACTCCTTCCTTAAAAAGTACAGTGGCAACAACCTGTACTCGAACGCAAACACGTCGCAGCTCCCGAGCGTAGCCTACACGCAGGCTACCCTCAGCCAGCAGCAAGACCTCGCAGCTGAAGAAACTGGGGCAAGCACGGGCGAAGCAGTGCTCGGTGCATCAACGTACGACAAGTCTGTTCCAGCTCAATTTTCAAGCTTGCAAATTGCAACGTCGCAGGACAACTCCGCCGCGGCGATTCAATCGTACGCAACCCAGGTGAACGTCGTCATTGCAGATGAGGTTACGAAAAATTCGACCCCAGCGCAGTTCCAAAAGCTTGCGTCAGACCTCCAGGCGATTGCAGTGCCGAGCAGCATTGAAGACTACCAGCGCCTGCTCGTCGAGAGCGCTATTCTGGCGTCCACCGGTGACCCGCAAGACTTAATGGCAGAGATTACGCCGGTGATGCAGACCATTAGCGCGGCGGTGCAGGGGAGCACGAACGTTACGTTGCCGGTACTCGGCAGCAGCTAGCAGCGCTCAGCGCAACGTAGCGCAAAAATAAAAAAACGAAAAGCAGCATGGAACTAGATAGGCAAAAAATTTACATAATTTCTGGAGTCGTTGGACTGGTGATTGTCATGGTCATCGGGTTCTTCTACTACAACTCTGTCGTTTCAAAAAATAAACTCGCGACAACCACTGGCACGGGTCCTTCTACCTCGGGCAGTGGAGGCCTCGGCACGCTGCCGCCCCTGCAGACAACAACGCCGCCAACTCGGCCATCGCCGCCAGTGCTCCACACAGATGCGAGCCAGCCGTACGCAACAATCTTGCCGCGCGAGAGCCAGCCAGCGCCGTCACCAACCCCAGTGGCCACCAGCACAGCCCCAGTGCAGCCAACGCCCGCGCAAGCCGTGAACTCTGCGGGCATGGATAGCTCCATGGCGTTCCAGTACAATGACCTCGCGTCTCTGACGGAAGACCAGCTCATGGCAAAGTACGACCCAAACTACCAGAGCGTTGAGCAGAACTTCACGCCACCTCCGAGCAGCGTGGATGGCATTGCCGCAAACGGCACTGACGGCGTCGTGACCGTGCCTGCCACGCCACCGCTCACGTCTATTCCAACCGTGCCACTGCCAAACGGCGTGACCTTCACCGTGAACCAGGAGAACGATCCGCAGTCACTGCAGAACTACCTAACCACGCTGTCCAGCACTGTGGCTCCTTTTGATATTTCAAACCCAAACAACAGCAGCCTGGTGTCTTCAGCTGTCACCGATGCAATATCAAACCCTGCAAAGTACAAGGCAGACCTTGCAGCTGGGAAGAGCATGCTCACCCAGATCCAGGCGCTGCCAGTGCCGAGCGACCTAGCTGGCCTGCAGGATTCCTACTACAACCTCTACAGCCAGTACGTGACGCTCGTCGGCGATGCAGGTAGCGTATCGAGCAGCAACCAGACAACGGCAGTTGCCGCTGACTCAGCCGTGCAGCAGGATGCCGCCCAGTTTGGAAGCTCGCTCGAGACAACGCTCAATGACCTCAACGATTCCCAGACCGTTGTGCAGAATGCCGCAAGCCAATGAAGAACGCACATAAAAAAATTCAGGTAGCAGTTGTTGCCCTCGCGCTCCTCATTGGCGGCACGTACGCAGATACTGCGCACGCGGTGCTTGGCCTCGGTGACATTGTGGTCGCAGACATCGCGCACGACATCACGGTTGAAATTCCAGCCATCATTGAGCAGGTCATCCTCACCGCAGTCAATGACTCGGCGAACCTTGCGCTGCAGAGCGCGCTCCAGCCGAGGAAAATTACAGACCACGTGAACTACGCCCTAAACCTCACGAACCAGATATACGTCAGCCACGCAATGGTCACGAGCAACGATTCAAACAGCGCCCTCACGCTGGCGGCATCTCGCAGATACAGAGGTTGCCAGGCGGTGCGCCAAACTCAGGCCAGATTGCCCAGCAGCGTGCAATGACAGCGTTCAACCCTTACAGCATCAACCCGCAGATCGGCAACCCGAGCATGTCTATCGTGGACGTGTTGGCTCCTGCGTCATCGCCAAACGCAAACATTTCGTACCAGACAGAGGCAATGTACGGCAATGCGACCACGGTGCTGGCTCTCGCGCAGCAGGGCGCGAACAAGGACGTTGCAGCTGGGGCTGGGTCTAAGTCAACGTACAGCGCGCCCACTGGTGGCCAATCGAGCGGCGGCTTGAACGTGAACAGTGCTGCGAAAGAGGTTGATACAGCGCTCGATGGCATTGTGTCGTCCTCATTTGGCAACCAGCAGAAGCCGCAGAACAACGTGTCCGCAATGTTCCTGGCAATTGCAGACGTGTTCATAAAGACCCTCAACCAAAAGCTGGTGGGAGCTGCTGCTGGCACGCCGATCAGCAACGGTTCAGCATCGTACTCGCCCACGCACTAGCGTGCTGGGTGGGCAGGCAAAGACCTCAGGGGCAGCAAGCTCTGAGGCCTTTTTATACACAGCAGAGCGTTTGCGTATTGACCCTGCGTGTGCGATAATTTAAGCAAAGTATGCACACTGAAGAAACAAAAAGAAGCATAAAATTTGGGGTCAAAAAATGGGCGATTTTTGCTGCGACAGTTTTTGTTTTCTCGGCTGTTGTGGTAGCAGGGTACGCGCCTGGAAGTGCGATGGCAGCAGGTACTGTTGCCGCTGGTGGCCAGTGTCCAACTGGGAATGAGTGTACATCAGGTCTTACGTGTACGCAGGGCTACTGCTTGCCACCTAGTCTCACCAAGACGTGCAACACAACATCTAGCACTGCAGATGGCTGCGATGATGCGGATGGCTACGTCTGTATGTCTGGAACGTGTTTCAACACTTCAACTCAAACCGTCCAACCTGTCTCGAGCACGGCAGCGACACTTGGGACGCTTGGAATTTTTGTTACGGGTGAAACTGGTAACAGCGATGCCTCTTTGGCTTTTGGTGTATCGCCAACCTACTCGATGACAGCCACTGTTGGAGGTATTGGCGCTAACTATGCTTGTACACAGGCAACTTGTGGTAACTATAAATTTGCTTGGACAGATAATGGAAAACCTATAAACGGATGTTCGAATAACTACACGTGCTCTGATACCATACAGAATCCCACGTCTACTTCAAGAGATTCTGTAATGTACGTTTTGACCGACAGTAACGGTGGTACCCACAACAGTGCAGCAATAAACTTGACGCACGATACGAATACGGGAGACAACAGCGGCCTATCTGGTGGTGGCTTGAGCTTCGGCATTGTTGTGGTCAGTGAAGATGTCACTGTTAATCCGTCACCCTTCAACTTGTCGGCAACAGTTGGCGGCGTAACGTGTAACAACGCCAACAATAATCCCTCAGCAACGCCACCTACAAACCTCTGCGGTGTGTACGGCATGGCTTGGTCTGCGAACAACACTCCAATACCAGGCTGTTCGAATACGTGGAACTGTAATTACAGCAGCCCAGATTTAAATGATTCTGTTACGTACACGGTAACGAGCAATGGCACTGTGATCGGCACGAGCGGTGTTTTAAAAATTACACCAAACACAACTAATGGAAGCTCAGAGCGGTGGGTCTGGTGCATTGGCACCTGCAACGGCACAGCAAATAGCGAGTGCCGGGGCGGGTACAGTAACACCATGCCAAGACTCAGGCTGAGCACTGTCCAATCGTGGATATTATTACAGTAGTCACCAACATTGCCACGACGTTTCTCACGTGGATATTCACGGCGATAATTTTGCCGATGATGCTCATCTTGCTCACGCTCCAGCCTCACACGCTCGCGTTCTCTGCCGTGATACTACAGGGTTGGGTTGTCGTGCGAAATGTTCTGAACATTGTGTTTGTTCTCGCGCTGCTTGCTGTTGGCCTCATGACGCTCTTTCGCCTGGGCAACTTTGATCCACAGCAGTGGCTCGTCAAAATTGTGACGAATGCGATCCTGGTAAACTTCAGTCTTGTCATTGCGCAGGCAATTCTTGGCGTGGCAGACACGTTGCAGGCACAGTTTCTGCCCGCAAATTCTGATGCCCTCAAAGTTATTGGCAGCACGCTCATTGGTTTCTCAGGCAAGGTATCCTTTACGGGCGCGCTTGCCCCAACGGGTAATTTTTCGCAGGCTATAGCGGCTATTCTAGGTGTCGTTGTGTCATTCTTCGTTGTGCTCGTGATGGTGATAATTACGGCGATGCTCGCGTACAGAATTGTAATGCTCTGGATTTTGCTCTTGCTGTCGCCAGCAGCCTACGCACTGAAAGTTTTGCCCTTTGGTGGTTTAGACAAGCAGGCCGCAAGGTGGTGGAAGGAATTTTTGTGCTGGTCGTTCTTCACGCCAATCATGGCACTCGGCCTTACCTTGACCGTTGTAATATCTCAGACAGTCCAGCAATTTTTGCAGAGCCGGGCAAACCTTGCGTTCCCAGGTTCGCCGAGTGCTGCAACCAGCGCAGCCGCTGCCCTCACGTACAACATTTTAATTATCTGCGTCGTGCTCGGCCTCTTGTACGGCTTTGAGAAAGCTGCGAAGGGGGGTTCGTGCGGGGGAGCAGGTGTAATTGTTGACAAGGTTTCGAGCTTTGGCCACCAGACGTTGAAGGGTAAGGGCGCGTTCACAGCTGCGAACACCGTAAGGAACAAAGCTGCGGGTGCGAGTGCTGGGCTTGGGGCGAAACTTTCATCGAGCAACAATCAGTTTTTGAAAGATCTAGGCGCGGGTTTGACAGGAACTGCCGGTGCCCTGAAGTATGATCAAAAATTGAAGGATAAGTACGTTACCAACACTCCAGGTTTGAGGCTCCTCACTAAAGAGGGTAGAGAAAAAGCGCACGCGGAGAACGAGGCAGCGTTGAAAGATATCCACGAGAAGCGCATGACAGGTGTGAACGCAACCGAGAATTATAAGAAAGTTCAGAAGACCCGTGCAGACGAGGCAATTGCAAAGTACCAAAACCAATCGGCAAAGGATATATACGAAAAGTTTTTGCCAAATGCAAAACCAGAGGAACGAGAGGTTATCATGAGGTCAATCGCAGAGACAGGTAAAATGCCACAGGTTCTCAGGCAAATACCTACTGGAACACCTGAGGCGAGAGAAGCAGCGATTAAGGCTGGATACACTTTGGATGCTAATGACAAAGTTATATTCAACGAAGAAAATGTACGCCAGTTCATCAAGGATCAGTCCCATGGAGATGCTGATACATTTAGCAGGATGACCAAAGCTGTTAGCGGCAAAGCTAAGAAAATAAATCAGATGGTTAACGTGGGTGTCGATAAGGATACCGAAGCAGCATCTGAAAAGGCAAAGGTAGAGCATTTTGATAGTCTATCCGACCAAGATATGATGAAGATTAATGTGGATGGGTTGAACCTTATCATGGGGCCATATAAGCGCGAAGAAGACGATCTTAAGACAGATGCTAATGGTAAACCGTATGATCCAATAATCCCTAAGGGTAAAAAACTCAAACCAGGTGATCCTATTCCTCCCGAGTATATTCCTCGTAGCAGAAGAGGTGCAGATAGGGAACTAGTTGAGAAGTTCCGAAAGGCGTATTTTGCACAGAGCAGAGCTGAACAAAATAAAGTTTCTTCTAAGGTCAAAGACTGGGCAGGTGTAATGTAATCTCATGCCAACACAAGACCTCGAACAAATTACCACAGACATTTCCGACGCCCTCTGGAACGGCACGCTGGCTGATCGACAGGAAACTGCTGATCAGCTCATGGCGTACCTGACGAGTGCACCTGGCCAAGACCTGGCACGCTCGAATTCTGCGCAGTACGACCAGCTCATCAAGCAGTGGGTGCTGCTCAGCTTCAGCGCGTTCACCATCTTGCCGCAGGACGAGCAGCAAGACCTGCTCAAGACGCGCTTGCTCGTTGCCATTCAAGCAGGCTACAAGGCTGAAGATTTCACGCAAGCGTTCTTTGATATGTACGAGACAGATGAATTTCTGGCACCAATGTTCACAGGTTTCGCGGCACTCCTCCAGCAGAACACAGAGACCCTCGGCGCAACGTCTTTAGACGTTGGCGGCACAAAGTACCTGCCGCAGGTTCGCTACTGGCTGCTCGACTACGCAAAGTTCCCATCGCAGTCTGCGCGCCGCAACTCTATAGACCGCCTCAACTACGTGAACACGAGTCCAAACGGACGCCAGCTCACGCAGGTGCAGCGCAACCAGCTCTTAGAAATTTTGAAGCTGAACGATGCGCTGAATTCAGTTGATCGTCCAGCAGAGCCAGCACCACGGGTGCAGCAACCTGCTCCGCAGCCCGTCCCACAACCCAAGCCGCAGTCTGCTGCGCCTCAACCACAGTCGAAACCAGTAGTGCCTACGCCACCACCAGCGCCCGTACAACAGCCACCGCCAATGCCAAAGCCTCCAGTGCCAGCACCAGTCCCACCTCCGCGGCCACCGCAGCCTGTTCCAGTGAGTCCAGTGAGCATTCCTCAGAACCCGCAGAAAGATTTACCGCGTGGCTTGCCAGTGTACGAGAAAGATCTGCCTCCTCCGCGACCACAGCCGCCTGTTCAAGCGCCACCTCTTGCTCCTGCGCCAGTTGCACCACCCGCACCACCAGTCCCGCTCATGCCAACCATAGACATAGACCAGAAGCTCCGCGACCTCGCCAGCAGAGCAGGAAAGGAGCCCACATGAACAGTGCAAACTTAGGCAAGGTGCGCAGCCTCATTGCCACAACGCAGCTTTTGAACGACCAGGAAAAAGCTGAGTGGACACAGCACTTGGCGAGCATGAACGACCAGCAGGTTGAGAGCCTCATCGCGTTCCTCACGCCAAAGGACAAAGTTGCGCCACCACCAGCGCCATCTCCTCCACCACCAGCAGCACCAACGTCCCTCGAAAAAGTTATGGCGAGCGTTGTTGCCGCACACGCCGAGAGCCAGAGTCCAAAGGTGTCGCAACCAATCCCACAGCCAATCCCAGCGCCATCTCCAGCACCGCCGCAGCCAGTGCCGCCACCATCTCCAGCACCACAGCCAGTGCCAAAGCCCCAGCCGCTCAAGCCCCTGCAGTCTGCACCGCCACCAGCAGCACCCACCGGAAAGATGGCGCAGCCAAAGCTTGCCGAGTACTCAGACCAGCTCGTGCACGACGGCTCATTGCACGTCTCAAGCAGCCTCAAGATTTTGCAAAGCTGTCTACGCAGGACATCCACTACACGCACCCTGAAAAAGTTTTCACAGCCGTCTACCAGCACACCGTAGAGATGGTGAAGTCGCAGCCAGGTTGGACAATCGTGCAGAGCCTTGAGTCTAGCCCGCTGTACCAAGCGTACATCGACACAGGCCACCTCCTGCTCAACGACGCGAACGCTGACACGAGCCGCTTTGACATGTCAAAAGAAGAGTTTGAGGCGTTCGCGGATTTCCGCAGGAGCATGAACGCAATTGGTGGGTAGGCCGCGCTATACTGTATACTTTCACTATGCTCCAATTCAACGTCCCACAGTTCATTGATGTCGAGGATAAAATTATTGGGGTGCTCACCATCAAGCAGTTTGCGTTCATTGCCGCTGGCGGCCTGCTCGACGTTGCCCTGTTCAAGCTCTCGTACCCGAACGCTGCGTTCTGGTTCGGCGTTTTCCCAATCACGGGCATTGCGGCGTTCATGGCGTTCTTCAAGTTCAATGGGCGCCCAATCTACAGCTCGCTGCACATCCTCACAGACTACGCCAGCCAGAGCAAGCTCTACGTTTTCAAGCAGAACCCACAGCACCTCGACGCGAGCATCCTGAAGCAGGCGCCACCCCAGGCAAAGGCTGCGCCAGTTGACACCAGAGAGCAGAAGGGGAGCCAGCTCAAGCAGATTGCCGCTCTGCTCGACAGCAAGAGCGCAGAAGAGAGCGACACACTAAAAATCTAGCAATGCCAGACAAAGAGCCAAAACCAAAGTCACAGCTCCACGCGAAGAGCACCCAGTCGTTCCTCAAGGTTGCAGAGGTGCGCTCTGACACCATGATTTTGGAAGACGGCAAGTACTGCGCAATCCTCGCCGTGGCGAGCACGAACTACGCCCTCAAGAACCCAGAAGAACAGAAGGCGCTCATCTTTGGCTACCAGAACTTTCTGAACCAGCTCGAGTTTGACATACAGATCCTCATGCAGTCGCGCAAGATGAACATTGACTCGTACCTCGAGGAGCTGCGCAAGGTGATGGAGCAGCAGACCAACGAGCTGCTGCGCGTGCAGACAGCAGAGTACATAGAGTTCATCGGCAAGCTCATCGAGAGCGCGAGCGTCATGAACAAGAGCTTCTACGTCATTGTGCCGTACTGGCCAGGTGGGGCTGCAACCGCAAAATCAGCTGGTGGGTTGCTCTCCCTTTTTTCTCGTGGCAGCGCAAAGCAGGAAATTACCGACAGGCTGAAGAACTTTGAAGCCTCAAAGGCAAAGCTCGACCAGCGCGTGGCCACTGTGGCTGGTGGCTTCAGCTCGATAGGGCTCAAGAGCGTGCAGCTCAACACGCAGGCAATCATTGAGCTCGTGTACAACTCGTACAACTTTGAGGCTGGCCCGCTCATTGACGCGAGCAAGCTGGCAGACATTAAATTGGACACCTAGCCATGCCAACCACAGTACCGCCAACAGCTGAAGAGCTGGCTGGAGCAGCGACAAAGCACGATGACCAGGCAACCACAAAGAAGGTCATTGAGGTCGAGGAAGAGTACCGCCGCGGCATTGTCTCGCTGCGCGACATTCTGGCGCCATCTGCGCTCAAGTTCGATGCGTCGTACTTTACCCTCAACGGCAAGGTTGGCCGAACGTTCTTCGTGCTCGCGTACCCGCGCTTCCTTTCGGCTGACTGGCTCTCAGAGGTCATCACGCTCGAGACCCCGCTCGACATGTCAATGTTCATCTACCCAATTGACTCAGCTGATATTTTAAAGAAGCTGCGCTCAAAGGTTGGGCAGATCGGCTCGCAGATTGCCATAGACCAAGAAAAGGGCAACGTGCGCGATCCAGTTCTGGAAACTGGGTACAAGGACGTTGAGTTCTTGCGCGACGCGCTGCAGCAGGGCACAGAGCGCTTCTTCCGGTTTGCCCTCTACTTCACCCTGTACTGCGATGACGTTGCGCAGCTCGACAAGTACTCGAGCATCTTAGAGTCAACATTGTCGGCTCGCCTCGTGGTGACCAAGCGCGCCATTCTGCAGACGCAGGCTGGCCTGAACTCCACGTTGCCCGTTTCTTCAAACGAGCTCGACATCTCAACGAACATGAACACGTCGCCGCTCTCGACAACGTTCCCGTTCGTGTCTGCAGAGCTATCTGCGAACGAGGGCATCCTGTACGGCATCAACCGCCACAACAACTCGCTCATCATCTTCGACAGGTTCAAGATGGAGAACGCAAACTCTGTGACGTTCGCAAAGTCTGGCGCTGGCAAGTCGTACTCCGTGAAGCTGGAGGTTCTGCGCAGCATGATGATTGGCACTGACGTGATCATCATTGACCCTGAGAACGAGTACCAGCACCTGGCAGACGCGGTAGCCGGCGCGTACCTGAACGTGTCTTTAAATTCCGAGTCGCGCGTGAACCCGTTCGACCTGCCGCTCCCAATCGAGGGCGACGACAACGCGGACATCTTAAGGAGCGCCATCATCAACGTGCTCGGCCTCATGAACCTCATGGTGGGCAAGATGAACGCCACAGAAGAGGCCATCATGGACAAGGCCCTGTGGCAGACGTACGCAAAGAAAGACATTACAGAGACGAGCGACTTCCGCAGCATTGTTGCGCCGACCATGGGCGACCTGGTGGAAATTCTCAGCGGCATGGTTGGCGGTGAATCGCTCGCCCAGCGCCTCACCAAGTACACTGACGGCACGTTCGCGGGCATCTTCAACCAGCAGTCAAACATTGTGCTCAACAACCAGCTCGTGGTGTTCTCGATTCGCGACCTGGAAGATTCGCTGCGGCCAATTGCCATGTACGTAATCTTGAACTACGTGTGGAGCATTGTGCGCTCTACTTTGAAGCGGCGTATCCTGGTGCTCGACGAGGCGTGGATCATGATGCAGTTTGAAGACTCAGCGCGCTTCCTGTTCGGCATTGCAAAGCGCGCGCGCAAGTACTACCTGGGCGTGTCCACCATTACGCAGGACGTGAACGATTTCATGAGCAGCCCGTACGGCAAGCCTATTGTCACGAACTCTTCTATACAGCTCTTGCTCAAGCAGTCGCCAGCTGCAATTGACATCATCTCGCAGACGTTCTTCTTGACCGAAGGCGAGAAGTACCTGCTGCTCGAGAGCGACGTTGGCGAAGGAATTTTCTTTGCGGGCCTCAAGCACGCGGCCATTAAAATTTACGCGTCGTACGTTGAGGGCCAGATTATTACCACAGACCCGAAGCAGCTTTTGGAGCTGCAGCAAGCGAAGGCGAGCGCGAGCGTAGAGGGCAGTAGTTAGTATGAGTATTCAGTAGACAACTACCCACCTATGCCTGTTGCTGACATTGACGAAGAGAATGAAATTGACCTAGAGGACGTTCCAACTGACGACGCTGAGCGCGCAAGGTCTGTTGATGGCGTTGTCCCAAAGCAAGTTTTTAAAAGTGAGCGAGACATTCCCGAAGCAGCTGTTACGGCTGAGGCGGTGCCTGTCGAGGGAAACCTGTACGGCAGGCAGGCTGCGCCTGGTGCTGGCTACTACGGTGAGGGCAGAGACCTCCACCCAGGCAAGGAGGCTGCGAGACCTGTTGGCAGTGGACAAGGCGGACAAACTGGAGGTGAAAACGAAGGTGAGGTTGGTGACGAAGAGGTGGGCAGCGCGGGCTACGCGTACCAGGGTGATGATGTTGAAGGTGGTGGTGGCGTTCTGCGTGAGCAGGGCCAAGTGCAAGGACCAGATGCTTTTGCCTACGACGAGACCGGTGATCAAACTGTTGGCCAGCCTCGAGAAAGCAGGACAGTGAGCGTTGCGAAAAATATTGCAGAAGAGGCTCTCGAAGACGACGCACGTGAGGCCTTGGCAGTTGAAACTGCTGGTGCGTCTGAGCTCGCGCTCTGGATAAAGAAGCACCCAACAGCCACGGTGGTGATTGTTTGCGCTGCGCTCCTCGTGCTGCTGTTGGCCATTGTCCTGATCATAGTCCTCCTCGGCGAGTTTGCGTGCAACAGCACTGTCAGCAGTGTGACCTCTTGGATATACGGACACATTGGGGGCACAGACTACTGCTCAATGCTGCCAAAGATCACCTGAAGCTGGATAGCTCTATCCACAGCAAAGCCTTGCGCGGGCCGCAGATTTTATGCATAATGTATGCAGGTAGCTTACTCAAGTAAGAGAAATAAAAACAATGAACAAAAAGGTTTACATTATCCTGGGTGGAATTCTGCTGCTCATCATTGTGGTTGTTGTTTTTATTTTTTTCTTAAAATCTAAGGGTACGCCGAGCACCCCAAGCACCACTGTCACGACCACTGGCACCACGCCCACTGCTACGCCGACATCTACGGCTCTGGCAACCCCGACGCCAACCCCAACGGGAACCTCTGTCCTCACAAAGTTTAGCTCAGTGCCCAGCCATTAGCCCTGCGTTCTCGTACGATAACCTATCAATGTGGTACTTCAGCCCAGATGGCCACCTGTACAAGGTGAGCCTGCAGACAGGCCTCGAGCAAGAGTACCCGCTCCCATCTAACAGCCAAACCAGCAGCGTCATTTGGCCGCTCGTCGGCAACGACTTCATCACGGTGAGCACCACGTCCGGTGGCGTGAACACGTTCAGCTACTACAGCAGCGCGAACAAGACGTTCACGCAGTACCCATCCAACGTCACGTCTGTTGATTTCTTGCCAGACGGCGTGCACGTTGCGTACGAATGGGTGAACGCAGCCGGCAAGGGAGAGCTGCAGGTCGCCAACTCAGACCTCACGGGCTACAAGAACATTGTTGCCCTGCCAGATCCAGACGACGTCATCCAGGTTTCGCCGCTCGGCAACAAGGTGCTCGCGTACAGTGCCTCAGCGCCGACGAACGGCAAGCTCTACCTCATCACGCTCGACACTGACCAAATCTACACGTTGCCAACTGCTGCCAGCAACCAGGCAATCTGGGCGCCGAGCGGCGAGAACTTCATTTGGAACAAGAACGTAACGTCGCCCGTTGTGGCAAGCTCGTCGCAGGACGAGTACTACGGCGACCTGACAACTGAGAAGGATACTGACCTGAAAATTCAGACCCCGGTTGCGAAAATGACTTTTGATAGCACTGGACAGAACATGTACTACGCAGTGGCATCTACGGGCGGCGCTGGCGACACTCTCTACAAGATGAATTTACAGACGTTCATCGCTACGCCCATCTTGACCAGCGCGCAAGCTGGGACGCAGCTGAGCGCGTACGACCTGCTCATCTCGCCTAACGGCAACACAATCTACTTCAAGAACGTAGCTGATGGGGGTCCTGTACGGGGCGAGTGTTGGCAGTGCTTCTTCCACGAGCGGGAGCTAGTTAAATTCTAGCAGTGTTATAAGTGGGTAGCGGTACATTTTGTACTGCCTGCCAAAGCTTCGCGTTTCAGTTTTTTCCATTACATCTGAAATGTGCGTGAGCGTGAAGCCAGCTGCAATGCTGGCCTCAATCATTTCTGGCAGCGTGTAGAAGTACGACGTGTTGCCGCTGTGCCACTTGAACGAGCGGTCTTTGCTGCGTGCAAGTGCTCCGTAGTCGCGCGTCTTGAGGTTTGCCTTGCGGTTGAGGATTCTCCCGATGAGTCCGCGCTTCCACGTGCCAACTGGAAAACTGTAGTACGGGTTTGCAACTGTCACGAGTAGCGTGCCGTTTGGCTCTAAGAGCGAGTGCAGGTTTTTGAGGACAGCGGGCATGTCTGCAAAATCGTGCAGTGCCATGTTCAGCACCACTGTCGAGAAGCTCGCAGCTGCGTACGGTAGATTTTTTTCCAATAGATCTGCCACATCAAAGTGAACGTTTGGGTACGAGGCACGGGCAGCTTCAATGAGCGAGGCTGATGCATCACAGGCAGAGACCTTGAATTTTTCTCCAGCGAGCTTCCCGGCAAACCACCCTGTGCCACAGGCTGCGTCTAAAACATTGCCGCCTTTCACGCACGGAAAAACAGCTTCCCACACCAGCCGCTGCTGGGTTTCGCCCTCTTCAGATTCCATGAAGCTTGCGTAGCTGGCTGCGTTTTTAGGTTCGCTGTACGAATTCATGCATCTATTATACCATTAGCCTATGGCTTTGAAGGCAACCACAAAATCTAGCGCACCAAAGATGGTGTTCCGCTGCTCAACGTGCTCAGCTGTGTACCCGCGGTGGCAGGGCAAGTGCACGTCGTGCGGTAGCTGGGATACGTTGGTAGAAGAGCGTCAGCAGACAGCTGCGAACTTTGGCATTGGCGGCAACATTGGCACAGGAAGCCGGGGCAATAGCTCTGCAAACGTACACAAGCTCTCTGACGTTGACGATGCCCACACAGTCCGCATCCCATCTGGCATGGCAGCGTTCGATGAAGTGCTCGGCGGCGGCATTGTGCCTGGGTCTTTAATTTTACTCGGCGGTGATCCAGGCGTTGGCAAGTCAACGCTCGCGCTCGAGATTGCCAGTATCTTAAAGGTGAAAACGCTGTACGTGACAGGCGAAGAGTCGCTCCACCAGCTCAAGATTCGCGCAACGCGCCTCGGCACTGGCGCCAATTTGTACGCGTACGCTGAGACACAGTTGAACTCAGTCCTCGATGCTGTTGCAGCGACACAGCCAGCAGTCGTTATCATAGACTCGATCCAGACAATGTACGCTGACGTTGCAACTGGCGTTGCCGGCAGCGTGTCGCAGGTGTCATTCATCACGCAGGTCATCATGCGCCTGGCAAAAGAGGCGAACATCACGTTCGTGCTCATCGGCCACGTTACCAAAGAGGGTTTCTTGGCAGGGCCAAAGACGCTCGAGCACATGGTGGACACAGTGCTGTACTTAGAGGGCGAGCGCTTCACGTCGTTTCGAATTCTGCGCGCTGTGAAGAACCGCTTTGGCACCAGCAACGAGGTTGCGATTTTTGAAATGACAGGCCGCGGCATTCATCCCGTTGCAAACCCGTCTGAAATGTTCTTGCAAGAAGGGGATCGCGAGGCACCGGGCAACGTTGTCACGGCTGTCATTGAGGGAAGCCGCGCACTGCTCTTAGAAATTCAGTCGCTCACGTCGAAGACGAGCGTCAGCTACCCAAAGCGCACTGCATCTGGTTTTGACTTCAACCGTTTGCAGCTCATTGCCGCGATAATTTCTAAGCGGCTGAACCTGAGCCTATCGATGTACGACATCTACGTCAACGTTGTTGGCGGCATGAAGATTTCTGATCCATCAGCTGATTTGGCTGTTGCGCTGGCAATAGTTTCGAGCGTCAAAGATCTATCACTGAAGGGAACCGTTGCCATTGGCGAGCTCGGGCTATCTGGCGAAATTCGCACAGTGCCAAACTTGGAGAAGCGCGTTCGCGAGGCAGAGAAGCTCGGCTTCAAGAAAGTATTGGTGCCATCAGGCACAAAGGTCACGTCTACAAAAACTGAAATTGTGAAAGCTAAAAATTTGACTGATGTGGTGAGGCTGCTGAGCTAGCTACTCCAAGTGTACGAACTTTTCTTTCACCTTTGCCTTTAAATCTGGGTAGCTCGCGAGCTTTGGATCAACGCTGAGTAAAGCGATTGCCCACTCTTTGGCTGCCTTGTTCAAGTCTGCGTGGTCTGCGAGCGAGAAGAACCTGAATGAGTAGAAGCCTGACTGCTGGTCACCAAACACGTCGCCACTGCCGCGAAGCTGCATGTCGAGCTCTGCAAGCTGGAAGCCATCTTGGATGTGCACAAACTTTTCTAAGCGTTCACTCGGCGCGTTCGCAAACAGCATGCAGAACGACTGGTGGTCTGCGCCAGCAGCTCGTCCGCGCAGCTGGTGGAGCTGCGCAAGGCCAAAGCGGTCAGCGCCCTCAACGACCATGACGCTCGCGTTCGGCACGTCAACGCCAACTTCAATGACAGACGTGCTCACCAGGATGTGCGTTTTGTTCGCCAGGAAGTCTGCCATTGCAGTTTCCTTTGCAGCGCTGCTCATCTTGCCGTGGAGCAGGCCAATTTTATACTGCGGAAAAATTTTCTTGAGGTTCTCAAACTCTGTTGTCGCAGATTTGGACTCCGCAGATTCTTCGATGAGGGGCGTGACCACGAACGCCTGGCGACCCTTTGCAATTTCACTGGAAATGAAATTGTACGCGCGGCTGCGATCCTCTGGCTGGATAAGTTTTGTAACCACAGGTTTGCGGCCAACGGGCTTCTCGCGAATGGCAGAAACTTCTAGGTCGCCGAACATGGCAAGCCTCAGCGTGCGGGGGATTGGCGTTGCCGTCATTGAGAGCAGGTGAGGGTGCGTTTTCCCGTTGCCGAGTGCAGCCCGCTGCCTCACGCCAAACCTGTGCTGCTCGTCTATGACCACCAGCGCTAAATCCTTGAACGTGACGTTTTTTTCGAGCGTTGCGTGCGTGCCAATGACGAGGTGCGGGCCGCCGTGCGCAATCTCTTCCAGCACTGTTTTCTTGGCCACGTCTGTGCCATTGAGCTTTGCTGTTTTTCCGGTGAGCAGAATGCAGCTTACGCTTGGGTACCCTGCAAACCTTTCGAGCGCAGAAGCATAGTGCTGCTGCGCCAGAATTTCTGTTGGACAGAGAATTGCTACCTCGTTGCCTTGCTGAAGAGCCTCGAGGGCTGCTGCAAACGCCACTAAGGTTTTTCCAGACCCAACATCCCCCTCGAGCAGCCTGTTCATTGGCGTTGTTTTTTCTAAATCTTTCAGGATGTCCCACAGTGCCTTCTTTTGCCCGAGCGTCAGGGTGAACGGCAGTGTACCTAAGAACTCTTTTACCAGTTTCTGATTAAATGCAATCTGCAGTGCTCGCTGTCCGCGCAGCTGGGCCTTGTGCTGCGCCACAGCTAACTGCACAACGAGAATTTCTTCAAACGCCATGCGGCGCTGGCTAGCAGCAAGCGCAGCTCCATTTTCTGGAAAGTGTAAATTCTTGACTGCCGTGCGAATGAGCGGCAGCTTGAGCTCCCGCAGTGCATCGCCAGGCAGGTTTTCTGAAACCTCATCGAGTTCACGTAGTGCCGTGTGCACCAAGTCGCGCAGTGCCTTCTGTGGCACCCCAGCTGTGACGTGGTAGATTGGCACAATGCGCCCAGCGTGGATTCGCTCTTCGGTAACTTTCTCGTACTGCGGGTTCATGAGCACGAGGTGCCCTGAGTACTGAACAGTGCCAGACAGAAACAGCTCATCTCCCTTTGCGATTTGCTTTGCAACCCACGGCTGGTTGAACCACGTCACTCGGATAGACCCAGTATCGTCTGACACGACGGCCTCTGTTCGCCCCATGTGCCTGCCAAAGCGTGGTGTTGCCTTGACCTGTTTCACCGTGCCCCTGATGGTGGTGGATTCGTCAGCTTTCAGCTCAGCAACCTTCTGCACGTGCGAAAAATCTTCGTACCTAAACGGAAAATGCCAGATTAAGTCCAGGGTAGTTTTAATGCCAAGCTTCATTAACTTTAGCGCGTAACGAGTATTTAATTGACCACTTAATGCCGTCCGTGAAGGTGTTGCCATTAAATAAATACTACCATTTAACGTCCTGCACCAAAAGTTAATGGAAAAGTGTATAATGGGTAAGCATACCTAACTCTGATGGAAGGACTTGATTCGTGGCTGAAGATGTGGGCTCGCTAAAAAATATTCAAAAGGCACCTGGCTGCATCCGTGTCGCTACGTTCAACGTGCACTTTGGCAGGAACCCGACAGCTATTGCTCAGCTCTTTAAAGCCAATGAAAACCTTGCGCAAGCTGATGTGGTGCTGCTGCAGGAAATAGAGCACCGCACCAGGGAGAAGCTGGCCCGCACCGCAAAGGTGGCTCGCGCAATGAAGTGGAACTACGTGTACATCCCAAACAGGGGAGCTCCCCAAAGACCGCGGATCGCACGGCATTGCCGTGCTCAGCCACCTGCCAATTCAGAACGTTGAATCAATCCAGCTGCCGTTCTATCCAACGCCCCAGCCTCGTCCGCGCGTGGCCGTGGGTTTTGAGGTGAACGTCAATGGCACAGCCGTGAAGATTTTCAACGTGCACCTGAGCGGTGCACTGAACTTCGGAGAGCGCATTGAGCAGCTCGACGCAGTGGTGCAGAGCGCGGGCAGCGCGGGAAGCGGGCCAATCATACTCGGCGGCGACTTCAACACAATTCCGCTGCTCATGCTCGGCCGCACGGTGCCAGTATTTTTTTCAAACCAGAAAGAGAAAGTTTACGAGTACCTCGAGGGTGCAGGGTTTGAGACGCGGCAGAGCCGAGAGGCGGGGCACACCTTCAGGAAGAGCATTGCGCGCTTCCAGCTCGACGGCGTGTACACCAAGAATGCGAGCGTCGTGCAGTGCGGCGTTGAGCGCAGCACAAAGATTTCAGACCACTTTCCACTGTGGGCTGACGTGCAGGTAGAGCAGGTCAACTCACAGGTAGCAGCATGACGCGGCAAGACCTGCTCGCAAACCTAAAGCGCTACGCGCAAGTTGCGTGGCTGCCAGTGGTGCTCACCATTCTTTTGGTTGTCGAAGTGTACCTGTTCAACCGCTGGCTGAACATCATCCCATCTTTTTACTTTTTCCGGCGCACAGCTGCAAACGTCAGCCTTGGCGCGTTCATCTTTGGTTCAGCAATTTTTTTCAGGAGAAAGTCCAGCCGCTACATGTGGCTGGTCACGGCGTCTGTGTTCGTTGCGCTCGTATGCATCTCGCAGTACCTGTACTACGAGTACTCCGGTGGATTTCTGCAGGCATCTGCGCTCTCGTACGCTGGCCAAACAGGCGAGCTCGCTGGCACGATAAAGGCCCTGCTCACGTGGAAGCTGCTGCTCTTCATCAGCCCGCTGGCCGTAATCACTGCAGGCTACTTTGTGATGAAGACCCAGCAGGCTGCAGCTCATATTTCTGGCTTCAAAGAAAAATCAATTGCCGCACTCATCCTCGTTACCCTTGTCTGCTCAGGCTACGGCGTACTGCTCGAGCTCGAGAAGCACGACTGGGGCGATACGTCGCGCCTCTTCGGCAGAATTTACGACGTGGCAACGCTGGAGGGGAAAATTGGCATTGTGAACTACTACCTAGAAGACTTGGTGAAGTACGCGCTCTTGCCGCACAGCGCAACTCCGCAAGATACGGCTCTCGTGCAGAGCTTTGCAAAGGCCCAGGTGCAGCCAGTGCCACAGCCGCCAGCTAAGGGAGGAGACTTCGGCGAGCTCAAAGGTCGCAACCTGATCTTTCTACAAATAGAGTCGCTTGAGAACTGGGTGATTGGGTACAAAATTAACGGTCAGCTCGTGGCGCCAAACCTTACAGCCCTGGCAACACAAGGCAAGTACTTCCCAAACTACTACTCGCAGATTGGCCCAGGCAACACTGCTGACGCGGAGTTTTCCACCCTGAACTCGCTCTACCCGCTGCCAGATGAAGTGGCTTTCATCACGTACGCCCAGCACCAGTACACGGCGCTTCCATCGCTCTTGGATAGCAACGGCTACACCACAGCTGCAATGCACGGTGACGTGGCAACGTTCTGGAACCGCTCGAACGCCTACCCAAGCATGGGCTACCAAAAAATTATCAGCCAGCAAGACTACACAATCCCACGGCCAATTGGCTTTGACAACCTAGGCGATAGCGACTTCTTCCAGCAGTCACTGCCAAAGGTACAGGCGCTGAAGCAGCCGTTCATGGCAACCCTCATCACGCTCAGCACGCACACGCCGTTTGAGCTGCCGCAAGATTTGCAGACCCTCAGCATTCCGAGCAACACCACCCTCACGCCAACGCAGCAGCAGTACCTAGAGACTGTGCACTACAGCGACGCAGCCATTGGCAGCTTCATTGCAGGCCTGAAAGCTGATGGCCTCTACGACAATTCGCTCCTAGCAATTTACGGAGACCATGAGGCGTTCATTGGCACGCCAGACTCGCAAACAAACCACGTGCCGCTCATTCTGCTCGCGCCAGGTGCCGAAAACTTTAGCGGAACAGATACCACGCCTGGGAGCCACCTAGACCTGTACCCAACAGTTGTAGACTTGCTCGGAATCACGCCGCCAAAGAGCATTCTCGGCCAAGACCTGCTCACCACGAAGACGCCCGTAGTCACGCAGCGCGTGCTCGGCACTGGCGCCATCAAGTTCATTATAAGCTCAACGCTTAGGTACAATGGATCTGCAGACGGCGTGTTTGGGAATGGCACGTGCCAGTCGTGGCCTGCTGGGGCGAGCCTCCCAGTTTCAAACTGCCAGGCGCTGTACAACCAGCAGCTTGAGACAACCGAAGTTTCTGATACTGTGGTACGCTACAACTTAGTGAACTCACTGAACCCTTAACAGCCGTTTTTTATGGAGCCAATGATTTTTCTGCTGACGCTCGTGTTCGTGGTGCTGCTCTTTGCCGTGTGCGGCAGGAAGGGGTTTCGCTCTTTTCTTTCTCTGGCAGTTACCGTGCTGGCACTGGTGTGGGTGGTGACGCCGCTCATTGTGCACGGCTACAACCCTGTCGTGGTAACGCTCGTGTTGGCGCTGCCAATTCTGCTGCTCATCGTGTACCTCACGGAAGGGTTCACCACTGTGTCGCACGTGTCTGTGGTTGCCGTAGCCCTGAACTTTTTGCTCACGAGCACCCTCACGTACTTTGCCGTTTCAGCCAGCCACCTCACCGGAATTATTTCTGACGATGCCAGCTTCTTGGGGTTGACTGGAATAAACCTGCAGCAGCTGCTCATTGCGGGCATTATGCTGGGCACGCTCGGCATTCTCACTGAAATGGTTGTCACGCAGGTTGCTACAGTGGCCGAGTTTGTGGAGGCATCGCCAAACGCGAGCCGCGCGCAAATTTATCGCCAGTCGTACAACGTGGGCATTGCACACTTGGGGTCTATTATAAACACGCTGTTCTTGGTGTACGCTGGCGTATCGTTTCCGCTGCTCATCATTTACGCTGGCAGCAGCGCATCGCTCTACAGCGCACTGAACTACGAGCCGCTCGCCAGCGAGGTCATCCGCACGCTCTGCGGCACCATTGGATTGATTGTTGCCATGCCAACCTCAACGTTGCTGGCCACGTGGTGGATTAAAAGGGAAAAGTCCGATTTTTAAAAACACCAGCAGTGTTTTTTAGGAAAGCCGAGAGAACTTTTTAGGATCTTCGAATTCCGTTTCTTTTGCGGAGCAAAAGACAGGAATGGGCGATCATAAAAAGTTCTCTCGGCTCTTACTCTTGGTGACCTCGACAGGGTTCGAACCTGTGACCTTCAGCTCCGCAAGCTGACGCTCTATCCAGCTGAGCTACGAGGCCTCGGGTGTGTGGCCACTAACAGACGCGGATTTAAAACCTCAGGAACCTTCCAATTTTTGCAGACAGAGCCTCGTGGTTCATTGATCCCTCGCGCACGTAGCGCTTCAGCACGTCACGCACAACATCTGGGTTCTGCCCGTTGAAGTTGATGACGCGGTAGTGGTTCAGGTAGCCAGTTGTCTCAACGTGGAGCGCGCTCGCAGCATCGTGGTCAACTATCCAGAAGCGCTTGATGTTGCCGTACGGAACCATGAGCGTGCCGAGCAGCATGCCCTGGTCGCTGATGCTCACGTGCATTGGGCGCGGGCGCTGCTTCGTGATGAACCACACAATGCCTGCAATGAGCAGGAACGTGACTGCCGCAAAAATGTCGCGCAGGATGACCTCGTACACGATCAGCGCAATGGCAATGAACCAGAACGTGAAGTACCACGCAGCATCTTTTTCGCGGTGCTCGTACTCGAACGTGTCCCACTGGAGCAGCTCTCTCGGCATACGTTTGGTGTTAGTTTTCTGTGGTGAACTCAAAAGCTTTGGTGGCGGTGGGGGAGGGATTCGAACCCTCGAGAGATTCATCACCTCTACTAGTTTTCAAGACTAGCTCGATAGACCACTCCGACACCCCACCAGGTTTTGCCCCTGGTAAAGCTGAGTAAATTGTAACACAGCGCGGCTGTTTGCACAAATGAAATGCCCGCCAGTCTTGCGACGGCGGGCGAGTGGGGCTAGTGGACTACCTCTTTAGGGATTGCCTGCTCCTGTATTTCTTTGAGCACTGCCCGCACAGCATCATCCGCAGCTTTTTTTGCTGCCGGTCTTCTGAAGGCGGCGGTCCTGAAAAGCTTTACGACTCTCAGCCACCTGTTGTCGGGCAAGAGAAGCTCCAGTTGTTTTTCCACCTCTTTCAACAGCAGACCTTCATTGAGAAGGCTCCTTTTCTTGTGGACGTGTCCTTTCATAGTCTCGCATCATCCGTCGGATGGCTTCTGGTGTTGCCCCGAGGTTTGTCAGGTGGGGAATGATCCGTTCGTACACCTTATAGTCGATTCCCAGAAGTGACCTCGGCCACCCTTCGATGCTTTTCTTTCAGAGCCTTTTCAGCCAATTTTTTTTCAGACTTAGCCACAGTATCCTCCTCGAACCTATTCAAAAACTTCATACATTCTACAACTAAAAATATATTTTGTCAACAGCAGCCACTGAAAAGAAAAAACTCCAGCGTGTAGCTGGAGTCTTAATCTATCGAATTTTAGTTCTCAAATATCACGCCGCCGTACGTATCATTTGGCTTAACGGGAATTGCGGGGACAGTAGTTTGCTGGGTGGCTGTTGTCGTCACTGGCATTGTGAGGAGCGGTGCGCCACTCGCCGACGTGGTGGTCGTTGGCGTCACTGTTGGCGTTGATGTAGGTGTTGGTGCGGCAGGAGCTTGGCTAATGATGGTGATGACGTTCACCAAGTTCGTGTTGTCAGGCTGGGTCTGCGCGCTAATCTTCACGGTCTCGCCAACTGCGAGTGCCGCGAACGACAAGTTGAACCCATCTGTGTCCGTAATTTTTATGTTGCGTGGGTCAATGGTGAACTTGTTTGTGTCAACGGTAACGCTGCCGTTTGCAATTGCCACAAGCTTGCCTGTGACGCTAACCGTTGCCGGTGTTGGAATTGATGCTGGGTTCTGGCTGGCCTGCGCTGCTGCGACAGTTGTCTGGATGTCTGCGAGAGCCTGTGCTTGGCCTGGGGCAACAGATGCTGCTGGCACGAGCTGCTGCTGCGCTGCTGCGAGCTGCTCTACGCTCTGCGCGAGGCTCGAGTTGCTCTGCACTGAGGATCCAGCAGTTGCAGTAGAGCTTTTCACAACAGCCTGCACGCTGCTCACGGCCTGGCTGGTTGCGCTGTTCAGGTAGCTAATGGCAGTTGCCTTTGAAGATGAATCTGCGTTGCTAGAGAGCACTGTCTGCGCATCAGCCAAACGCTCTGAGGCTATTTGAACCTGCAGCTGCGCCCTGCTCAGCGGCGTTGTGGCTAGGGCAAGCTGTGCGTTTTCGTAGCCAGCCTTCAGCGTGAAGAGCGTATCGCCAGGCAGGCTCTTTGATGCGGCGTAAGCAGTGCCGCTGATGATGAACACAACAATGACAGCTGTGAACGCGTAGCCAAACGTCTTGAAAGAGTTGATGAACGCCAGCACGCCGTTCTTTGATTTCTGGTAAGCAGGGTCAAGGTAGAGCCTGCGCTTTGATGGCGCTGGCACCTGCACCTTTGGCAGTGACTGCACTGCGCTCACGATGCCCAGCATTTTTACCAGTGATGCACGCTCAGCTTCTGGGTACGCTGAAGCAACCGATTCAATCGGCTGTCCACTCGAAACCCTGGCAATTGCCTCGTCGAGGGCTGCGTACTTTTTAGTTGCTTTACTTCTGAACATTGGAGTTGTTGATGTGGTCTTCTAAAAGTTGCTGTAATTTTTGAATTGCCCTGTGCTGGATGACGCGGATAGAGCCTTCGCTCTTTGCCACCAGCTCTGCGATCTCTGGGTTATCTAAGTCTTCGAGGAACTTGAGCTTCACAATGACCTGCTGCTCTGGTGTGAGCTGCTTGAGCAGCTGCATGAACAGCTCTTGGTTCAGCACTTGGTTTGCGTTGTTCGCAAGATCGTCTGGTGCTTCGAGAATGTTCTCGACCTCTACCAGGTCAACGGTCGCCTTGTCTTGCCTGTAGTGGTCAATGACGCGGTTTCTCGCTATCTGGTACAGCCAGCCGCCAAATGCCTCTGCTTTCACAGATGCAATCTTCTGCCAAGCTTTGACAAACACGTCTTCTGTGATGTCTTCCGCGACTTCCTTGTGGCTGACGCGGTAGAACACGAAGCGGTAGATTTTATCAAAGTAGGCATTGTAGAGCTCGCCGAAAGCGTCTTCTTCGCCACCCTTTGCCCTTAACACAATGGGCAAAAGAGAGGTATCATTGTAGTGAAGGCTTTCGAGAGCCTCTGAATTTGTTTCAGACATATATGAAGGTGCCACCAATAATGACGGATTAGCTAGGGTTTTGTTACGGGTAGTCTATGGTATTAAGCAGGAAATCAATGAAAAAAGCAAATCAAAAACAGGGGAGTTCGGGCAGGCTAAAGGTTCATTCTGCCAGCCACTCTTTTACGAACCGCGTGCTCACAGTGGTTGTTGCCATTCCAAAGGGTAAAGTGCTCACGTACAAGGAGGTTGCTGATGCTGCGGGCAGCCCAGGTGCGTACCGCGCAGTTGGCACGATCATGAGCCACAATTATAACCCAAAAATCCCGTGCCATCGAGTGGTGCGTTCTGACGGCAGGCTAGGGGAGTACAACCGCGGGGCAGAGTTGAAGAGGGAGAAGCTGGTGAAGGAAGGGGCGATAGAAAAGTAAAAATGTAAAGAGGATCAGCTGCTAGCTGACCCTCTTGCTTGTATTGTTGCGAATGCCTAAATCATTTCTGTTGCAATGCCCAAGTTCATTGCTTCTGTCGCCTTGAGCGCGCGCTCTTCTATCATCATGCGTTTGATTTTGCGAGCCGGCATTTTTCCTGAGCTGTTGGAGGCCACGATCTCAGCGTAGTAATCTGTGTGTCTCTGTAGATCGGCTACTCCTTTTTTAAACTCGCTCAAATTGAGGGTGAAAGGTCTTTCGTAACTCCTGCTTACCTCGTGGATCAGAAATGCGGTGTGCGATCCGGCGATGCGTCTCTTCCCTGCCATGTAAAAGATGAGGGCAACGGAATCTACGGCACCGAGGGCCACTGTTACCAGGGGATTTGTTTCCAGAGCTCTCACGCTGTCGTAAAAGGCGAAGCCTGCTGTGGATAGCCCACCGCAACTGTGTATGAGCAGGTGGATAGGCTGCTTGGGGTCTTCCGCCATGAGGCGAAAAAAATCTTTGGTAAGTTTTTCGGTGCTCTCGTATCCAATGTTTCCTGAGAGGTGGAGTGTTCTTGCAAGGTTCGCTGAAAAGGCCACTTTGGGTAATCCTCCTGGGTAGTGCAAATTTTTGAACTCCTGTATTCTACTATTTTGTATTCAACTTGTCAACTTCGCTGGAATAAAAAGAGCGCTCCGGTGTTACCGAAGCGCGTAGTGCACAAAACTGCTGTGCTCAGTGGGTGGCGCGTACACGTGCGCTCTCTTGTTCAATCTTTTTGACTTCCTCTAAGGCCTTCTCTGCCCACCACGTCCAGACAGACATTAGAAACGACTGCTCAATGCTATCGCTACAGCCAAAGGCACGGAACTCTGCCCCATTCTCAGAAGTAGAATTGGGAACGAGCACGAGGTAGCACTCTCCGTGGCGCGGGCAATTAATTTGCCTGAGGCCGTAGTCTCCGAAGAGGAGAATGTTGTCTCCATTAGAAACGTTCACGCCAGCATCGTGTGCAAGGATTCTCGGATGAATCTGGCAATTTTTCATTCCCATTTTCATGGAGAGGTTGAATGAGGCCTCCAAGAACTTACGAGAAACTCTGATTCTGATTTCGTAGACGTTGTCTTTAACTATGCAAACCCACGTAGAGACGTGCCAGTGGTGCTCCACTGGCTGCAACTTTTTCTTTTCTTGTGACAAGGTATCCTCCCTTTGATGCCAAAAGGTTAGCATGGA
Organism: Candidatus Doudnaibacteriota bacterium; assembly: GCA_963840645.1. Taxonomy (GTDB): domain Bacteria; phylum Patescibacteriota; class Doudnabacteria; order UBA920; family VMFF01; genus CAWIZL01. The sequence continues at coordinate 340,628 of CAWIZL010000002.1, forward strand.
AAACAAGATTTGTACAGAGGGCGCTTTAGATAGCATCAACTGTTACTGGGCGGTGAGCGGTTAGATAGCAATGCCTGTTACTGTAGCTGCATATGACCATGGCTACAATACAAGAGGTTCTGAAAGACAGGCTAGCGGACTACCTGGCCGCGGGCAGAGCAGGCAAGAAGGTGGTGCTGGATGTTCTGGGAACGACCACCCGCATGCACCGGCACGCCATCATCAGGCGGCTGAACCAGCTGGCCACCCGTGATCCAGGCTGGGAGAAAAAACGTCCAGGGCGCAGGGAGCGGTACGGCCCGAGGGTGGCGGAAGCCCTGCACGAAATCTGGGGGCTCGCTGACCACATCTGCGCCGAGCGGCTGCACCCGCAGCTCGGCGAGTGGGTCACGGTATTGAAACGCTGCAAAGAGTGGCGCTACCCAGCCGACACGACCGAGCTGCTGCTCTCCATGAGCCTGGGCACGGCCAAAGACAAGATCGAGGCGTTTCCGCGGCTCGCCCGTGGGAACACGGGAACCACCAAGCCGTCCGAGCTCAAGGAGCTCGTGCCCATCAGGCGCGGCCCGTGGGAGAACCCCGAGCCCGGCAAGGGCGAGGTGGACACGGTCGCCCACTGCGGCACGAGCCTCACCGGAGACTACGCGTTCACGGTGCAGTACACCGACGTGGCGACGATCTGGACGCTGCTCCGGGCGCAGTGGAACAAGGGCATGCTGGCCACCCGCGACAGCCTCGAGGCGATGCGGGAGCGGTGCCCGCTGGCCATCACGGGCTTCGACTTCGACTCGGGGAGTGAGTTCATCAACCACGAGGTCGTGCCGTGGTGCAGCAGCTTGACCCCAAAAATTACCTGCACCAGAACCAGGCCCTACAGGAAGAACGACCACGCCAGGATCGAGCAGAAGAACTACACGAACGTGCGGCACTGGGTCGGCTACCTGCGCTACGACCAACCCGGGCAGGTCGCCATTCTGAACGAGCTCTACCCGCTGCTCGAGGACTACGTCAACTTCTTCCTGCCGTCCATGAAGTGCCTGGGCAAGGAGCGGGTTGGCTCGAAGTACAAACGTGTGTACGACACGCCGCAGACCGCCTACGCCAGGGTGCTCGCGCACGAGAAAGTTCCCGAGGGCGTTAAGGCGGTGCTGAAAGCAAAGTATGCTACACTCAACCCGAAACAATTAAAGTCCAAACTGGAGCAGCTCCAGCAGCGGCTACTGTCGTCTTACCGGAAGCACCGGCTACAGTAACAGTTTCTAATTATCTAATGCGGAGGGTGCAATGCTGTCTTTTTTAAAACAGTAATGCCACCCCACTGCGCTTTCAGCGCAGTGGGGTGGCAAGGCATTTTTAGCTTGGAAGCAGCTGTTCCTGGATGACAGAGCCTGCGCGCCAGTCTGATGCTGGCTCAGGGTAGAAGCGCAGGTCGTCGTGCCACGGCATCTGCACGAGCAGGGGATTTATCCCAAAACGCTCGCGTAGCTTTACGAATGCAGGTGTAAAAACTTTATCCGTGAGGGTCGCAAGCTCAGAGCCTGACTCGCCCCCGTGGTAGTCCTCGAACATCACGCCGTGCGCAATGAAGAGGGAGAGGTACGCCTCGTAGTACTGCTCTGCGCTCCCGAACTGTCCGTAGAAATCAGACAGGTCTTCTCTGGAGTTTGGGATTCGTGAATCGTGGAGGTGGTGGTGAAAGTCTACCAGCCTCTTGCCGCACGTCAGCGTGATCCTGTCGATTGGCTTGCCGCGCCACTTCTGGAACGGTGCCAGCTGAACAGGCTTAATGACCATGCCATTGCGACGGCCTCGCCTCACGAAGAAGCGCGGACGCAGCAAGCTCTTCTTTGGCCTTGACTCTGTGCTGAACTTGCCTGCTGTGTACTCGAGCCAGAACGGTGAAAGCTTTGCTGCGGCTGCGTATTCCGAGAACACCGCGTCTTCGTAGCGGAAAGTTGCCACAGGTCTCCCGAATCCTGCAATCGGATGACCGGTCAAGAATAGCTGTGGAATTGCCCAGTTATTTTTTGCCCACCAGCGCTCAATGTTTGTCCTGAGCACTTTCCGGTGGTCGAAGCTCTCGCCGTGCACTTTTTAACGGTACGTAAAAATCTGCTGTTTCCAAGTTCGTACTACCCCCTTTGGTATGTAAACACACTTAGTATTTTGGAACAGAAGGGGGAGTGGTGTCAAGGGGTTTTGGTGGCTGGTGCTACTTTCCCTGCCTCACGCCCACCAGCTGCCACGCTCTCACGAGCGCCGCGCCGAAGAGTGCTGCGAGCAGGCTGATGAGCACGTAGGTTGCAGATGCGCTAGCAGGATTTTTGATGAGCACGATTGCGTACGCGAGCTGCACGATGTAGAGGGCAAAGATGAAGGTGAGGGTGCTGATGCTCTCTGCTGCTGCTGCTGCGCGGCTGTTGAACGGGGTCTTGCGCGCAATGTCCACGAGTGTGCTGATGCCAAAGGTGCTCATGGCGAGCGATGCCCAGGCAAGCCCTGCGCCTGGGATGAGGGCAATGAGCGACACGAAGAACACGTTGACGAGCGCAGAGTAGCTTCCCTCTGCGAGGAGGCGCTCACGTGAGCTGAGGGTGTCTGGGGTTTTGTCGGCTGACTGCGTGATGAATGAGAGCGCGACAAAGAGCAGCCCAATGAAGGCTGAGGAGGCTGTGATTGCGGCTATGAGGAAGTTTGTGAAGGGGGAGAGGGGCATGGGATTCTTGAATTATAGCAGGCTCTTATGTGAGGCCACGAAATTTGAAGAGACTTTTTTTGATTCGAGAAAATAATGATGGATGATTTGAGGCGACGAAAGGATAAAGATCGGAAAAATCCTGAGCAACCTCAATAAACTTTTGGTGGTCTGACTTTAAATGCCAAGTAAGACCTGAAGATGTAATCTGGTCGTTGAGCAAAGAGGTGCTTATTTTAATGCTCTCTGAATCAGGACTAAAAATGGTGCCTTTTGGTAAGTCTGAAATGAGAGTTGGCTTTACATTCTCTTGGTCTAAACCATGCTCAAAATGATCGCGCAGCTTAATTTTTTTAAAGAGAGCCGAATTTTTACCTTTAAGATTTGCAACCCGAGAATCGTATCTGGCGGCTTCTTCTATCTCTCGAAGGATGCGACGTAAAAGTACTGAATAAAAGTCCACATCGTGTACAGGACTTGCGCCAGCACTTACGGCGATTTGTTGACTAGAATATATTCGTTGTCGTTGGAGCTCTAAGCTACAAAGCTTGGATCTTATTTCATATTGAAATAGGATCCTATCAGGATTCATAATCCTCGAATTCTGTGTAGTGTTCAATTTTTTATTTATAATTAGTTATAGTAGGTTTTGTTGGTTCTGAGTCGGCTCCACTATATCCATCGTTTTCAGGTCATGTTTGTTTCTCAGCATAGCGATCAAGCAAAGTCCAATATGGTAACTCAAATTCACAGGCACAGCATTGCCAATTTGCTTGTACTGAGAAGCTGTTGAGCCTTGAAAATTCCAGTTGTCAGGAAAGGTTTGAATACGGGCGTACTCTCTAATGGTCAGAGGTCTCGTTTCTGATGGATGACATCGTTCTGTTTGTTTTTGAGCAGGAGCACAGGTCAAAGTAAGGCTCGGTTCATCCCAAGCTAATCTGCGAGCCATTCCCGTTTTGCCACCGCCCATATGAAAGCTCGCCTGCATGTACTCTTTCTGCAAAGCTAAAGGCAGATCTCTCCAGTAACCACCCTCTGGAATTTTATCCAGTATTTCTTTTTTTCGCTTCGGATACTTTTGACCCGGAGAATCAGGCACATTTTCGAGTGCCTCTCTGATGCTCACGGTGTAATCATGTTCTTTCGGAAAAAGTAACGGTAGCTTTAAGTCGTTGCGGACACCTAAAATTACCAAACGCTCACGTTTCTGTGGGACATCTAAGTACTGAGACCTTAAAACTTTGTAGGCGACTTTGTATCCAAGGTCACGCAACACGTGGATGATAGTGTTTAAAGTTCTGCCATCGTCGTGGGTAAGGAGTCCTTTCACATTCTCACCCATGAATATTTTTGGCCTTACTTGCTTAACACAGCGTGCAAGTTCGTAGAAAAGTGTACCGCGGGTATCGTCAAAGCCCATTTTTTTGCCTGCGTGACTAAAAGCTTGGCAGGGGAATCCACCCTCAACAATATCAGCTTTCATCCTTTTGAAATCAAATTCTCTTACATTGGCTTTCTCGACATTCCAGTTCGGATGATTCTTCTGTAATGTTGCGACTGAGTCCTTATCAATATCAAGCAGCAGTTTGTGTTTTAGGCCAGCATTTTCAAAACCAAGTGCTGTTCCACCAGCACCAGCGAAAAGCTCTATTACAGAATAATTAGTTTTTTCTTTCGATTTGAGGACTTTAAATTTTCCTTTTTGATTTACCCCAGAGATTTTATCCTGTAGTCGTTTGATTTCTGTTACGTTGAAAAGCCTATGGTTGAGGTCAGAGCGTAGGGCTTTGATTAGACCTTTTTTGTCCCAACGTCTGATGGTATCAGGAGATACCCCCACAACCTGCGAAGCCGCGTGTACGTTTAGTAGTTCTTGCATAGATTAATTATAAATAGTACCCTTGCAGTATGCAAGGGTACTATTTAATCTGTTTTTAATACTTCTGTGGATAACTAGTAAACACGATCAAATAAATCTTTGAATGCGTTATGTTTCTTGAGCTTTAAAGATTTTTTACCCAGTACCTTCGCTAGTATCGAAGGCAGGATGGCATAAAGTTTTTCGAGCGCATTTTTGTCTCCAGTCGCAAGTGTGTAAAAGCTTTTACCATCAATTACACGAATTGATTTATTAGCGGGACGCCTTCGGTGAGTATTATTGTCTGAGGGTTCGAATGGCTTGTCGTAGATTTTTTTATTTGGAGGAATTATTTCAACGTAGTAAGCTGTGTAACCTTTGTAAGCATTCTTAAGTTGACGTTTTAGGTCATCGTAAATTGCAATCTTGTGGTTTCCTTTGGTGGTATTATACTTATTTTTAATTTCAGCGATGATTTTCTTTTTATCATTTATGATGTCAAAGACTTTTCCAGTCCCCATATTTTGCCAACCTTTTGAAGATCCCAGGATATTTTGATGGAAATTACCGAGGGCATTTTGCAGTGTTTTCTGGTTTTGGCGAGACTTTTCCTGTTTTACCCACTCAAAGATCGGAATACCTTGCCAGAGCGCATCGAATAAGGCAGAGAATGGATCAACTGAATTTTTATAGAATACTTTCTCATCGGCTTTAAGCGATTTTTTTGCGGTATCGACCACACTTTGAACATGATTAAAAAGGTTTTGTTTAGTTATGAAAGAAAGGCTGTCCCTTGCTCTGCTAGGTAATTTCATTCTTGCGATCGTTTTATTAAGTTTATACCTCGTACATTTTTCTCACGTATTTATTTATATAACTGTTTAAACCGAAACCTTGCTCAGCCAATGTTTTCATTTGTTCTATGTTTGAAGCACCAGCACTTCTATATGAGTACTTGTATGTTTTATGATCTCGAAATTCCACAATAATAAAATCTGAACCTATTTGGTACTTTAGTATATTAGAGTTTCCGTCAGAATTTTTGTAGTAAGTCATCGATTTTATTAATTAGCAAAGAATTCTTTAATTGTTTGAATCTTTTCATTAAAGTCATCTAATTTATCGGCACTTTTCTTTTCACCCGACTCGTTAAAGTAGCCTTCTTTTTTTTGGAGTTGCGTTAATTTTTTGTCTCGAATATCATTTTTATTCCATTGAATGATCTTGTAATTCGGGTAATCTTTTTCTAATTCCTTAAAAATACTATCTTCTTTTGATCCTTTGTCAATTAACACTCCAACTTTTTTAAATCCCAAATCTTTTGCCATAGATAGAGCTAGCTTAAAATTATCACAGCCTCTCACGCCATAGCCGAAAATATGGATGGTTTTCTCATCGAATTCATTCCTCAGTAGACCCACATCTTCTTGCCCTTCCAGAAAAAGAATATTATCAACCGCGAAAAATATTTCTTTAGCTACCTCATCGATTAAATATGGCTGCTGCCAATTTGCACCACTTATTAGTCCAGAGTACTTACTCGGATCTCCCAAGGTAAAAATTTCAGATTTGATATCATCTATCTTTGCGATCCTGTTTAATTTTGCACCGTTTGTAATATATTCCCAATTGATAAAGTAGGGACTATGAGTAGCAATTAATACCTGTCTTTTCTCGGAAAATTCAGCTATGATTTCAAGTAAGTTTTTCTGAGCTTGTGGATGAAGTGATAATTCGGGCTCATCTATGATTAAACCGGTATTTCGATTTTCGAACAAGTGAGCAATTATTCTAATGGCTGAAATGACACCATCTCCTAAAAAATCTGTCCGATGGCGTATGCCATTGCTGGAAATATACTGGATGTATGGTTGATTTTCATGTGCAACAACCCACTTGGTAAATTCTGGTATAACTCTTTGAACTAAAGCAGTAAAAGAATCATATCTGGTCTGGTCTTTTTCAATATCTTTCAGAATTAGAGCCGTTGCAATTTCTTGTTTATTTCTAGGGTTACCTCCAATTGCAGAATTAGCAAGTATGTTTGCAGCTGTGTCTGACCCATTAGCAGTTGCGTCCCACGTTCTTCTCGATGATATGATTTCAAAAAGCTCTGTTCTATCATTTGCATCTCGATCTGGTTGCTCTATGAAAGTGTACGATTCTGGTTTGGACAGTCGCACGCTTCTTTGAATGTTCGCGTCATCGGAATATAAGTTAAACTCTGGTGGGAGACTTTTTTTCTCGCTATCATTTAGGTGGTCATCTTTTTTTAGCCACATCGCTTCAATTATTGTTGTTTTGCCAGTATTATTTAATCCTACAAGATAAGTAATACCAGATCCAATTTTGGAGGGTAATGGTTGAGCTAGCTCAATGCGCTGCTCATCTTCAAAGGATCGAAAATTTTTAATTGTAAACTTTTTGTAATTCATTTGGTAGTGATGCCGTTTGTTGAAGTTCTGTTCAGTATCCACCAGGGTATTTGTGGATGCGCTATATTAAGATTTTATTGGCTCGGAGAAGCTTCTAGTGATTCAATTTTTGGCAGCTGAACAACACCGCTTAAGTCTCCGTAAATTCCTACGGTATTTTTGATTACTTTCTGCATCTGTTTTTCTTTTTCAGCCCAAGATTTTTCAAAATAAAGCTTTTCTTTATCAAGAGCTAATTTCATGGATGAAAATGTTTCAACAATAGTCTCAATTCGTTGTCTAAATTCTGTGCCAGTTAAATATGAATAAAGTAGTTCTACTTTTTCATTCTTACCGATGGACATACCTTTTTCTCTGGAAACAGCCTCCAGGGATTGTCTTAGGGCAATTGCGATTGATACCGCAAATTTTATATTACAAATCCAAACTCCATCGCGAAAAGAAATGCCATTTATACCCTCAGGTAGAACGGAAGAAACAATTACTGCAATATCAGCCTTTATCGTTCTTTGATCATCTTTCAATTTTTGTATCCATCCCTCAGACCAAGTTTTTGTCTTCTTGGATTCCCAAATAATCGTTCCGCACTCAACGCCTGTTTTAGTTTTGACGGTTTGGATTATATCAGCGCCAGTTACACCTTTTGGGACTGGTGAAATGTCATCATGGATGAACTCAAATCTCAAAAGTTCTTCAAGAATTATTTCTTGAACCTCTCCTTGGGTCTGTTGCGAACCTTGCTCAAGCTTTCTTGCAAGTTCATCTTTGGCTTTTGTTGCGTCAGAAAGTTTTTTATTTAGTTGATCAATTTCTGCCTGTTTTACGTCCGTAGCTTTTTTTGATGCCTCTTCTTCAATTTTTTGTCTTTCTGCGGCTAGTTGACGCTCCTTGTCAATCTCAAAAGTATCTTTATCGTCTTTAAGTTTTTGTTTCTCTTTTATCAGTGCAATTTCGTTTTTGCGAGCTTCCGTAAGTAGCCTTTCTTTATCGGAGAGCTGGTCTTCTAAATGCTTTCTCTCTAAAATAGACTCCTTCTCAACTTCTTCTTTAATCTGTTCCTTGTATTTACTTGATTGTTCAGCTATTTCTTTCTTGGTTTTTTCCTCAAAAACTTTTTTTATCTCAACCTCTTTTTTTATAAATTCTTGTTTGTACTTTGCTTCAAATTGATGTGACAATACATCATCGATAGAAATCGATTCACCGCAGTTAGGGCAAATAATTTTGCTAGTATCTTCTATCATAGATTAAAAGCCAGTTCTCTCGAGATTTTCCTTGTTTGACGAAAGCCTATTTTTAAAGTTTGTGTATAGGAGAGGGGGATTTCCGCGTCGCCCGCCTTCCGACTTCGCTTACGCTACGTCGGACAGGACTGGCGGCTCGTTGCCCTGGGTTGCGCCAATCTGCCACTGGCAGCTTGGCGATCGCTCGCCTGCATGGTTTCCTGCAGGAAACCATTTGCCTCGCTTCAACCCGTTCGAATCCCACACCACCTTCCCCGCATGGAAGTCTGCCGGCCACCTCGCCTGCGTGCTCGCAGTCTCGGTGACCATCAAACTTCCATGGCGGAGAGGGGGGGATTCGAACCCCCGAAAGGTTTTGACACCTTTACCGGTTTAGCAAACCAGCGCACTAGGCCTCTATGCGACCTCTCCACGTGATCTGGTACATTATATCCTGCCCATCAGTCTTTCGCAACAGTGAGGCAGGCTACAGATGCAGCGCCTGCTGCGTACAGGGCGCGGGTGCACTCTGCCAGGGTGCTGCCCGTTGTGTAGACGTCGTCTACGAGGATAACGTGCTGGCCAGTGAGGTTTTCCTTGCACGAGAATGCGCCTGTGAGCTGGGAGCGGCGCTCATTGCCAGATAGGGCTGTCTGGGACTTTGTGTGCTTTGTTTTGGTGAGGAGTTGCTCGTAGTGGCAGCCAGTTTGCACGGCAAGAGCCTTTGCAATGAGCTCTGACTGGTTGAAGCCGCGTTCGGCGTGCCGGCGCGCGTGGAGGGGAACTGCTGTAATGGTTGTTCCAGGTTCTAGGGTACAGCCCGCGCTGTCTGCGAGGATGCCGGCAAAGATGCCTGCGTAGCCGCGAATGCCCTGGTACTTTAGCTCGTGGATTGCAGCTTGGACAACAGGGTCGTGGTACGAGAGTGCGCTGAAGATTTGCACTGGGCAGAGCATTGCCACTGCGTACTCGCGACACGCTTCGTGGCACAGGCCAAGCTCTGAGGTGTGGCCACACACTGGGCACGTTTGAAGCGGCCTTGCGAGGTAAGCCGCGCACGCTGAACACAGCAGGGTATTGCCAGTCCCGCAGCCAACGCACGTGTTTGGAAAAATGATGTCAAATATAAACTCCCAGCGCATGAAGTAATGCTACGCTGGGAGTATTAAAACGAGGTTAACTTCTGTGGGGATAACTCGAGGAGGCCTAGTGCCCGAAGGCTTTTCTGAGAACAGCCTTCCTGAATTCAGGAAGGTACATTCTGCGCGCTAGAGCAGCGGCAACTGTACGTGCTTCGGGGACGGTGCACCCTTGCCACAGTGCGCTACTGTACAGCCTTTTTGCGAGTCCCATAACAACTATCTCGTAAGCCCGTTCGTCTGTCATGATTGTGTCCTCCTGCACCTACATTCTACGGCAGGGGACACTGCAAAGTCAAAGCAGCAGCGTGGTATGCTACGCAGGCACAGCAGCGTGCTTCTCGCGTGCGGTTTTTGCCACTTTCACGATGCTCACTTTTTTCCCAACAGCATCAAGCTTCACGCCGCTGAACTCTTTTACCTTGCCAGTAATCAAGTCTTCTGCGAGCTGGTTTTCCACCATTTCCTGAATGTTGCGGCGAATGAGACGTGCACCTTGGTTTGGGTCAAAGCTCTTCTCAACAATGAGCGCCACAAGAGCTGGCGTGTAGGTCACGCTAACGTGCTGCATTGCCAGGTGTCGCGCCAGGTCATTGAGCTGCAGCTGCGCAATCTTGGTGAGCTGCTCTTTTGCCAGTGGCCTGAAGACCAAAACCTTGTCTATTCTGTTGATGAACTCTGGCCTGTACTGCTGCATGAATGATGCCAACACTGTAGTTTTAATTTCGTTGTAGCCACTTTCAGCGCTATTCTTGCGAGCTGCGCTAGCGTCGGCATCTGCAAACCCAATCTTGGCAGCACTTCGATTCAAGTCTGCCATGCCAATGTTCGACGTCATGATTATGATTGTGTTGCGGAAGTTCACCTTCTTGCCAGCAGCGTCTGTGAGCTGGCCTTCTTCGAGTATCTGCAGCAAGATATTGAACACGTCTGGGTGAGCCTTTTCCATTTCGTCGAACAGGATCACAGCGTACGGCTTGCGGCGCACAGCTTCTGTGAGGCGGCCACCATCTTCGTACCCAACGTAGCCTGCTGGTGCACCAATGAGGCGCGACACGTTGTGCTTTTCCATGAACTCTGACATGTCTACGCGAATGAGCGCTGTCTCATCTTCAAACACTTCGCGTGCCAAGACCTTTGCAGTCTCAGTTTTTCCAACACCTGTTGTGCCCAAGAACACGAATGAGCCGAGTGGTCGCTTTGGCGATGTCACGCCAGCGCGCGAGCGGCGGATAGACTGCGCAATGGCTGTGACAGCTTCGTCTTGGCCAATAATCTTGCCCTGCAAAACTTTCTCAAGTCCAACGAGCTTAGACATTTCAGCTCGCGCTATCTTGCTGAGAGGAATTTTTGTTATAGTGGAAACAGTTCTGGCAATGTCTTCTGGGCCAATCTCAAGCTTATGCTTGCCGCTCGCTGCATCAGCCTCAACCTGTAGCTGCGCATCGAGCAGCTGCTTCTTGAATTTTTCGCCCTGCAAACGCAGGTGGTCTGCTGTTGCAAAATCATCGCTCAGAATTGCCTTTGTCTTTTCGTCATCGAGCACTGCAATGTCTTTCTCAAGGCGGCGCAGTATGCGCTGAATTTTCGTGTCAGTCACTTTCGGGCGCAGGCTTGCAGCTGTTTCATCTATGAGGTCGAGCGCCTTATCTGGCAAGAAGCGGTCATTGATGTAGCGCACTGAAAGGTCGACGGCCGAGCGAATGGCTCCGTCAGTTATTTTTACGCTGTGGTGCTTTTCGTAGTTTTGCTTGAGGCCCTGCAGAATGGCAATTGCCTCGTCCTGGCTTGGCTCATCAACCAAAATTTGCTGGAAGCGGCGCTCGAGCGCTGCATCGTTCTCAATGTGCTTGCGGTACTCTGTGAGCGTGGTGGCACCAATTGCGTGCAGCTCGCCGCGGGCAAGGGATGGCTTTAAAATGTTTGCTGCATCGAGAGAACCTGTTGTGGCGCCAGCGCCAACAACAGTGTGCAGCTCGTCTATGAACAGAATAATTTTTGGGTTGTCGCGAATCTCGTCAATAATTTGCTTGAGGCGGCTCTCAAATTCACCGCGGAACATTGAGCCTGCAATGATGAGCGCAAGGTCTAGCGCGAGGATGCGCTTGTCGAGCAGAGAGTCTGGCACTTCACCTTTGACAATTGCGAGCGCGAGGCCTTCAACAATTGCCGTCTTGCCAACGCCTGGCTCGCCAATGAGCACTGGGTTGTTCTTCGTGCGGCGGTTCAAGATGTTGACCATGCGCTCTATTTCTTTCTTGCGGCCAATGACAGGGTCAATCTTGCCAGCTGCTGCGCGCGCCGTGATGTCTGACGTGAAGTAGTCTAAGGCAGAGCCAGAGCCTGCTGGGTTGCGGCTGCTTGCCATTGCCGCGCTCGATCCCATGTTGCCCATGTTTTGTGCGCCGTTTGTCGGCGACACTGGCGGCACTCCGCCCATGCTCATGTTGCCGTGGCCGTTGTCGTGGCTGTGGTCGTGCGAGTGGTCGCTGCCTTCTTCGCCTGGCATGTTCATTAAATCTGGGAAGCTGGATAGGTTTTCAAACACTGCGTTGAGTGACGTGCGCATTGCGCGGATGTCAACGTTTAGCTTCGACAGAATTACCTTTGCGCGCGACTGTTGCAAATCTAAGATGCCGTACAGAAAGTGTTCTGTGCCAATGAACTGGTACTCGTAGCGCTGCGCGACTGCTGCTGAGCGGTCGAGCGCCACTTTGAGGTTTTCAGACAGAATTGGCTTCCACGTCTGTGAAATGTGGTTCTGGTTAACTTTATCTAGTTCGTCGCGGATGAGCTCTGCGCTCACTTTGTTCTTGAGCAAAACCTCTGCGGCAAAGCTGCTCTTCTCTGATATAATGCCGTAGAGCAGGTGCTCTGTGCCAATGTGGTCGTGGTGCAGCTGCTCAGAAACGAGCTGCGCTGCGATGAGCGCGTTCTTTGCGCGGGTGGACAGGCGCTCGAGTATGTATGCGAAGTTATTCATGTGTCTCCATTCTATATATAGAGTAAACCGATGTCAAAAGAGTTTAATGAAAATTTAATAGTGAGGCTGGGGGACGTTCCTGGTCGTGGTGGTGAGGATGGCGAGGAAGATGACACTGCTAGTACGGCTGAGCTGCCAGCCACTGGTTCACGTTCAAGGCCAAGCGCTGATGCCTTTGACTATGCCCTGAATTTGCTGAGCCGCCAGATGCACTCTGTTGGCCAGCTGCGCACAAAGCTCACCAGCAAGAAGTACACGAAGGCTGAAGCAGACGATGCGCTGGCGAGGTTGGTTGAGTTGAAGTTTTTGGATGATGCCAACTTTGCGAGCGTGTACCTTGAGAACCTCAAGGCGCACAAGTCGTACGGCTTTTACGGAATCCAGAAGAAGCTGTACGAGCGCCAGCTGGCAAAGCCACTGGTGGAAAAAACTATGCGCGGTTTTGGCGTTGACGACGAGCTTGCCATCGCAAAGCGTTTCTTAGATCGCCAGTACGGCGATGTTCGCAGTAATCGCGAGAAGCTCCAGCGCATGCTCCATAACAGGGGATTTCGAACAGAGGTTATTTTTAAAGCTGTGAAGGGGAATTAGCAGTCTATCGCCGAGAGTGCTAACCCTTGTTCCCAGTTTAGCATTTAGGAACGTGATGTCAAGGTTCAAGCCAAGAATTTTCTTGACAATCTACGTATTCCATGATACTATGAGCTTGTTCAAAATTCGGTATGGAGGATTTAACATGCAAACCCAAAGTGTCGAAGATGTTCGCCTGTCGGGAAACCTGGGACGGATCAAGTTCAGGTCTTTCCATTATGATTCTGGCTCTCCGAATGTTATTTCGGAGCTGGCACGTCGTGGCCCAGATTTCTTTTCGGATTTGGCTGAAGATCAAATCCCGGTCTATGGTCATCGCGGCCAAACCCACAGCCTCATCGGCGAGGTTCAGCTGGCCGAAGATATGCAGATTGACCAGGTGAACGTGATGGTACAAACAGACCTTGCGCAGCTCGCGCAGCCGTTGCTCAATCTGGTCTACGTTTTTAAGGCGATCAGCAGAAACGAACTTCACCCTAAGTGGCAACATCCGCTGCTCACGTTCTTCCGTGCAAACGGATCACTGTGGCTGATGGCGACGCACGGTGACATGCTGCCACGGGTTACCAACGTGTCCGGCGGACACGAGAAGCGCGTCCTGCCTGCGGGCACTCGCGTGCTCGTCGTTCCAAAGTAGTGCTACAAAACCCCTCATTCTGGCTTCGGCCGGGGCGAGGGGTATTTTCTTATCCCAAGTTCATTTCTCTCAGCTTCTTTATTCTGTCCTGTATTGGCGGGTGCGTGTTGAACAAGCCGGCAAACCATCCACCAGAGCCGCGGCTCTTGCGCGCTGTGGTGCCTTGGTTGTCGCTCAGGCTCAGCGGGTTCACAAAGTACAGGTGCGCTGTTGCCTTGTTTGCCTCAGACATTGCCAGGTCGTGGCCCTGCAATTTTTTCCAGCGCGCTGGCCAAGCCTTCTGGGTAGCGCGTGAGGAGCGCACCAGATGCATCTGCCAGGTACTCGCGCTTGCGCGAGACTGCGAGCTGGATGATGACTGCCACGAACGGTGACACAATGGCGAGCACAATACCCACGATGAGGAAAATAATTTGCAGCTGGTCACCGTTGCCTCGACGCCTGCCGCCGCCACCAAAAATGGTGAGGCGCAGCATCCAGTCTGACAGCAGCGTGATGAGGCCAACGAGCACGACGATGATCGTCGAAAGGCGAATGTCGTAGTTGCCAACGTGCGACAGCTCGTGCGCAATCACACCTTCGAGCTTCTGTCTTGTCCATGTTCTGCAAAAGCCCAGCTGTGACGCAGACCACTGCGTGCTTTGGGTCACGCCCAGTGGCGAAGGCGTTCATTGCCTGGTCATTGATTATGAAGATGCGCGGCATTGGCAGCCCAGCGGCAATGCACAAATTTTCCACCACGTTGTAGAGCTGTGGGTTTGACTGGAGCGTTACAGGCTTTGCATCTGACACTGCCAGCGTGATGCGGTCGCTGAAGTAGTAGCTGAACAGCGCAGAGCCAACAGCAAGGACTACGGCGAAAACCAGAATTGCCGGGTCAGCGTACGCGAGGTCGAAAACCCAGCCAAGCGCAATGACCACCACTAAGAAAGAGGTGATCAGTAGTGCCGTTTTTCTTTTGTTGGACGCTATTTCTGTGTAGGCGATCATTGGGGAGTATAAGTATCGGTATAAGTATATGAAACTAGAATCGGTAGCCGATACTGATACTTATACTAATTCTGTGTCCTAAAAGGAAACCACAGGCGCTTGAGCTTGCGCTTGGTCATCGAGGCCAAAGAACTCGCGCTTCGTGAAGCCAAACGTGTTTGCCATGATGTTCGTTGGGAACGTCTGGAGCTTCGTGTTGTAGTCGCGCACGTTGCCGTTGTAGAAGCGGCGCGATGCTTGAATTTTATCTTCTGTGTCAGTGAGGTCGCCCTGGAGCTGCTGGAAGTTCGCGCTCGCCTTGAGGTCTGGGTAGTTTTCAGCAACTGCGAACACGCCCATTATTGAGCGCGACAGGTTTGCCTCTGCCTGCTGCTTCTGCTCCATGTTGCCAGCAGATGCGCTCTGCGCTGCTGCGCGAGCTGCCGTGACGTTCTCGAACACGGTTGACTCGTGCGTCGCGTAGCCCTTCACCGTGTTCACCAAGTTCGGGATTAAATCGTAGCGGCGCTTGAGCTGGACGTTAATGTCGCTCCAAGCTTCATCAACGCGGTTGCGCGAGGTGACCAGCCCATTGTAAATGGCGATTAAAACAATGAGCAAAAGGACAATAATACCTATGATTATCCACATGAAATTTAATGTCTTAGTTAATTTGTTAAATCCTTAACTTTCCTTTAATATACCATGTATATGCTCACAAAAGAAGAGGTCATTAAAATTTCATTACTGTGCCGCATAGAGCTTACGCCTGCTGAGGTTGAAAAGTTTCAGGGCGAGCTGTCACAGGTTTTGGAGTACGCCTCAGAGCTCTCGCAGGTGAACACAGATGGCGTTGAAGAGATTTCACAGGTAACAGGTTTGCAGAACGTATTCCGCCGCGACGTAGCTGTGCAGTCTGAAATTCGTGATGCAGCTCGTGGCACTTTTCCCAGACAGCCGCGACGGGTTTCTGAAGATTAAGAGCATACTGTAATGGAAGAATTGGCTTTCAAAGACGTACACGAGCTGCACGAGCTGCTGGTGGAGAAAAAAGTTTCTGCCGTTGAGCTCGCGCAGTTCTTTTTAGATCGCGTTGCAAAGTACAATGAGCAGCTGAATGGATTTTTAACCGTGACGAGCGAGCAGGCACTGGATGCAGCAAAAGAAGCCGACAAGATTTTTGCTGGCAGCGAGACGCCGAGCCTGTTGACTGGCATTCCGTACGGCATCAAAGATTTATTCTGCACGAAGGGCGTAGCCACAACAGCTGCATCAAAAATTTTAGAGAACTACGTGCCGCCTTACAGCGCGACTGCTGTTGAGCGCGTTGAGACAGAGCGAGCCGTGATGCTGGGCAAAACAAACCTCGACGAGTTCGCGCACGGCTCTTCAACTGAGACGTCTGCGTATGGCCCGACGAAAAATCCGTGGGACGAATCAAGAATGCCTGGCGGATCATCGGGCGGATCAGCGGTTGCTGTTGCGGCTGGCTTGGTGCCATTTTCATTGGCAACAGAAACTGGTGGATCAATTCGCTTTCCAGCCGCGCTCTGCGGCATTTCTGGCTGGAAGCCAACGTACGGACGAGTGCCGCGCTACGGCGTAATTTCAATGACCTCGTCGAACGACAGCCCCGGAGCTTTCGCACGCAGCGTTCGCGACCTTGCAAGCATTGCAGAGGTCATGGCTGGCCACGATCCAAAAGACGCTACGAGCGGTGCGAGCGTCGTGCCGCAGTACTCTAAAAATTTAGCCACAAATTTGAAAGGCATGCGCCTCGGCGTACCAAAAGAGTACTTCATAGATGGCATGGAACCAGACGTTGAAGCTCGCGTGCGCGCAGCAATTGCCGAGCTAGAAAAACTTGGTGCAGAAATTATTGAGGTGTCTCTGCCGCTCACGCACTACGGTTCGCTCGTGTACTCAATTGTCACGCCATCAGAAATTTCTGCAAACCTTGCGCGCTTTGACGGCATTCGCTACGGCCACCAGGCAAGAGATACGCAGAACCTTTTTGAGATTTACACGAAGTCACGTGGTGAAGGTTTTGGCGATGAGGCAAAGCGCAGAATTATGACAGGCACGTACGCGCTCTCAGCTGGCTACTACGATGCGTACTACCTGAAGGCGCAAAAAGTTCGCCGCTTGCTCGTGAACGAGTTCAACGAAGTGTTCACAAAAGTTGACGCCCTCGTGGCAGCAGCTGTGCCAAACGTTGCCATCAAGCTTGGTAAGGCAGCAAACGATCCACTCTTTGGTTACATTGCAGACCAGCTCGCAATCCCAGCTGCAATGGCAGGCTTGCCAGCCCTCAGCGTGCCGTGCGGCTTTGGCGTAGCAGACGATGGCAAGACACAGATGCCAGTTGGCTTGCAGATGATTGGTCCGCAGTGGGGCGAGCAGGCAATTTTCAACGTTGGGCATGCGTACCAAACGGTGACTGATTGGCACACGAAGCACCCTAATTTACAGGAGCGTAATTAAAGTAATTTGATTCTATGAACTACATAGTAATAATTATCTTTGTGGGTGCAGTAGTCGCAGTCTTCGCCCTTATTCTGCACATAGTCACAACTGGCACCGCAAATATTTTTAAGTCCAGTGGGCAAGCCTTAGACAGCAAGTACCAAAATGATCAGCAGAAATTCAGGTGTCCACACTGTGGTCAATTTACCATTTCTGCCATTGAGAAAAAGAACCTGAGCAGCAGTTCTTCGGTGGCGTGTCCTAACTGTGGAACCCTTTTGACCACCCCGTGGTGGTCGAAATTTGTCATGGGTCTCGTTACTTTTTCCCCACTTTTTCTCGTGCTGCCCTTCGTTGGCTTAAACTACTTCATACTAATTTTGTTGATCCCTGGAGCTTACCTGGCCATGGCTTTTAAGATCAGGTACGTGCCGTTAGTAGAAAAATAATTTCAATGCAACAACCAGACCTCACAACTTACCGCCCAGTCATTGGCCTTGAGATCCACGTGCAGCTGCGCACTGCCAGCAAGATGTTTTGCTCGTCTCCAAACGACCCTGATTGCACAGAGCCAAACAGAAACATTTGCGAAGTGTGCACTGCGCAGCCAGGTGCGCTGCCGGTTGTGAACGAAGAGGCGCTCAAGCTCGGCATTATCACGGGCATGGCGCTCAACTGCAGCATCCCAGAGTACTCAAAGTTTGACCGCAAGAGCTATTTCTACCCAGACCTGCCAAAGGGCTACCAAATTTCACAGTACGACAGGCCAATTGCAAAGAAGGGATACCTGGACATTGAAGTTGACATGGCAGTGGCGGCAAGAAGACAAAGCGCATACGTATTACCCGCGCCCACCTCGAAGAAGATGCTGGCAAGAACATTCACCCAGAAGGTTTGCCGTACTCGCTCGTTGACCTCAACCGCGCTGGCACGCCGCTGCTCGAAATTGTCACAGAGCCTGACATTGAGTCTGCAGCTGAGGCAAAAGCGTTTTTGCCCGAGCTGCGTACCATAGTGCGCTATATTGGGGCGAGCACTGCTGACATGGAAAAGGGGACTATGCGCTGCGAGCCAAACATTTCAGTGCGCATCCCAGGACAGCAAGAGCTTCCTAACTACAAAGTTGAGGTGAAGAACATTAACTCTTTCACGTTTGCAGAAAAGGCAATTGCCTACGAGATTATCCGCCAGACAGAAATTTTGAAAGAGGGCAAGACGCCGAAGCAGGTGACAATGGGTTGGAACGAAAAGACGAACGCAACTGTTGAGCAGCGCAGCAAAGAAGAAGCAAACGACTACCGCTACTTTCCAGAGCCTGATTTGCCAATTCTTCACATTGACAGTGAGATGCAGGCACGCCTGCGCGCAGAAATTCCAGAACTGCCAGCTGCAAAGCGTGCACGATTTGCAAAAGAATACAGCTTGCCAGCACCAGACATCCAGAATTTAATAGAGTGGAAAGCTCTCACGGAGTTCTTTGAGCAGGCTGTGTCAGAGCTACAGGAGTGGATTGAAGCTGAAGGCTCTCGCCCCGACGTGCCAAAGCTCATGAAGATGGTTGCAAACTGGTGCCTGCAAGAATTTTCTGCACTGCTGAATGCTGCGCACATTGATCCGGCAGATTCTCGCATCATGCCAGAAAACTTCGCAGAGCTCATCAAGCTCATTGACCAAGGCAAAATTAGCGTGACAGCTGCCAAGCAAGTGCTCGCGGCGATGTTTGAAACTGGCGGTGAGCCACTCCACATTGTAGAAGACATGGGCTTGTCGCAGGTGAGCGACACCTCTGTAATCGAGGCCGCTATCGCAAAAGTCATTGAGGCAAATCCAAAAGCAGTGGCAGACTACGCCGCGGGTAACGAAAAATCCTTCGGCTTCCTGGTTGGCATGGCAATGAAGGAGCTGAAGGGCAAGGGGAATCCGCAAATTGTGAACGAGGTGCTGAAGGTGCAACTGGCAAAGTAAAACGCCCCACCAAAATGGACTACAAAGAAATTGAGGTTCGGTTTCTGGAAATTGACAAGGCTAGCTTTGTCCAGAAGCTGCACGATTTAGGTGCGCACGACGAGGGTGAAGAAATGCTCGAAGAGGTTATATTCAACAGCGCAGACGGCAGGTGGCAGAAAGAGAACAAGCAGTTCGTCAGAATTCGCAAAGGCAAAGATGGTAACTCTGTTACGTACAAACATCAGTTTGAGAAGACAGCAGACGGCACAGAAGAGGTTGAGTTCAAGGTTGATGACACAGCAGCTGTTGAAGTGTTCCTTGAGCGTCTCGGCTTGGTGACGTGGCGACGCCAGCAGAAGCTGCGCCACACGTTCAGGCTCGGCAGCGTTACCGTAGACATTGATACATGGCCACGCGTGCCAGCGTACGTTGAGCTGCGAGGGTTCATCAGAGGATGACCTGAAGCTAGCAGCCGCCCAGCTTGGGCTAGACTGGAACGACGTGTGCTACGACAACGCGAAAATAATTGTCGAGCAGCGATACGGCTTTCCCGTTGGCACCATGCGCTGGTTCACGTTCGATAGGTTTGAGTAGAAGTTTGCTGAAATAAAAAAGCGCCCAGGAAGCGTGCACCGAAGTGCAGTCCTGGACGCGTTGTATCGTTGACGATTTACTTCAAGAGCTTGCCCGTGTACTCCAGCGAGCCGTTGGCAACTACGTGCGACGGAAATCCGCACGCCACCATGCCGTTGAATGGAGTCCAGCGCCACAGCGTTGCCATGTCTTTGTCAGAGAGCCATCGAATTTCCGTATCGTTGATGATGGCAATGTCAGCAGGGGCACCTTCAGAAATTCCGTACTGCTGCGGCAGGTTCAAAATCCGAGCCGTGTTCAAGGATGTCAGGTTTACGAAGTGTTCGATGCTCATTTTGCCTTCACGCACAAAATTGAACAACAGGGGAAGGATTGTCTGCACACCAGGAACTCCGCTCGCGGTGTGCAGGTAGTCCCGGCCTTCCTTCTCGGAAGGGTGGTGCGGGGCGTGGTCACTCCCAATGGTATCTACCCACCCAGGACTGCAGACGTACCTGCGCATGGCCTCCACCTGCGCCCGTGTTCTGAGCGGTGGGTTCATCTTAACCTTCCCACCATCTTTTCTCGAGAGAAGATCTTCCACAAGGTACAGGTGGTGTGGGCAGACCTCTGCGTACACGGTGCGACCTTTTGACTTTGCGTCCATGATCAACTCCAGTGATTCCGGGGTTGATATGTGGCAGAAGTACAGAACGTTGCCCACCTCGGCCTGAAGCTGCAGCGCGAGCTTGACGGCAGAGACCTCAACTTCAGTGTTTCTGATCTTACAGTGGTCTTCGATCGTCGCGTGACCCTTGAGCGATGAAAAGTGCTTCTGCATCATTGCCTCATCTTCTGCGTGCACGGCGGCAGGCTTGCGGTACTCAGCCGCTATCGCAAAGTGTTGCCTGATAGTCTTAGGGTCACTGACCAGCAGGTTGCCGGTAGATGCGCCCATGTAGATCTTCACGCCACACACCGTAGCGTGGAGTAGGAGAAAGGCCAGCTCAACCTCTCGGAAATTGTCGTTTGTGGCACCGATCCAGTACCTGTTTGAAATTCTGCCGCTCGAGGCTTCGGTAGCACGTTTGTTGATAATCTCGCAAGTTGTGGCCAGCACCTTGGTATTCGGCATTCTTGCTATGAGCGTAACCCCGCCCAAGATTGCCGCTAGCTCGAGTGCCTCGGGTGATTCTTTCTCTGGCTGGTCTTCCCTTGCGTGGACGTGGGGGTCAATGATGCCGGGCACGGCCAGGTTACCGTTACAGTCAATCCACTGTTCGGTCATGGCGGTCTCGGAAATGCCATGGATGGTTCCGTTTGAAATCTGAATGAAGCTTTTCTGTCCAGAAACCAACCGTAGGTTGCCAAGTTCTAACATATTCGATCCTCCTTTTAGGATTTCAGTTAGTATACTGAATATCTACAGAAGTGCAAGGTGGCTATTTCCATTTGTACGTAGGTTTGCACGCCACATTTTTTCATGGTACAGTAACCAGCTGGCTGAATTTGCCAGAATTTTTGAAGGGGAGGAAACAAAGTGGAATTCAGGGAAGACGTTACGCTGGGGATGGACAGTCCTCTGCATCCGCCGCTGTTCAATGGCGGTGGTTGCTTGAAGTATTTTGACGCAGATTTTCAAAGATGTTCTCGATCTTTGGGAGGTGCAGTCTTGGCGGGGTCGTACACGCTGGAGCATCGAGCTGGCAACGAAGGACAAACCTTCTGGATCGACGGCAGCGGGAATGGCTTGAATGCGCTCGGCATGCCAAATCCGGGCAGGCTACCTTTACGAACGTTTGCCAGAGATGTGTACAGCTGTGCACGGTAATGGCAAAAAGATGATCGTGAACGTGGCAGGTTTCACGGCCTCTGATTACGGTGAGCTTACGGAGAGCGCTTTTGATCTTGGCGCTGATGCAGTTGAACTCAACCTCGGCTGCCCAAATGTCGTGACAGCTAATGGTTCTCGGGAACCACCCGCTTCGTACGATCCGGAGTTCCTCGGGTTAATCTTGGGACGCGTACACAGGCACATCGACGAAGCACCACGTGCCGTATGGGTCAAGGTATCACCAAACCCTGTGGTGAGCATGATCAAAGAACTCGCAGGTATCATCGGGGTATTTCCTTTCGTTACGGCTGTTACGTGTAGCAATACATGGCCAGAGGGGTTCATCGTTGACCCAAAGACTGGTAAGCCGCGCATAACGGTGGGCTACGCTGGGGTCAGCGGAACTTTTCTTCGAACCATGGGTCCAGCGCAGGTAGAGAAGTGGAGGAATGCGCTGCCAGATCGCGTGAGCGTCATTGCAGCGGGTGGCATTAACTCTGGCAGAGATATTGCCATGTACCAGGAGCGGGGCGCTGTTGCATTTCAGATGGTGACTGGTTTGTTCAGACCAGACACGTACCAACTGGACTTCACTAAATTTGAGAGGGTTGCGATGGAGTACGGCAACCTGTAGTTCCATAACTCAGCCCGGCTGGAAACAGTCGGGTTTTTCTTATGGTTACGAGGCCTTGACAACGTTGGCTCGCTGTGATATTATTTTTTTGTTCACTGGGTTTGGGTCTCTGCTTCTCGGTTTCGAGGGGTTGAGCTCCTGAATCAATTCATAAGGGGGAAACACACTTTACGTAGGGTTTTGGTGCGTATTCTTTGTGGGTTATTCAGGTTTCAGCTTTTTGGAGTCGAGAGTAAGCCCAACTAAGTGGACACGCGGTGCAGTTTGCCGCTACCTCGTTTGATCGATAAATATGCTAGTCTAATTTGTTGTAAATCGTGGGCAGTAACACGATGCCCATTCCTAAACCCTCGTGCATGCGTAGTAAATTTTTGGGAGCTTTCTAAGGGTAAAAGTGGTCTCACGTTTCGCAGTTGAGGCTACCCTGACGACCGTAGATGAGTCCAAAATTTTTTACGCAGAAGTTGCCAGCCAATGGTGAATCACAAAAATGCCAAAAGCTGAACCTGTAAGTGTCAGGACATGTAACAACCGCCACGGCCCGGTCAACACGGCCTGGGCGCACGAACCATCTCACGATGTAAGTGCGCCCTATTTTTTATCCTAGTAAGAGTTTTTCAACCAGAGTCTTTGCCTCAGCTGTAACTTTTCTTTTGTCGCCAGTACTGAGCCACACAGCAATTTTATTTCTTTTGAACCACGTGCGCTGGCGTTTTGCGTAGTGCCAGATTGCTGATGCGAGCTGATCGTGCATTTCTTTCTCGGTTAGCTTCCCATCGAGAAACTCTGATACAAACCTGTACTCAAGTCCAAACGTGAACATTTTCTTTGCGCTCACGCCTGTCTTGCGTAGTTTTTTCACCTCAGCTACGAGGCCAGCTGCTAAACGTTTTCCCAGTCGGACAGAAATTTTTTTCCTGAGGTCATCAATTGGCAAATCCAGCACGAGGTAGAGCACGTCAAACTTTGGCGCGGTGTCTATGGTGTGTTTTTTCATACCCTTGTGCGCCTTTTCGTACAGCGCAATTTCAATTGCGCGGATGACGCGGACTGGATTTTTCAAATCAATTTGAGCGGCACGTGCAGAATTAAGTTTCTCGAGTTGCACAACGAGCTGTGCCAATGGCACCTTTGCCATCTTCGTGTGGAACCGCTTGTCCATTAGCGCATCTGGAAACTCTTTGCCCAGAGAAACTGCATCAACCCAGTAGCCGCTGCCGCCAACTAAAATTGGCAGGTTGCCGCGAGACTGGATTTGCGAAATAGCCCGCAGAGCAGCAGCTTTGTACTTTGACGCATTCCACATTGGCCGCTTCGGATCTGCAACGTCGAGGAGGTGGTGTGGCACGCCGAGCATTTCTTTTTTCGTAACCTTGCCAGTGCCAATGTCCATGCCACGGTAAATTTGCCGAGAGTCAGCAGAAACTATTTCAGCACCAACGCCAAACTTGCGCTGTACCCACAGCGCAAGTTGAATGCCCAGTTCAGATTTTCCAGTTGCCGTTGCCCCAGCTACGACGATCAGCTTACCAGCTGGTGCGGCCTTTAATTTCACCATGAATTTTTTCAGAGAATTCTTTCACAGAGAGCGTCACGCCCTCTTTCTGTCCACGGCTGCGAACAGCTACAGCCCCATCAGCCATTTCCTTGTCGCCGAGCACGAGCATGTACGGAATTTTCGCTGTTTCTGCATCGCGGATCTTCTTGCCAATGGATTCGCTGCGGTCGTCAGTTTCAATGCGAATGCCAGGCACGCTAGCCTCAAGTTCACGTACAACTTGTTCAGCGTACTCAACGTGATTTTCACCAATTGGCAGTATCTTCACCTGCACAGGTGACAGCCACACAGGGAATGCGCCGCCGAGGTGCTCAATTATAATTGAGAGGAACCGCTCAATAGAACCCATGATAGCCGCATGGATCATGACAATTCTTTCTTGCCCACCCTCTTCATTGATGCAGAACAGATCAAAACGCTCAGGCATGTTCCAGTCGAGCTGGATAGTTGCAACCTGCCACTCACGCCCAAGTGAATCTTTGGCCATGAAGTCAAGCTTCGGTCCGTAGAACGCAGCTTCACCTACACCCTCGAACCAGTCAGTTTTTTTCTCGGTGACAATTTCGCGTAGCGTAGCCTCAGCTGTTTCCCACTGCTTGGCATCGCCGAGGTACTTTTCCATGTGAGCGGATCGTGGAGTGAAAGGCGCACGCGGAGCTTCAGGCCAAACTTAGGGTAGAACTCGTGGATGATGTCCCACACTTTGAGAAATTCTTCTCTCACCTGGCTCGTGCGGCAGAACACGTGCGCATCGTCTTGCGTGAATGCGCGCACGCGCGAAAGGCCGGAGAGCTCGCCAGACTGCTCATCGCGGTAGCACATTGTGGTGTTCGCGTAGCGCTGCGGAAGTTCGCGGTAGCTCCACTGCTTGCGTGCGTAGATTTGAGTGTGGTGCGGACAGTTCATGGGCTTCATTGCAAACTCGTGGCCTTCGCGGGTGGTTATGCGAAGAGCTCATCTTTAAATTTATCCCAGTGGCCGCTGCGTTCGTACAGGTCTTTTTTCGTGATGTGGGGAATTTCAACGCGCATGTAGCCCCGCTCCTTGCGGAGTTCTGAGACAAAACCATCGAGCAGATCTCTGACAGCCATGCCTTTTGGTGTCCACAGCGGAAGTCCTGGGCCGACCAGATCTGAGAACGTGAACAGGTCGAGCTGTGGCCCAAGCTTCTTGTGGTCACGCTTCTCAGCCTCAGTGCGTTGCGCAATGTACGCATCGAGCTCTTCTTTTGTCTCGAACGCCAAGCCGTAGATGCGCTGCATCTGTGGGTTAGCCTGGTCGCCGCGCCAGTACGCGCCAGACACGCGGTCGAGCTTGAACGACTGGCGATCTATTTCTGAAGTATTCTTGACGTGGCCGCCGCGGCACAGGTCTGTGAATTTGCCAGTGTGGTAGAGCGAGACGGTTGTAGGTTTTTCGGCTGTAGTTTTTTCTTCACCATCTTTTGCCTGCGCGCCCGTGATGTCTTTGAAAACAGTTGTGCCGTGCTTTTCAATGTCGCCGATCAGCTCAACCTTGAACGGCTGGCTGTGCTCTACGAAGTACGCTTTTGCATCTGCGAATGACATGTCTTCACGAATGAAGTCGTGGCCTTCTTTGATGAGCGCGCGCATGCGCACTTCAAGTTTCGCCAAGTCTTCTGGCGTGAGCGGCCGAGGCAGTGCAAAGTCGTAGTAGAACCCGTTGTCTATGACAGGGCCAACGCCGAGCTGCGCGTGCGGGAACATTTCTACAACTGCCGCTGCGAGCACGTGCGCGAGCGAGTGGCGGATGTTGTGGAGCGCCCCAGATTTTTCTTTGCCTTCTGGCATGTGGTTTTCAGTTAAAAATAAAAATCCCAAGCCTGTGTGCTAGCCGCGCGCAATTGCGCAGTTGCAGTAGAGCTTTGGGGTTCTGTAGCTTTCGCCACGTGTGAACGGTTCCACCCAAACAAACTTTAGGTTGTGCCAGGCTCGCCGCTTGGTGGGCAGGTCAGCGCCTGAGGACTGAGAAAAGTATAGCAGGGGATACTCAGGCGCGCAAGTTAACCTTACGAAGCCATCAGATTACCAGGTGCCAATGTAGTCCTCATTACCCGTAAGGTATGCAGCAAAATTGCTGACCTGGTTAGCCAGCCCCTTTGATATGTCCGTTCTATGTTTGCCCAACATCATTACCGTTAATTGGTCATGGTACTGCCGTCTTAAAGGATCACTGCTGCTTGAGCGAACGGGTCTTATAGGATTAACATAATTTTCGCCATCTACCCTTGGATTCGATCGCGCACGTTGATGGTTTTTAATTTGCTCAATGTATTTTTCAGCAGTATCAATTAAGCGTTGGTACGGCGCGCTCCCTTTGCGAGGAAGTTTAATGTAAGTTAGACCAGATCGTACCAAAGCATCTTCTGTATCGTAGGTATCATCCTCTAGTAGTTCTTCTTGAGGAGCGTATCCCATTTCTCTCATGGTAGATAGTTTTAATGTTAGGTAATTACACCTTGTTTCTCAACAACCCGCACGCGCTGCACGTCCCTCACTGACTTCAATTCTACCACGAGGTCGTCGTTGAAGGCGACCTGCGACTTAGCCTTGATGAACTTTGCACCCTCGCCGCTGCCAATTTCGAGCGAGACATCTGTGGTGCCTGGGTAGCGCTCGACAATTGCCTTGAGCTTCTGCAGCGCATCTTGGCTCACCTGCGTCGGCAGCGTGATGACGAGCTGCGACCTCTCGGCAATCTCAGCAACCTTGTCATCGTAAATTAAATCGTTCGGCAGCTCAGAAATTTCCTCTACCAAGAGCTTGAACTCGCCGTCTTTGTCTGACAGCCGCCCCTTCAGTTGCACAATGCGCTCGAGCTCTATTAGCTGCCTCACGCGGTCTAAAGTTTTTGGGAACACAATTGCCTCAATGCTGCCCGTTTTGTCTTCGAGCTGGATGAACATCATTGGCTCGCCCTTCTTGGTCATCGAGCGTTTCACTTTTGAAATGATGCCGCCAACTTCCACGGTCGCCTCAGCGCTCGCCATCTCCTCGCGCAAATTGCCAATCGGCATGATGCGCGACAGCACGCGCGCGTAGTTGTCGAGCGGGTGCGCTGAGACGTACATGCCGAGCAGCTCTTTTTCCCACGTGAGCTTCTCATCCATTGTGGCAGCTGGCGCAGGCTTCAGAGACAGGTCGCTGTCGCCAGCCTTTGCCGCACCGAACAAACTTTCTTGTCCAGCCTCACTGGATTTCGCGTGGTCGCGGCTGAACGCCAAGATGCTCTCTGAGTTTTCCAAGAGCTGGCCGCGCTCGCCAAAGCTGTCCATTGCGCCGCACTTCACGAGCGCATCCCACGAGCGGCGGTTGAACGTGCGACCGCCGAGGCGCACCGCAAAGTCGCGCAGGTTTTTGAACTTGCCAGCTGAAGCGCGCTCTTCTTTGATGCGCGCCGTCACGTCAGACCCCAAGTTTTTTATTGCGTGCAGGCCAAACCGAATGCTGTGCTCATCAATGACCGTGAAGTCGTTGAGAGATTCGTTCACGTCAGGCGGCAGCACGCTGATGCCCATCGCGTGGCACTCCTCAACAGCTGCGTACGCCTTGGCCGCATCGCCAGCCTCAGCTGTCATGACAGCTGCCATGAACTCAACCGTGTAGTTCGCCTTCATGTACGCTGTCTGGTACGAGACCTGCGCGTACGAGGCTGCGTGTGACTTGTTGAAGCCGTACGCCGCGAACGGCTCAATCCACGCCCAAATTTCTGCGGCTCGGGTTGAAGATAGGCCAGAAGTTTTTCCGCAGCCCTCGATGAACTTCACCTTCTGCTTCACCATTTCTTCCACGATTTTTTTGCCAACAGCTTTGCGGAACTTGTCCACTTCTTCCCACGTGTAGCCAGCTATGTCGTGCGCAATTGCCAAGAGGTCATCTTGGTACACGAGCACGCCGTGCGTGCGTTCGAGGATGTGCTGCATTGATGGGTCGAGGTAGCGCACGAGGTTGTTGTTGTGCGAGCGCAAAATGTAGTCTGGAATGTTCTGCATTGGGCCTGGACGGTAGAGCGCCACCATTGCCTGCAGGTCAAAGATTGTTTTTGGCCTCAGCTCTTTGATGTAGCGGGTCATGCCCGAAGACGCCCATCTGGAACACGCCGAACGTGTGGCCAGCGCCGAGCATTGCGTACGTTTTTTCGTCAGGCTCTGGCAGGTGGTAAATGTCTATGTCAACGCCGCGCCGCGCGCGAACAATTTTCAGCGCGCCTTCTAGAATGGCCAGGTTGCGGATGCCGAGCATGTCCATTTTCACCACGCCAATTGCCTTGCCGTTCGCGTTCGAGTCGAGGGCGTACATGTCGTACTGCGTGATGATCTTGTCGCCATCAGGCTCGTGCTGGAGCGGCGTGTAGCCTGTGAGGTCTGTTGGCGTAATCACCACGCCAGCTGCGTGCACGGACGCGTGGCGCGCGCCACCCTCGATGCGCTTCGCAATGTCTATCACGCGGTGCGTCTCTGCGTCGCGTTCGTAGGCTTCGCGCAGCTCTGGCGTAATTGAGATGGCGTGCTCAATGGTCATGTCAAAGCCCTGCTTGCCGAGGGGCACCATCTTTGCGATGCGGTCGCACTTGCTGTACGCAACGCCCAGCGCGCGGCCAACGTCGCGGATTGCCGCGCGCGCCTTCATGGTCCCGAACGTTATAATCTGCGCCACTTTGTCGCGCCCGTACTTCTGCGTGATGTACGCGATGACGTCGTCGCGCCGGTTGTCTGCAATGTCTAAGTCAATGTCGGGAGGCGTTGGGCGGTGCATGGTTAAGAAGCGCTCGAACGGCAGCTGGAACAGCACAGGGTCAACGTACGTGATGCCCGTGACGTACGCCACCATTGAGCCAGCAGCAGAGCCCCTCGTGTTCGTGACCACCCCCATTGCGTGCGATGCGTTCACAATGTCCGCAACCACCAGGAAGTACGTTGCAAAGCCTTTGTTGGTGATGATGTCCAGTTCGTAGTTGAGGCGGTCTACGATTGCCTGCGGCAGCTCGCCACCTTGCGCAGCGTAGAATTTTTTTGCGCGGTCGAACGTGATTTCACGCAGGTAGTCTTCAGGCGTCTCGCTGTTCGGCGTTTCGTAGACAGGGAAGTAGCGCTGGTTGATTGGAATTTCGAGCGCGCACATTTCTGCAATGTCGTTCGTTGCCGTCACTGCGTCGGGGTAGTCTGCAAAGATCTCGCACATCTTTTCCGCACCGCGCAGCGATAGGTCGTAGCCTGTCATGTTGAGGCGGTCCGTGTCTTCTGTTGTGCGGCCAGTGCCAATGCACACGAGCACGTCCTGCGCCTCTGCATCGTCGCGCGTCAGGTAGTGCGCGTCAGCTGTTGCCACCAGTCGCACGTTATTTTTACGGCCAAGCTCTGCATACTCTGCAATTACTTTCTCGTTTGACGGGTCACGTTTGCCATCGAGCTCGTTGCGCTGAATTTCTAGAAAGAATCGATCCGTGCCAAAAATTTTTAGGTACTCGTCGAGGGCTGCCTGTCCGCCCTCAACGCCGCCATCTCGCACTGCGCGGTACACTTCGCCGCGCTGGCACCCTGAGAGTGCGATTAGTCCCGCAGAGTGCTTTGCCAGCAGCTGCTTGTCCATGCGCGGCTTGTAGTAGAAGCCGTCGAGCTCTGCTGCAGTGACCAGCGCCATTAAGTTTAAGTACCCTTCGTAGTTTTGGCACAGCAAAATTAAGTGGAAGTAGTTGCTGTCAGCTTTGCCTTCCTTGTCCAACATTGAGCGCGGCGCAACGTACGCCTCAACGCCAATGATTGGCTTAATGCCAGCTGCACGGCACTCGTTGTAGAATTCAATGGCACCGTACATCACGCCGTGGTCTGTGAGGGCGAGCGCCTCAAACCCAGCGTTTTTTGCATGGGCAACGAGGTCTGGAATTTGTGGCAAGCCATCCAGCAGGGAGTAGTGGCTGTGGACGTGCAGGTGTGTGAACTTCATTAAACCATTATACATTTTTAATGTTTAATCAGGTATTGACATAACAGATTAAATATAGTATAGTGTATTTATTAAGGTTTAATCTTTAAATTTGAGTGTACTGGTGAGCAAGCAGCTGTTTGCTCTTTGTCTACTCAAGTTCAGTCCAACACTTTCAGTGTCGGGCAAACATCTACGCACCTTTACATAGAGCTACATGCTCACCCAAGGAGATTAAACGTGAAGACACTAATTTTCGTATTTGCCGCGGTTGCAGGTTCACTGAACGCCCAGACGTTTGCCGAGAAAATGCTCGGTGACAAGAATCAACGCGAGATCGGCTACAAAGTGGACGGCGGCATTGCCCAGCACGGCACTGTCATCAAGTACAGCCAGAGTGGCAACATCGAGGTTGTGGAAATTGATCCGGGAACGCGTACAATTTTCGTTGCCGATCCAAAAGACGGCCACGTGCTCTACTACTTCCCGAAGTTCGAGAACTGCAACAGCGGCGAGCGGGTTGTTCGTTACGCTCTGCACAACAGCAGCGTTGCTGGAATGAAGGAAACGCTCGGCTCCATTTCCTGGCAGTGTGCTGTGCGCCAGAAGATGGTGACCAAGCCAGTGGGCTCGAATACGAAAAGGGGAACGATGATCCAACACCTTTTTGAAAACGTTGCTCTGCGGTACATGCTGCCTGCCAAGGCTGCAAGTGCACGCAAGGTCGCGCCAGCTACGGACAGATCGCAGGGTAACTTTGGCTGGAGGTTCACCGTTGCCGATTGGGTCATCCTCATCATCGCCATCGCCGTATTCTGTGTTGGTGTGGTGCGATCTGATACCAGGGTCGCTGCTGGCCTCGCCTTTGCCTGTTTGGTTTACGCTCTTGTGATGGGGTCGGCAGTTTTCTTCGCCTCGCAGATTGCGTACTTCCCAAGCCCTCTTGGAGGAGCAGGCATCGTTCAATCAAGGCACCTGCCGTGGCATACGGAGCTGTGGTTAATCCTCGACCTGCTTCTTAATTGCGCTGTAGGTTTGGTTCCACTCGTAGCCCTTGGTTTCGGAAGGCTTCTTCGGAACAAGGGAAGCCGGGTCACCATTCTACGGCGTCCTCACGTAATGAATGTGTGACGCAAGTCACGCTCAAGTCCTAGGCCGCAGCACCCGCTGTTGCCTAGGCATTTTTTTACAAAAAAAGTTTTCAAGTACGCCTTTTCGTGCTACTCTTTCAACGTATGGACGACATCCAGCGAGAAAAACTAGAAATCCAGATTGAAGAACGTGAGAACGCGTTCGTGGCGTACCTGCGTGTGTACCAGAAGTGGCTGCTCTACCCGCTTATTATTTTTGCAATCCTCATTATCCCAGGCTACTTTGCAGCTCGGTTGCATTGCGTACTCAACCTACCTCTCAAAGTTCCACCAAACAGAGCCAATCGCACACGTAGCAGCGTCAGAGGTCAGCGCACTGCCAATCAAGCTCATCAAAGTTGAGGCACTGCCCATTTTGGGCAACAGCTACTCTGCGTTCGCCCTGGTGAAGAACCTCAACACCACGCTCGTGTCGCCGAGCTTCAGCTACACGTTCACGTTCAAGTCAGCCAGCGGCGCCACGCTCGGCACCGTGACGGGTACAGGCTACATTACCGTGAGCGAGCAGAAGTACATCATCGTCCCAAACTTCCAGTCTGCCACGCCGCCTGCGAGCGTGACCTTCACCGTGGACGATCCGCACGTCACGTGGCAGCAGCGGCTGTCCCTTCCGCCCATCAGCGTTGCTGCAGACGTGCCGCAGTACTCTGACGGTGACAACCCTCCGCAGTTCAACATAACGGGCAACATCACCAACAGCAGCCAGTTCACCCTCAACGAGGTGAAGGTTGACGGCATCGTGTTCGACAAGAGCGGCAACGAAATTGCCGTGACCCAGACAACCATGGATACGCTCAGCCCAGAGTCAAAGCGCGCGTACCAAATGTCGTGGCCAGTGCCGCTCGCGGCTTCAGTCGGGCGCGTGCTCATTTACCCAGAGTTCAACCTGCTGGATCCGAACAACTACTAGATGCGCAGCTGGATTGAAAAGCTCAGGCACATTGATGCAACCCTGGCTGTTGTCACGCTGCTCCTGCTGCTCGTCGGCCTCACGGTCATCTACAGCACGAGCCTGAACGGCGACACCAGCCTGTTCGCGAAGCAGGCAGCGTACGCAGCTGTCGGCGTCGTGCTGTTCGTTGGCTTTGCCACGTTTGACCTGCACGTGGTCACGCGCGCATCGCGCTACGTGTACGTACTGCTCCTCGTGCTGCTCGTGGCAATTCTCAGGTTCGGCACTGACGTGCAGGGGAGCCGCAGGTGGTTCAACATTGGCGTCCTCAACTTCCAGCCAGCAGAGCTCATGAAAATTGTCGCAGTCCTCGTGCTGGCGCGCTTCTTTGCCCTGCGCCGCGGTGAAATTAACTCGTGGAAGAACATTCTCATTTCCCTCGCGTACGTCGTGGTGCCAGTGCTGCTCATCGCGAAAGAGCCAGACCTAGGCTCGGCAATTATTTTGCTGTGCACCTGGGCTGGCGTGCTGCTGCTGAGCAACGTGAACAAGCGCGTGTTCGTGTACCTGTTCCTGGCTTTCACGGTGCTGTCGTTCGGCGTGTGGAACTTTGCGCTGCACAGCTACCAGCGCAGCCGCGTTGAGACGTTCATCAACCCGAGCCTGGATCCTCAAGGCCGCGGCTACAACGTGCAGCAGGCAATTATTTCAGTTGGGTCTGGGTCGTGGCTGGGCCGCGGGTTAGGCCGCGGTCTGCAGAGCCAGCTGGAGTTTCTGCCAGAACGGCAGACAGACTTCATCTTTGCAGCTGCAGCAGAAGAGCTGGGTTTCTTGGGCAGCGCGCTCATCATGCTGCTGTACTTCGTAATGCTGTACAGGCTGCTCGTCATTTACAGCAACAGCCGCGACGACACTGCGCGCTTCACCGTTGCCGGCGTGTTCTTCATAATTTTTTCTCAGGCAGTCATCAACATTGGCATGAACATGGGCGTGCTGCCAGTCACGGGCATTCCGCTGCCGCTGGTCAGCTACGGTGGCAGCTCGCTGCTCACCACCATGCTCGCGCTGGGCATTGCAGAGTCTGTGGCAGTGCAGTCTAAGGGCTTGCGGCTTGGGTAAAGTTTGGAGCTTGCATAAAAAAGCAGCGCAGGACATCGTGTCCTGCGCTGTGAGTTTTGAGGCCAAACAAACTACATCCTCGATAACCTTGCTGTGGTACCTTCTCGTATACATTCAAACCTCCTTGCCAGCATTGTGCCAGATTTTGACAAACCCCGCCAGCCTGCTAGAATCAAGCCATGAAAAAGGTAGATTTTGAAAAAGTGCTGGAGTGGCTGTCGTCTGTGCTCAAGTGCCCGGTGTGCTCGTTCAAGTACAACCTCGAGCGCACCAAGATCATAGACACGCGCCGCGACGACGAGACAGGCGAAGCGCACCTGCTGGTGCACTCTGACTGCTCGCAGTGCAAGAGCTCTGTCATGTTCAGCATCTCTATTACTGGGCCTGACATTTTCACCATGAGCGTTGTCACAGACCTCACGCGCAATGATACAAAAAAGTTTCAGGACGCAGAACCCCTCACGGCTGACGACATCCTCGGCATGCACAACTTTGTGAAGAAGTTCAACGGCGATTTCGTGGCAGCGTTCCAGGGTGCCGGCGGTCGGTAGCTCTTGACTAGGGCTTGACGGAAAAATTTTGCTCATGTAGGATATCAACACCGAAAGCGTGAAGGAGGATTACGTTGGGGCTATCCAGAGCTCCGGCGTTGCAGGTTCTCTGATCATGGATTCTGTTGTTGGTGTGGTGACATGCACTGACCCAGAATATATTTCGGAGAGGGTAATGGTCTTTGGCCAAGCGTAGCCTGTTTGATACCAGGCAAACGCACCTACTGGCTAACAGCGCCAAAATATCCGAGCACGCACTACGCTGTGCTCGGATCCTTCATTTTTAAACACTTTTTCTACCTCAGCCAACCCTTGCGCTTTTATTACGTTTCTGTTAAAATTTCGAGGTACTTAACAGTTTCACCCTGAAACCACACACATGGAAAAGATTGATTTAACAGCAGCACCACGCCAGACTGGCACAGCCCAGAAGGTTCGCGCAGCAGGCATGATCCCAGCTGTCATCTACGGCAATGGCGCAAAGACAGAGCACCTGGAAGTTCCGGTTCCTGAGTTTGAGCGCGTGTTCCGCAAAGCTGGCGAGTCCACGCTGGTCACGCTCAACATCACAGGCGAGCCGAGCCGCACGGTCATCATCCACGACATCCAGCGCCACTACCTCACCAACAAGTTCCAGCACATCGATTTCTTTGAGGTGAAGATGAACGAGAAGATGACGGCTAAGGTGCCGCTCGTGTTCAGCGGTACATCACTTGCGGTTAAGGCAAACGGAGGCTCGCTCGTGACAGTCATTGACGAGGTTGAGGTCGAGTGTCTGCCAGCAGACCTGCCACACGAGATTCAGGTCGACATCAGCGTGCTCAACGACTTTTCAGACTCTATCTTGGTCAAAGACCTGAAGGTTCCAGCAAACGTCTCTGTCACGAATGATCTTGAAGAAACTGTTGCCAAGGTCAATGCTCCTCGTGAGGTTGAAGCAGAGCTCTCAACTCCTGTCGTTGAAGACGTGAGCGCAGTCGGGGTTGTTGAGAAGAAAGAAAAGGCTGACGAAGGCGAAGCGGCAGAGCCAGCAAAAGAGAAGAAGTAGCAATTTAAAAATGCCGCCCGGCAAGGGGCGGTATTTTTTTATGTAATCTTTATTTCGAGAATTCTATCAAACTTGTTTGCGTCTCTGTGCACGCTCACCTTGCAGGCTGCTATTCTGTTTGCTGCCTCTGCTTTGAGCGCGTCAGCCTGAACGTGCCCGATTTCTAAAAGAACTACAGAGTTTTGTAAGTTCATTTTGCCAATTTGTGCTATGAGTTTTTTGATGAGCTCTGTGCCGTCTTTGCCGCCACCGAGTAGTGCGATCTTTGGCTCATGGGCAATACTTTTTTCAGACAGTTCTGCCCGCGTGAGGTAGGGAAGGTTTGCCGTGATGAGCACATCTTTTTTTAATGTCTTTGTGCTACCGAGCAAATCGCTCTTTTTGAATTGAATTTTAACGTTGTTTGCACGGGCGTTTGGCCGCGCAACTTTCAGAGCCTCAGCTGAAGTATCTAGCGCCGTGCACTTCAGCTTTGCGCCGAACTCCTTTTTTTACCGCAACCACAATTGCGCCACTGCCTGTGCCAACGTCAACCATTGTTGCCAGCTTCTGTGCTCGCACTGCAGCGATGGCCAAATCAACCAGCTGCTCAGTCTCAGGGCGGGGGATGAGCACGTGCTCGTTCACTTTAAACTTTAAATCGCAGAACCACTTGTACCCTAAAACGTACGCTAGTGGGAAGCCGTGCTTGAGCTGTGCCTTTGCGTGTATAAACTTTTGTAGCTGGCTCAAAGTAAGTTGAACATCAACGCGCGCCAGCAGCTTTGCCTTTGTAATTTTTAAAACATCGCAGAGCACGTCTTCTTCGGCACCAGACAGCGTGCTGGTTTTGACGACAGCCTTTGCCATGCTACGCGTGGGCCTGCTTTTTTGAGCGCCAAGTCAGCCTTCTGCAGCGCACTGACAATAGGCTCGAGGTTGCCTTCCAATACGTTGTTTACCTGGTGGAAGTTTTCGTTGATTCTGTGGTCTGTAATGCGATCCTGTGGAAAGTTGTACGTGCGGATTTTTTCAGAGCGGTCGCCAGTCCCAATCTGTGCTTTGCGCATGCCCTTGTACTCTGCCTCGCGCTTCTCCTGGTAGTACGCGCCAACGCGGCTGCGGATAACCGCCATCGCCTTCTCGCGGTTCTGCGCCTGCGAGCGCTCGTCCTGCGACTGCGCGGTAATGCCAGTTGGCAAGTGCACAATCTTGATGGCAGAGTACGTTGTGTTCACGCTCTGGCCGCCGTGGCCTGACGACGTGTTCGCGGTCATCTCGAGGTCTTTCATCGGAATATCTAAATCTACTGCCTCAAACTCTGGCAGCACCGCAACGGTCACGGTAGACGTGTGCACGCGCCCAGCCTTTTCGGTATCTGGAATGCGCTGCACGCGGTGCACGCCAGACTCAAACTTCATCTTGCTGTACACTTTCTTGCCGGTAATTTCGAACGTCACTTCCTTGAAGCCACCGAGGTCGCTCTTGCTGCTCGATATGATGTTCGTGTGCCATTTTTGTGAGTCGCCGTAGTGCGAGTACATCCTGTAGAGCTCTGCTGCGAACAGGGCAGACTCATCGCCACCTGCGCCAGCGCGAATTTCAACAATGATGTTCTTCTCGTCCATTGGGTCTTGCGGCACGAGCAGCTCGTCTATTTTTGCCTCGAGGTCTGCGATGTGGCTCTGGTTGAGCCTCACCTCTTCTGCTGCAATGCCTGCGAGCTCGTCGTTGCCAGTTGCCATTTCCTTGTTCGATGCAAGTTCCTTTTCTAGCTTTTCAAGCTCTTGCACAAGCCCAAAAACAGGCAGCAGGTCTGACTGCCTCTTGCCGAGCTTTGCAATCTCAGCAGGCTGCGCTGAAGCCAGCTGGTCTGACAGCGCATGGTACTCTTTGAGGATTTTTCTGTAGCCGTCTTTCATGGAATTAGTATAACAAAATCCGCCTTCGCTATACAGCTCCGGCGGATTCTTTTTGGTGGTTAGGCCTTTGCTTTCTTCAGAGAAATCTTTTCGGCTTTTGGAGCAACCTTGCGAGGCTTCTTCGTGGTCTTAGCTGCAGCCAGCTCGCCAGACTTCTTAACCTTGTTGCGGAACTTTTCGACAACACCAGCTGTGTCTACGAGGTTTGACTTGCCAGTGTAGAACGGGTGGCACTTTGAGCAGATTTCAACGCTGATCTCTGGCACTGTTGAGCCAATGACCATGACGTTGCCACACGCGCACACAAACTTTGCTTCTGGGTAGTACTTTGGGTGGATAGTTTCTTTCATAGAATTTGGTAATAGTTACTTGGAAAGTTTACCACACAGCGCAAGAAAATGCAATGCGCGGGTCGGGGTTAATTTTTGTTTAATGCGTATGTGTCAGTATGAATACATGACTGTACACATCTATATTGACGCGGCAAATCTCCACAAAAGTTCAAGGCGGCTTGGTTTTGAAATTGATTATAGAAAATTCTATATGTGGATACGACAGAAGTACGAGGCCGACAGAGTCTACATGTTCTTTGGTTTTATAGACAAGTACGTAAACCTTTACTCTCGGCTCCGGGAGCACGGCTATATTTTGATGTTCAAAGAGACAATTGTAACCATAGACGGGGAAGTAAAAGGTAATTGCGATGCTGAGCTAGTTTTAAAAGTTGTCTCAGACTATTATGAGAAAAATTTTGACACCTGTGTTCTCTTGTCGGGAGATGGTGATTTTTCTTGTGTCGTAAGTTTTCTTGCCAAGAAGGGGGCACTCCATGCGTTGGTCGTTCCCAGTGAAGCCAGGTGTTCCGCGCTATTAAAGAGAGCATGGCAGTCCATTGCGCCTTTGGATAAACATTACGCAAAATTCTCAAGAAAGATTTCTAACCTAGATCAAAAATGAAAAAGCCCCCGGCAGGGACGTATCCAAGCAGGAGTCTTTTTCTTCGGATGAGCTAATTATATACCAAGCAGCTAACGTGTCAAGCTAAAAAATAGAGGTGCCTGGATCCCGCACAGCGCGGGTACCCAGACACCTCTCGGTTGCTACAGCGGATCGCACTTCGGTAGCCGCTGCCGGTTCTTTTTCCCCCAGTACACAGCGTTCCCTATGAGGAAGCCCGTGAGAATTGGAAGGGCTAGCATGTTTTCGAGGTTGCCGACCGTGCTTAGCGGCGGTTGTATTTTGGTGAAGGCAGCAAGGATCGCTACCAAACCACCCAACAACAGACTATCGATGTCCACATCGCGAGATAGTTAAATTCCGGCAGCTCCATGTATGCCGTGAATGTTTTAACTATCAGCAGCGCCCAAAACGTTGCAACCACCCAGGCGAATAGGTGCGTTGTGCCATCATCGTACAGGCGCGGGTAGAGCGCGAGCCAAAGGCGCAGTGCCTGCGAAAATAAACCGAGCGCTACCATAAACATTGTCAACCTGCTTGTAGACCTTTTTCCGTTTTTCAAACTAACCTCCTTGTCATCCAGACGTTCAAAATTTACCATACAGACGGTAAAAAAGCAAGTAGCCAAAATCATTAAACTCTGTTATCATATTTGCACTAACCAACTAAGCATACCTGGAATAAATCCTGCTGCTCTTGTGGCGCAAGCCATCAAGAGACCAGCCTCTGGGTAGAAGATTAAGGACAAGACCCATGAAAGACGTCAGCCTAGCTGAGCTACTGAAGTCGGGCGCACACTTTGGCCACCAGACATCGCGCTGGAACCCAAAAATGGCCCCGTTCATTTTTTCGGTGCGCAGCAACATCTACATCATTGACCTAGCCAAGACGCGCGAGTGCCTGCTTGCTAGCCAGCAGTTTGCAAAAGATACAGCAGCAAAAGGCGGCACAGTGCTGTTCGTTGGCACAAAGCGCCAGTCAAAAGATCACGTTCGGGCAGCTGCCATTTCGTGCGGCATGCCGTACGTTGTCACGCGCTGGCTGGGCGGCACGTTCACGAACTTCCGCACCATCCAGAAGACAATTAAGAAAATGGAGAAGTACGAGCAGCTCAAGGCAACTGGCGAGACTCTACAAGAACTACACCAAGAAGGAAAGCCTGCTCATTGAGCGCGAGCTCGTGAAGATGCACACACTGTTCGAGGGCATCAAGGACATGCGCAAGCTGCCAGAGGCTGTCATTGTGATGGACGTCAACTACGACGAGATTGCAGTCACCGAGGCTCGCAAGTCAAAGGTGAAGATCATTGGCGTTGTAGATACGAACTCAAATCCAGACCTGGTGACATTCCCAATTCCGAGCAACGATGATGCCGTGAAGGCAATCGAGCTCATTGCAGGTGCACTCGCAGAAGCAATCAACGACGGCAAGCGATCGTACGTGCCAATTCAGCCAGCAGTGCCTGGCCAGACAGTTGCGCCACTGGCAACGCCTGAGGCAAAGTAGCATTAACGAAACAAAACTATGGTTGACAGCAACCTTTTGAAAGAGCTGCGCGAGGCAACCGGCGCAGGTGTATCAGACATTAAATCAGCGCTCGATGAGAGTGGCGGCGACCGCGAGAAGGCAATAGAGATTCTCCGCAAGAAAGGCCAGTCAAAAATGGCCAAGAAGGGTGACCGTGTTGCAAAGGACGGAATCATTGAGAGCTACATTCACTCTGGCGGACGCATCGGCGTGCTCGTAGAGCTGAACAGCGAAACAGACTTTGTTGCCCGCACGGATGAGTTCAAGCTTTTGGCAAAAGAAATTGCCATGCACATTGCAGCTGCAAACCCGCTGTACGTGAGCCGTGAAGATGTCCCAGAAGAAGTTTTAGCAAAAGAACGCGAGATTTACCGCGAGCAGGCAAAAGAGTCGGGCAAACCAGCGGAGATTATAGAGAAGATGATTGAAGGCAAGGTGGCAAAGTACATTGAAGAGGTTTGCCTGCTCGAGCAGCCGTTCTTTCGTGAACCAGAGAAGAAGGTTGGCATCGTAGTATCAGATTCTGTTGCCAAGATGGGCGAGAAAGTTGCGGTGGGTAGGTTTGCACGGTACCAGCTGGGGAACTAGTAAATAATAGTTAGTAGTTAATAGCTAAACTACTAACGTTTACCAATAGAGAGGAAAGCTGTGCGGATCCGTCTACTAACTATCAACTATTAACTATTGTTGCATGGCGTACGAGTTCATCCCAGATTTAATACTGGTTGCGAGCGCGGGGGGCATCCTGTGGATGTTCCTGCGTCGCGTTCCTGATGTTGTATCTGGCCGCTCTGCAACAAGCATCCCAGATGTTTCAGCTGAGCAGAGCACTGACGAGTGGTACGTTCGTGCGTGGGCATCTGTTAAAAAATTCGTGGTTTGGGCAACGCGGCCAGTTTGGAAGTTCATGCTCGATGCAAAAGATTTCAAGCAGGGGCAGATTATGGCAGCCAAGTTTGCCAGCGTGGTGCGGCCACCTGCGCAGCGGGTTTTGAATATTGGGCAGATGAGCAGCCTGCGCAAGGCAGACCGCCAGCTGCGCGAAGAAGACTACAGTGGCGCAGAGGAAACGTACCTGGGCGTCATCAAGAAGCACCCACACGCGTACGAAGCGTATGAAGGCCTGGTGAAGATTTACCAGCACCAGCACGCGTACGATGAGATCACAGAAATTTTGCGCTACCTGGTGAAGCATAACCCCCACAATGACAGCTACCTTGCGCAGCTCGGCGCGCAGCTCTTGAAGGCAAAGCGCTACGCTGATGCAGTTGCTGCCTACCAGCGGTCAATTGACATCAACCCTCTGGTTGCTGTGCGCTTTGTGAACATGGGCCAGGCGTACCAGGCAATGGGAGACTTTGACCTTGCCGAGAAAAACTTTTCCCACGCGCTGGACTTGGATCCAACGAACGTGCGCTACCTCACAAAGCTCGTTGACCTGTGGGTTCACGAGGGTGAGCAGGCAAAGGCAACGGCAAAGCTGCAGGGCTTTCTGAAGATGGATCCTGAGAACGAAGAAGCTAAAGAA
Organism: Candidatus Doudnaibacteriota bacterium; assembly: GCA_963840645.1. Classification (GTDB taxonomy): domain Bacteria; phylum Patescibacteriota; class Doudnabacteria; order UBA920; family VMFF01; genus CAWIZL01. The sequence goes on from CAWIZL010000002.1 coordinate 380,790, forward strand.
AAACTTGCGGAACTCGCCAAAATAGGGTAAGATAAGCCCTGTACATGGCTTGGCCATATGCATTTATGGGTGGTTAGCGAAGTAGACAAACGCAGCTGACTGTAGGCATTGCAGCTCTTGTGGGAAACTACAGGATGAACTTTCCGGGATAACGGTGAACGCTAAAGCCGCAAGGCCATGCCAATACCGTGGGAACTCCTGAATTGCAGGGGAGCGCCGTAGAGACTAGATACCGGGGCACCTAACGCGAAAGCTACGGTGAAGATATAGTCCATGCCTTACGGAAACGTGGGGAGTCAGTGAAATCAGCCGCCCTGTGCCTTCGTAGGTGCAAATCCTACACCACCCACCAGCCTCCCGACTTCGCCAAGGCTACGTCGGGCAGGTCGTGAAAAAGGCCAGTACACTTGCCGTTGTAGCTCAGCTGGTAGAGCAACTCCATGGTAAGGAGTAGGTCATCGGTTCAATTCCGATCAACGGCTCCAGACAGTTCCACTCGGTTGAACGTGCCGACTTAGCTCAGCTGGTAGAGCAACTGTTTTGTAAACAGTAGGTCGTCGGTTCGAATCCGACAGTCGGCTCCAGAAAAGCACATTCGCAAGAGTACATTCGCATTAAACTTACATTAAGAAGAAACAAGGAACGATTATGTCCCAAGATAACCTAATCATGTTGGAGTGCACTGTGTGCAAGAACATCAACTACCACTCCAACAAGAACAAAAAGATGACGCCAAAGCGCCTCGAGCTCCAGAAGTACTGCAAGCACTGCAAGGCAAAGACCCTGCACAAAGAGACAAAGTAGGCTTTTAGGCGTGCGTAGCAGCTCTGCTGGCTCCTCGATGCGAGCCTGCATGGGGGGTTCGTATAGTGGTAGTACAGCGGTCTCCAAAACCGTTAGCGCAGGTGCGATTCCTACACCCCCCGCCAGGGAAAAACACCAATGAAAATGGGTGTTTTTTCTTGTGGGCATGTGGGAGTTAGAACCATCTGTTACATTATGTAATATAAATTGACAAATAGCAAGGAAGTGTGCTATGCTGTTAACACTCGTAAGTCCTCACCGAAGGTGCAGGCAGGGTCAGATGGAGGAAGTTACATGAACCTTGGATTTACCTGCAGCAACAGCGGAGCAATCTGCTGCAATATGCTGACCCAAGCGGCAACCCGCGAAGAGTACGTTGAGGAGATGAGGGACGAAGAAGCTGTCGTCGGCTTCATCTCCCTCGATAAGCTCGACGAGGAAGGCCCCCGCGGTACGTGCGAGGACGCCTTCGAGGCCATTCGTCTGCTCGCTGGCCTCAACGCGGACACGGACTCGTTCTGCTACGCACTCGAAGAGGCGTTCGAGCGAGCCTTCGTCGCTGGGCAGGAGCACGAGCGCAGCAAGGCTGTTCCTGCTACGGCACCCGCTGCGGCGTGAGCAGCCAATCCAATAACGTAGCCCGCGAGCGAGCAATCGTTCGCGGCACCACCTGAGCAAATCAATTCTTGGTTTGTTGGGGCGGAGAACCAGAGGTTTTCCACGAATCCACAAGGAGGGTTCTATGACTACAGCTACTATCGAAACGATTACCACGCCGACCAGTGCGGCTCGCTACGAAGTCTACTTCGACGGCATGGAGCGCAGCAGGACACTGTTCGTGGAAGCCGACAAGCTCCACCTACAGATGACCCTGATCTGTGACTGCAACCGCTGTCGCGACCGCGAGAGCATGATGCTCTCGTCTCTGAGGAGCCACGGCATACCCTACACGGTAGAGGTCATGTTGGACGGCAATCAGAACGAACGCTTCGTCTGCTTTGCCCGCAAAGATGGGCAAGACCCCATCGAGCAGGTGAAAGCCGACATCGGCATCGGTGTCTGGCTCTCGACCCAGCAACCAACCATTGCTCATGAGCAGCGGAATGCCAGGAACAAAACCATTCTCGCAACCGCGGAAATCATTATGGGTATTATTGCCGCGATTGCCCTCTGCGTCTGGCTCTACCGCTTCATTCACCCAGACCCGAGCGTCTTCGCTCTCATGGGTGCCTGGGCATCGCTCCACCTCGCCTTCATGCTCCTCCGCGACCTCGCGTCAAAGGAGAAGCTCGCCCGCTTCCTGAGCTGGCTCAGCGGTGTCGGCGCAATGCTCGCGGGCGGTACGTTCGTCGGCCTCATGATGAGAATCGACAGCCTGCTCGGGAACCGCGTCGACCACTTCATGAACAGCCTGCCGCTGTTCTTCCAGATGCTGGGAGGCTTCGTCTGCATCATCGGCATCCTGGGCTGCTTCCTCATCGTCCTGTGCGCCATGATGGGGCAGATGGTGTTCTTCGTGCGAAGCTGGATGGTCAGCGACTACGAAGTAACAATGCAGTAAACTAAAGCTGTGCAACTAGACGGGACATCGAAAGGTGCCCCGTTTTTACTTTGGTCAGATGGGTATACTCGTCCTTACTTCGTGATATATTGGATTTGTTTTAAATATTTCAGTCCTCACCTCGTTCCACAGTCTCCGCCACAAAGGACATTAGCACCCGCTAGTGTTTTTTGTTATGCTTTATTTATGGACAACGGTGCACGTGGGAGCACTTAACGCAAACTTAAATAGTTACTCATGAAAATAGCAGTCCTCAACGAATGTTTCCTAGACGAAAGTCACCTGAACAGGCTTAGAGCCTTAGGCGAGGTTTCCGTATTTAAAAATACAAGTTCAGAAGACGAGGCTGTAGAACGACTGAAGGGGGTTGACGTTGCAGTGATCGATGGTTTTCTGTGTCCTCCAACGGCGAAAGTTTTGAACAGCACCGATAGCCTCAAGCTTATCGTCCTCCCACACAGCGGTTACTTCATGGTTGACCTAGAGTCTGCAAACAAGAAGGGCATCAAGGTTGCCAACGCACCAGGTTTCTCAAAAGAGGCCGTTGCTGAAATGGTCATCGGCTTAATGTTTGCCGTGAACAGAAAGATTCCTCTCATGGACAGAGCCATGCGAGAAAACCCCTTCGAGTCTAATCCTGGCAATGCTGATCAGCAGCGAACGTACTGGGGCTTTGACTTAAAGGGAAGAACAATGGGCATCATTGGGTTGGGAAGAATTGGCTCTACTGTCGCAACTCTCGCTCTGGGTTTAGGTATGAGGGTGATTGCGAACAACAGGAGCACAAAGGTTATGGAAGGCGTTGAGATGGTAAGCAAAGAAGAGCTTCTTAAAAGGTCTGACGTGGTTTCGATTAACGTAACCTCGGGAGCTGGGACAAAAAACTTTATCTCCCAAAAAGAGCTAGTCCTGATGAGGCCAACTTCAATCTTGGTCAACGTTGACCAAGGTCAGCAGGTAGATACAGAGGCTCTGTACATCGCACTAAGAGACAACAAGATTGGCGGGGCTGGCTTAGACCAAGTTGCTGGCCTGACGAAAGACCACCCAATGCTCCAGCTCGACAACGTGGTCTTTACGCCCCACGCAGGCTCGTCCACCAATGAATCTTTCAGGGTGAACCTGCCAGAGCTGGTGGTGTCTGCCATTGAAGCGTTTGTCCGAAACGAGCCGAAGAACTTTGTTAACTAACTCTGCATGCTTAAGACCGTAAGTTTTTATAAACCCTACCCCTCAACCATAAACCACTTTCCCTCGCTAACCACCTCCACCTTCCCATCGACAACTTTCAGCGCTGACTCGTCATCGAGCGCATAGACTTTCTGTCCCATTTCTTTCACTGCCTCTCGTATGCCCGGCTCCCTGAGTTTCTCGAAGTATCCAGAATTTAAGTGCGGCAAGAAGCAGAAGTCAACAAAGTTTAGGCCAGCCATGTCGTCTGTCTTGTCCATGTCTTCGTCGTACACTTCCTGCGAAATTTTCAGTGACAAGTGCATTGCACGCAACCATGCTGCCCGCGCTCAGCCCAACGTACACCCTTGTCTTGAGCAGCTCTGGCAGTAGCTCTGCTAGTCCTGACCTGTTGATCCACTCCATAAGGTGGTACGTGCTGCCTCCGCCAAAGAAAATTACGTCTGCCTGCTCGATTTTTGGCAGCCAGACCTCTTTTCCAACAGCTGAGATATCCGCAATGTCTATTGATCTGAAATTGAGCTGCTTGAGTTCCCACAGGTTTTCAATGAGCCAGGATTTATCCCCAGGTTCTACATTAGCCGCTGTTGGTATGAACACGAGCGAAGTATCTCCTGCTGCCTTACCCGCAAGCTCAAAGAGCGCAGCTGCTATTGATTTGTTTGTAATGCCACTAGATGTTAAGAGGAACTTCATGGATTCAATTGTAGCATAAAAAAAGACCGCCAGTGCAGTCTTTTACTGCTGCCCCAGGTCAGGAGGAACCTGGGAACATCGGGGCGGTGTGTACAAGAAGCCACTGGCGTCCTTGCGGCTGGAGAAACGCCGGTTGAACATAGGGCTTCCCCCGAAACTGGCGGTGGACTGAGCTACGGCATGTTCTGAAGTGTATCCCTCCTTCAAAACTAGCTACGCTACATTCCAAGAATAGCACGGCACCCTATTTTTTGCTATGCTTTGAACATTCAACAGGAAAGCAAACTACCCACCATGCGCAGAGACAGCTCGCCAGATAAAGGCTTGCAGCCAGCGGAGCACCCGAGCGAACAGCAGGTAAGGCGCACCCATGCAGAAATAGTTGACCTCAGTGGCGCAATGCCAGAGCTTGACCTGCACGGCGAGTTTGCCCAAGAAGCAGCCACTGCTGTGCACAGCTACATCACCAGCATGGCAAGTGCTGGCGAAGAGTTCTGTCGCATCACCTACGGCAAGGGAACAGGCGCGCTCCAGCAGGTTGTTGCGAGAGAGGTTGCGCAGCTCACAGGAGGTGGGGTAATCGAGTCGTCATTTCCATCGCAGAAGTACCCTGGTGCAGCAGTTGTCGTGATGTTTCCAGCTTCGCATTAAAATTCACAGAACCATGAGGCACTGGAAACTCGCCATCTCAGCGCTACTGTTATTCTACTGCCTCTACTACCTCCACGGCAGCCTGGTTGCCCCTGACACGAGCTGGCACTTCATTGACGGCGTAGACCTGCTCATACACGAGGCAGGGCACGTTGTCTTCTCTCCATTTGGGTACTTCATCTACATTCTAGGAGGATCGCTGATGCAGGTTTTGCTCCCAGCAATTTTTGTTGGGTACTTCATCACCAGGCAACAGTTTTACTCAGCGAGCTTGGTAATGTACTGGGTTGGCATTAACTTCATTAATGTCTCTGTGTACGCTGGCGATGCCATTGCACGGCAACTGCCCCTCATTACCGGTGATCCAGCTGACCATGACTGGCACCAGCTCTTGTCGATCCTGGGTTGGCTGCCCCACACTGATCTGGTCAGCCACGTTATTCTCTCGTTTGGTTTGATTTCCATTGCCACTGCTTTCTGTTGGAGTTTGTACATGTACGTGGCTGAAGAGCCAATGCTGTAGTTGAAGTACGTATGTTGAAAAAACATTGGCACACCTACATCTTGCTCTGTGCTGACGGCACGCTCTACACTGGCATTACCAATGACCTCCAGCGCAGGCTCACCCAGCATTCCACAGGCAAAGGCGCAAAGTACACGCGTTCTCACGGCGCGCGCCAGCTTGTCTACTCAGAAGCCCACGCAAGCCGCAGCGCAGCATTAACGAGAGAAGCTGCAGTAAAAAAGCTGACGCGCACACAGAAGCAAGCTCTCATTAGCACCCACACCTAACCACCATGGCAAAGCTCTACGGCCACACAAACAGGCTGTCGCAATCGTTCGCTGCAACGTACGCAGCAATAGTGTTGGCGTGCATTGTATTCTCCGCCCTTGCGATCATGGGCTACGTAGCCAGCGGCTCGTGGCACGTGCTGCTTGCGCTCATCCCGCTGCTGTTCATTTTGTACCTGGTCTACAGAAAAGCTGGGCACCGCTTCAGCAACTACCTCCAGGGCATGAAGGGTGAGCGCATTGTCGCCCAAATTTTGGCGCACGAACTACCAGACACGTTCAGCATTTACAGAGGGGCAATCGTGAACCCTCTGCACGGAGACATTGACCTCACCGTGCTGGCCCGACAGGGCTGTTCGCCGTAGAGGTGAAGAGCCACGGTGGCAACGTGTCGTTCAACGGAGTTGAGCTCACCCGCAATGGCCAGCTCTTCAACAAGAATTTTTTGAAGCAGGCAAAGTCTGAAGCTCTCGGCTTGCAAGACTACCTGGCTAAGAACCTGCACCAGGATATTTACGTAAAGCCTGTGCTAGTTTTTTCATCACCACACGCCCGTCTTCGCGTAAACGGCGGCTCTGCCCTGGGTATTTTTGTGACCACAGCGCAAGAACTGGCGTACGTTATTGTGTCTCAGCCCCCTTACCAGTTTCCAGTCACAGTGGCATCTATTGGGTCGCACCTCGAAGCTCTCTGCAGCCAGTAGCTGCTTCCGTGCTATGATGACCCTATGAAAATAAAGTCAGCAGATTTCGTGAAGGGGATCATGGGCGAGGATGAAATTCTCGAAGACGGCATTCCACAGGTGGCCTTCATTGGCCGCTCGAACGTTGGCAAGTCCAGCGTCATCAACTCTATCGTGAACCGCCGCGACCTGGCACACTCCAGCTCAACTGCTGGCCGTACGCGCGAGGTGAACTTTTTCCTGGTGAACAAAGCGTTCTACTTGGTTGACCTGCCTGGCTACGGCTACGCAAAAATGTCTTTAGAGAACCGCGACACGCTCCGCAAGCTCATCTACTGGTACTTGCTGTACGCGCACGTTGAGCACCGCAAAGTGGTCATCATCATAGATGCCAAGGTTGGCGTAACAGACTACGACCTCGAAGTCTTGCGCCGCTTAGATGAAGACGGCAAGAACGTTGTTGTTGTCGCAAACAAAGTAGATAAAATTCGAAAGTCCAGCTACGTTGCCCAAATGGCTGAAATTCAGAAAGCTGTTGGCACCCACAAGGTAATCCCGTACTCTGCAACTGATAAAATCGGGGTGGGGGAGCTGATTAACGAGATAAGCGTTTAGAATTTTCATTTTAGCCAACAAAACCTGCGAAACTTTTTCCCTCCTGCTGCGTATAACTAGTGTGGGTTACAGAAGCCCCACAGAAATCATTAATACTGTGCTGACGTAAAGGATCAGCACGATATATTAACGATTAACGTTACCACCGCAACAACATGAAATCTAGCAGGAGAATATACATTTCTCTCATTCTCGCCGGAGCAGTAGTGCCATTCGTAATGGCGAGCGTTGCCCTTGCGGCAACTGTGCCAAGTTCGTCATATGCTGGCACAAAAATGCACATGGCAGGCAGCGCTAAGTTCACAGGTCAAAAACCTGTAGCATTTGGCAAGGTTACATCTGTGAATGGCAGCACCATCACAGTGTCAGACGCAAAGACCAGCATTGTGTACACAGTTGATGTCTCCAACGCTAAAATCACAGAAGGTTTTGGCACGGGGGCACAGTCACTCGGCTACACGTCTATAAAGGTTGGGGATGAAGTTGTCATCATGGGCACCATTTCAGGCAGCTCTGTGACAGCAACATCAGTGTTCGACGGCGTTGAGTCACACGCTCACGCAGCAGCGCCACACGTCATTGGAACAGTTTCAGGGATTAGCGGTTCGAGCCTCTCTGTCTCTGTCCAAGCGCGTGGCACGTACACGGTGAACACCACGAGCTCGACAACAATCACAAAAGATGGCAAGGCTGATACGTTCAGCGACATTGCAGTTGGACAGACGGTCATGGCTGTTGGAACAATTGACACAGCCACCAGTACTGTCACAGCAACCAAGGTCAACATTGTTACCAGAGTCCCACAGGCACACGTCACGGGAGCCGTGACCGGTATAACCGGCACAACCCTCACAGTGCAGTCTAAGAAGGGCACTGCGTACACAGTTGACGCATCGAGCGCGAGCGTAACAACAGGTTTTGGCAAGAACGCAGCAACAGTGCCACTGGCAAGCATTGCAGTCGGACAGCACGTGATGGTCGTAGGTAGCCACGTCAGTGGTTCCGCGAACATTGTTGCATCATCGGTGAGAATGGTTCAGCCAAAAAAGGCTTAAGCTCTCTCACGTAGCGCAAGGAGGTCATCTAGCATTTTGAGAGTCGCGAACTTGTCCGACGTAGCCCGCTGTAGCTTTAGCGAAAGCGGGGCGAAGTCGGAGCTCGCGGCTCTCGCTAATTCTTGCTACTATTGGTGCATGGCAACACCAATGCACCACAAGAGCGTACGCAAGCGGATCTACGAGAACCTCGAAGAGTTTCCGAGCAATGATCCATTCAAAAGGTTTCTCGATGTATTCATTTTTGTGGTTGGCTTTGTTGCGCCAATCATGACAATCCCGCAGCTATTAAACGTGTGGTACTACCACATGACCTCAGGTGTATCTGTAATTTCGTGGGGAGCGTACGCTGTCTTGGATATTCCGTGGATCGTGTACGGGATTGTGCACAAGGAAAAACCAATTGTATTTGCCTACGTGCTTTGGTTCATTGCCAACGCTGGCGTTGCCGTGGGTGTTCTGGCAATGAGGTAATTAAATTCAAGGAGAAAGTATGGACATCAAAGGAAAAGTTATTATCGTTACAGGCGCATCAGAGGGTATTGGCTACGCGCTGGCAAAGGAGCTTGGCAAGCGTGGCGCAAAGCTCGTACTCGCAGCGCGCTCTGGTGATAAGATAAAAGAGCTTGCAGGCGAGCTTCCAGATGCAGTGGCTATTGAGACTGACATGGTCAAGCCTGGGGACATCAAGAACCTCATTGGCCAGACAGTTGCAAAGTATGGCCGCATAGACGTGCTCGTGAACAACGCAGGCCAAGGGATGTATAAACCTGTTGAAGAAGTTGACATTGACCAGTACAGGCAGATCATGGAGCTGAACGTATTTGCCGTGCTGCGTGCAATGCAGGCAGTGATCCCTATGATGCGCAAGCAGGGCGGCGGCAGCATTCTGAACGTGAGTTCGCGTGTTTCGCAAAACTACTACCCAGGCTTAGCTGCGTACGCTTCTACAAAGTACGCGCTCAATGCGCTGTCGATGACTGCCCGAGCAGAGCTGAGAAAGACAACATCACGGTGAGCATTTTCTTGCCGCGCATGACAGCTACGAACTTTGGCAAGAACTCTGTGGCACGTGCTGAAAATTGGACGCCGCGCCCAGGCGCAAACGGCGCTCCAATGCCCGTTGACAGTGCAGAGCAAGTTGCAGAGAAAATAGCAGACCAAATAGAGTCTGGCAAAGACCTCGAGGGAATGTAACACCTCGCGTGTTTCGTGTATAATGTCTGCATATGGCAAACAGTAGACTTGACGACATTATCGCCTTCAGAAGGAAGAAGCTCGAGAATTTGCAGCAGGCAGGCATTGACCCGTACCCGAGCAGTACTGGTCGGACACTTGAGAATGCCGCAGCACTCGAAAATTTTGACGAGCTGGCAAATCCAGAGCACCCAACCCACGTTGTGCTCGTTGGCCGTATAAAGTCACTGCGCACAATGGGCAAGCTTGCCTTTGCGCACATTGACGATGGCACAGCCCGCATCCAGGTGCTGCTCACCAGCAACGACATTGGCGAAGAAAAATTCAAGCAGTTTGAGGATAATTTTGACATTGGCGACTTCGCTGAAGTTGGCGGCAACCTTTTCTTGACCAAAACCCAGGAGAAGACCCTCAAGGCATCCACAGTCACGATGCTGGCAAAGTCTCTGAGGCCACTGCCAGGTGAGTACTACAGCCTTGCCGATGAGGAGATTCGCCTGCGCAAGCGCTACCTTGAAATTCTCACAGAGCAAGATACCAGAGACCTGTTCGTGAAAAAGGCAAAGTTCTGGGATGCTAACGCCAAGTTTCTAAAGGATCATGGCTTCTTAGAGATGCACATGCCAGTGCTCGAGCCAATTCCTGGTGGGGCAGAGGCAGAGCCATTTGTCACGCACCACAATGCGCTCGACCGTGACTTCTACTTAAGAATTTCACTCGAGCTCCCGCTCAAGAAAATGCTCGTTGCAGGCTACCCAAAAGTGTTTGAGATTGGTCGCATATTCCGCAATGAGGGTATTGACCGCGAGCACCTCCAAGACTACACGCAGCTCGAGTTCTACTGGGCGTACGCAGACCTGGACCAGCTCATGGTGTTTGTCCGCGAGATGTACCAGTACGTGATCCAGGAAACGTTCGGAACCCTCCAGCTACCATTCCGCGGCAACACTGTAGACTGGAGCGGGGAGTGGCCTACGCTGGACTACTTCACCTTGTTCCAAGAACACACAGGCATTGACCTGAATACTGCCAGTGAGGACGACCTGCGAACCTACGCCGCAGCGCATAGAATTTCGCATGAAGATTCTGCTGGCAAAGGTCGCCTCATTGACCTCATCTTCAAGAAGAAGATTCGCGCGCTGCCAGAAATTTCTATGCAGCCCCACTTCTTGGTGAACCAGCCCATTGAGCTTGAACCTCTGGCAAAGAAGAACCCATCAAACCCGCGCACAGTGCAGCGCATGCAAATCCTCGCCTGCGGCTCTGAAATGGGCAAGGGCTTTGGCGAGCTCAATGACCCTGTAGACCAGCTCGCCCGCTTTGAGGTACAGGCACTCCTGCGCGAGAACGGCGACAAAGAAGCGCAAATGATGGACACAGATTTCTTAGAGGCAATGGAGTACGGCATGCCACCAGCAGCAGGCTTTGGGATGAGCGAGCGCAACTTTTCGATTTTTTGCGACAGGCCGCTGCGCGAAACAGTCGTGTTCCCACCAATGAAACAGGAGAACCAGTAGCATGGCAAAAGCCATTAAAGCAATCTTCCTGACAGCTCTCATTGCCGTGGCCATTTTTCTCGTTGCCACTGTCGCGCTGCTCCGGTACGAGCCGCAGAACAACGTGACGCTCAGCATTCGCAGCAGCATGGTTCGCCACCCGCTCCTGCGCACCTTGTTTGGCCTCCATGACGTTGGCGACGCAGCAACTGACTACCTCAGCCCAAAAACCACGAGCATTGCTCTCAACATCTACACAATGCCGAGCCAGGGCATAGATGACGAGTGTCATCGGCGAGCTTGCGAGTGCCATTCAGTCTGCAACGGGCAAGCAGGTTTCAACGAGCATAACAGGCGAGGGCGTTCTGCCTGATGATAACCCAATTTCAGACACACTGCTCAGTACCGTGCTCGGCCAGCTTACAGCACAGCTGAGTCTACAGTTTCAACCCAAGACCAGGTAAACGTATTCATCCTGAGCTCGTCCACAGAAAATCCTGGCCTGCTGGGCGTAACGTTTCGCGAAGATGGCATTGTTTTGTACGATGGGGCAGCACTTGCCCTCACATCGCCAAACCCACAGACGCTCGAATCTTACCAGCTCTCAACGCTCCTGTACGAATTTGGTGAGCAGATTGGCTTGAAGCCAAACACACAGCAAGGCTGCGTGATGAACAGGGCAGCGTACACTGCCTATGCCCCGTACGTTGATGTGGGCGCTATCCCAGCAAAGTTTTGCCAGTACGAGCTCAGCGAAATTAATGCTGAAGCTGCCAGCCTGCGCTAGGAAAAAATACCAATGACTTTCATTCTCGGCAATGACCTCGTGTGGTGGACCGGCATTCTGGCTGGCGTTGTGTTCCTATCTCTGCTCACCACGGCAGCCATCAAGCAGTACAACTGGAAAATTTTCATGCGATGGCAGGTGAAGGTGACGCCCCTGCACCACTGGCTCGGCTGGATTCTCATGGGCATGCTGTCGATTCACGTCCTGCTCGCCATTCTCGCCTTTAACTTCAACGTCCATTTTTAGCCTACGCCAACCATCAACGTGGATGCGCATTGCGCAGTCAGAGCAAATCGGCACTCACGTCCAGCGCGTGGTGCTTTCGTTTGAGCCAGCATCAGGCTTACAGTTTCCAATTGGGCTCCCACATCCAGGCAATGACGTGGGGGTGCATTCCACGCTGCTACTCTGTTGCAGAAGCATCAGAATCATCCATTGCGATCACGGTCAGCTTCAGCGGCATGGGGGCTGGTGCGCGCTTCTTTGCAACCTCGCCAGTTGGGACAAAGGTTGAGGTCTTTGGTCACTTCGACGACTACCAGTACCATCCTGGCACTGGACGCTCAAAGGTCTTCATTGCAGCAGGCACGGGCGTTGCGCCTTTTGTGAGCATGGTTCCAGCAGCTGCCGCAGAGGGTGTGCCAGTGCTCCTGGTTCTTGGCGTGAGGACTGAGCCGGACGTACTCTACAGGCAGTACTTTGAAAAAATTGCGGCCACGTCGAAGAATTTTAAGCACGTGTTCACGCTATCGCAGCCTGCGCCGTCGTGGCACGGCGCGCGCGGCTACGTCACATCCCATTTGAACAGCGACACTGTTCCACTGCTGTCTGCGAGCGACGTGTACGTGTGCGGCATTCCAGAAATGGTCTCAGGCACTGTGAGCGAAGTTCAGAGCCTTGGCACACCTGCGTCCCAAATTTTTGCCGAGAAGTACGGCTAGGAACAGTAGTCGATAGTTAGTGTGCAGTAGCTAGAACCGTAAAGCTTACCAATCAAAAGAAAAGTTTCCCTGATCCTTCTATTAACTACCAACTAGTAACTATTCCATCCATGGCTAAATTTTTCAAATGGTTCCTCGTACTCTTCTTCATTGCCCTGTGGCTCACTATTTTAGTAGTCGGAATTTACCGTGCTCACCATCCGCCGACGTACAGCATGGTATACTACCCAGTACACTAACCAAGGAGACCCTATGCGCAAGACAGTCCAGGAGGTTTTCAATGCAATTCAGGAAAAGAAGAAGAGCCAGCGCCAGGTAAAAGAAATGTACAAGGATGCCATAGAGGCATCTGGCGAGTACCGCGGCTCATGGAAAAAATCGAGAAGCTCCGTGAGCGCAAAAAGCAGCTCGAAGCCCAGGCTTGGATTGACGTAGGCACAAAGGATACGTACGAGACCACAAAGCTCGACATACAGTCTGACAGGGAAATGCTCAATGACCTGGCGCTCTCGCAGCTCATGAGCGGTGAGACAGTAACAGTTGTGGACGAGGACAACCGCGCGTATGAACCGCGCTTCACCGTCAGCTTCAAGAAGGCGAACGTGGTTGAGCGTCCAGCAGGGCAAAGCTCGTAAACATTCCAGGGCAGCTGTGCTATATTAATTAGTGCAAGTAAGTCGCAAGTAACTAGAGAGGCAAACCTATGCAAGAAACTAAGAACGAAAACATCATAGAGGTGAAGAACCTCGTGAAGAAGTTCGATGATTTCACAGCCGTGAAGGACATCAGCTTCAACGTGAAGAAAGGTGAGATATTTGCGTTCCTCGGGCCGAACGGCGCTGGCAAGAGCACGACCATCAAAATTTTGACCACCGTGCTGCACCCGACGTCTGGCAGCATCATGCTCAACGGCCACGATGTGCAGCACGACCAGACATCCGTGCGGCGTTCGTTCGGCATTGTGTTCCAAGATCCCAGCCTCGACGACGAGCTGACCGCGTACGAGAACATGGAGCTGCACGCCAGAATGTACAGCGTGCCGCACGACACCATGGCTGCAGCGCATTCCAGAGCTCATGCAGTTTGTGAGCCTGTGGGATCGCAAGGATAGCTTTGTCCGCACGTTCTCTGGTGGCATGAAGCGCCGGCTTGAAATTGCCCGCGGCTTGCTCCACCACCCGCACGTGCTGTTCTTAGATGAGCCAACCATTGGCCTTGACCCCCAGACGCGCAACCACATGTGGTCGTACATCCAGAACCTCAATGAAAAAGAAGGGATCACGGTCTTCTTCACCACGCACTACATGGAAGAGGCAGAGCGCATCGCCCAGCGCATAGCTGTCATTGACCATGGAACGATTGTGGCTACTGGCACGCCAGCTGAGCTGCTGGCACAAACCCAAACTGAGAACCTTGAAGACGCTTTCTTAAAATTAACGGGCAGCGCAATCCGCGAAGAAGAGGGCAGCGGCCAAGACGCCATGCGCCGCATGGCCCAGATGAGGAGAAGGTAACTTTATGCAGGCAATGTACATTCTCTGGCTCCGCCAGATCAAGCGCCAGTACCGCAACAAGGCGAGAATCTTTGGGTCACTCGGCCAGCCCATTCTGTTGCTCGTGGCGCTCGGCTTTGGCCTCGGCGCAATTTTTTCCAAGGCAGGCGAGGGCAACTACATAGAGTTCTTGACGCCAGGTGTTGTGGCTATGAGCATCATGTTCACCGCAATGTTCTCTGGCATTGAATTGATTTTTGACCGCCAGTTCGGCTTCCTGAAGGAAACCATGGTTGCCCCAGTTGCGCGCACGTACATCATCATGGGGCGCATACTCGGCGGCGCAACCATTGCAGCTGTGCAGGGCGTAATAGTGGTGCTCATTGCCCTGTGCATTGGCTACAGGTTCTCGAGCGTTGGCGGAGCGTTCCTCTCGCTGGTGTTCATGCTGCTCATTGCAGTTTTGTTCACGGCGCTCGGCAATGCAGTTGGCTCTGTGCTCGACGACATGCAGAGCTTCCAGCTCATCGTGAACTTCCTCATCCAGCCAATGTTCTTCCTGTCTGGCGCGCTGTTTCCGCTCACCACGGTTCCAGGTGCCATCAAGGTTGTCTCTGCCATTGATCCACTCTCGTACGGGGTTGACGGCGTTCGAGGCGCACTCTCTGGCGTGCACTACTACGGTTACGGTTTAGACTTTGCCGTGCTCATTGTGATCTCGGTGATTCTGCTCGCAGGTGGCAGCTACGCGTTCTCGCACACCGAGGCATAGGGAACAGGGCAAGTAGTTAGTATGAGTACAACAGTAGCTAAACTACGCGTGCCTACCAATAGAAAAAAAGATTTACGGATCCGCCCTACTAACTATTTATACTAACTACTAGTTTTATGAAAATTACAAAGTTTGGCCACTGCTGCCTCTTCGTAGAGCACGCGGGGGTTACCATTCTGACAGATCCAGGTAGCTACAGCGACATGGACGCAATAAAGGCGCTCACCGGCATTGATGCGTTTGTCATCACGCACGAGCACCAAGACCACTTCCACGTGGACACGCTCAAGGAGCTCTGCAGAAAAACCCAAGCGCAGCTGTCATCACGAACACTGCTGTTGGCAACATTCTGAAAGCTGAGGACATCAAGTTTACGCTCGTTGGCGATGGCCAGTCTGCCAGTGTGCGCGACGTAGCCATTGAGGGCTTTGGCACGAAGCACGCCATAATTTACGACAAGCTCGGCGACGTTGAGAACACTAGCTACTTAATTGGCGGCAAGCTGTACTACCCAGGCGATGCGTTCCACGAACCAGGCAAGCCTGTTGAGATTTTGGCACTGCCCATTGCTGGCCCTTGGATGAAGATCGCAGAGTGCATTGATTTTGCGCGCGCTGTGAAGCCATCCCACGCGTTCGGCGTGCACGATGCCATGATGGTGCAGCCGAGCTTTGTAGACACAATGCTGCCAACGATCCTCACGAAGTACGGCATTAACTACAGCAAGCTTGAACACGGAAAACCACAGGAATTCTAGCCTCTTGACACTATCCACAGAAACACTAGCATTTCTGCGTACCTGTGCTACACTACCTACAGAAAAGCCAATAAATAATTAAGACACACACATGGCAAAGCCACTGAATAAGTCCCAGCTGCTGCAGCACCTCGCTGAAAAGTCTGGAAAAACCCGCAAGGAAGTTTCTGAGTTCCTCGACCTGATCGTTGAGACAGCGTACTCAGAAGCTAAGAAGAACGGTGAGTTTGCATTCCCAGGTCTCGGCAAGCTGCAGAAGAAGGATCGCGCAGCACGCATGGGTCGCAACCCAGCAACAGGCGAGTCAATCAGCATCCCAGCAAAGACTGTCGTGAAGTTCCGCATGTCAAAGGCTGCTAAGGACGCAATTCTGTAAAAGGCTAGCTAGGCTAGAAACCAAAGTTTGGAACCTTAGACCCACCGAAAGGTGGGTTTAAAATCGCCCGCATGTTTGCTATGCTGTCCCCATGCCAGACTACGTCAGCCAGCAAGAGCTCCACAAGCAGATAGATACGTACACGCCAACGGACAACTACGAAAAGGTTCGAAGGCTGGTTGATTTTGAAAAAGGTGGTTTGAAAATTTTAATTATTGGGTCAGGGTACGGTGCGCTGGACGAACGCCTACGGAAATTTGGCAACGAGGCCATTGGCACAGATATAAATATTTCAGAGTTAAACAAGATTGCGCAATCGCATGGCGACTTCATTGAGTGCGACATCACGCAGCCATGGCCAGAAAATTTGCGCGGCCAAAACTTTGACCTTGCTATCATGACAGACGTGCCTGAGCACGTGTACGATCCAGCGTTCTTGCTCGAGGAGGCAAAGCTTAGCCTCGCGCCAAACGGAAAAATAATTTTCGGTGTGCCAAATGCGTTTGACCTGCGCCAGCGTGTGCACATGCTGCGTGGAAAGGGGATAGTGCACTGGGACAACGTGCGCTACGGAGAACCTGGCTGGCGCTACGCGCACGTGAGATTTTTTTCGTACGGTGATGTACTTGACGTGTGCGCAGCAACAGGTTGGCACGTACAAAAAATGCAGCTCAACTTCATGGCAGGTGGCGTGCTGCCCCGCCGTGCGCTGCCACCGTTCGTTCGCCGCTGGCTCGTGTCACAGTGGCCGGGACTATTTTCTGGAAAGTTCATTGCGCTACTGTCACGAGACAAAATAAAAGAGCAGGAGTTCATCCTGCTCGACCACACGCCGCTCAACATGTAGCAAACGCGTGGCGTGGTATAATTGCGTCAGGTCACTGCGCTGGCTGGCCGAACTCTTCAACCACAAAGTTTGTACGCTGCCCATTGTAGACAACAGACCGCTCTGCAATGCCAACCTGTGTGAACGATGGATCCAAAATATTCGCGCGGTGTTCAGGGCTCGCCATCCAGGCTGTCTCGATCTGTGTAGACGTTCCAAAGTTCATGGCAAGGTTTTCGCCAGCGCTCTGGTACACGTAGCCTGATCGTCGTATGAAGTACCACGGGTTCACGCCCTGCGGCGACACGTGGGCAAAGTAGTCGTTCTGTACCATGTCATCCAGCTTGAGGTTTGCAGCTAACGTTAAGTCTGCGCTCACCACGAGTGGGGGAATGCCCTGGCTGGCACGGTCAGCGTTCGCCAAGGCCACAATGTCCTGTCCATCGGCAGCAGCCTGTGTGTTTGCAGCTGTAACGCCGTAGCCCAACAGGGACAAACAAAAAACCGCCGTCACAATTGCTAAGTATTTAGGTTTCATTTTTATTTTTGTTTCGAACGCAGAACTCTTACCAATCTATTATAGCAGAAACGAGCTAACCTGTAAAGACATGGATGAAATTTTTCCTGAAGACCAATTTCAAATCAAACAGAGAACACCTGTAAGCCCTCCGACTAGGCCAGGGGTGCTCCGACGTCTGGTGAGGATTTTCCTAACGTTGGTAATTTTTGTCCTGGTTGTTTACGGCATTGGTGCATGGTACGTGCACAAGGCTGCTGGCAGCATTGCGGACAAGTCTTCAACCTCAATGTCTGCGTTCACCATCACAAAAGGTGAAAACTTTATTTCTGTCGGACAGGCTCTTGCATCAAAAAAATTAATTTCAAGTGCGCTGTCGTTCGATACGTACGGTTTTTTTACGGGAAAAATCCACGCGCTAGAATCTGGCGAGTACGTCGTGTCACCGAGCATGACCCTCGCGCAAATTACGTCAGAGATCAGCGGTGGAAAAATTATCGACCAGTTTGAGGTGGTGCGAATTCGTGAAGGTGGCACAGTGACCCAGCTCGCCGACCAGCTCCAGTCGCAAGGTCTCGGCACTGCTGCAGATTTTCAAGCTCAGGCTGACGCAGCAGCTCAGACCTACACGTACCTCGGTGAAGATCCGTCGACAAAATCTTTGGAAGGCTACCTGTTTCCAGATACGTACTTTATCTCGCAGAAGAACCCTGACCCAGACCTCATCTCAGAGGCGCTCAATAATTTTTCTGCAAAGGTCACGCCGCTCATGCCAGAGGTTAAAGCCAGCGGCATGAGCCTGCACGACGTCATCACGCTCGCATCGATTGTTGAAAAAGAGGTCAGCACAGATTCTGACAGAAAAATAGTTGCAGGAATTTTCTTGAAGCGCCTGAGCATCGGCATGCCGCTCGAGAGCAACGCAACGCTCGGCTACGTGCTCGGCGGCAACACGAGCATGCTGAGCACGAGCGAAGAGCAGACAGACTCGCCGTACAACGACTACACGCACAAAGGTTTGCCGCCAACGCCAATCGGCAGCCCGTCGCTCTCTTCTATAGATGCGGTGCTCAACCCAACCAAGACAGGCTACCTGTACTTCATTGCAGCTCCAGATGGCACGGTGTACTACGCTTCGACGCTTGAGCAGCAAGATGCGAACATTCAGAAGTACCTGGAGTAGCCACTGGCGAGCCTTCTGGTAAATGAGATTAAATCCAGATTAAATAACTTGCGTAAAATTTTCCAGCTGTGCTACTGTGGTTGAGCTACAAAAATTACCCACAAACTTTATGGAGAACACCCCACCACAAACATCCGAAGATCTACGAGACCAGCGCTTGCTCGAAAAAATAGAGTCAATGTTAGAAAAAATAGAGTCAATGTTAGATAGGAAGCTAGATGCGAAGTTTTCAACTCTTGATCCTCTGTTTGGGTCTATCCATGACAGCTTTCTTGCAATCGATGAAAGGTTCAAGGTAGTCGATGAAAGGTTCAGGGCAATGGATGAAAGGTTCAGGGCAATGGATGAAAGGTTCAGGGCAATGGATGAAAAATTCACCCGCAAGTTTACTGAAATGGATGAAAAAATTAGCGCTCTACAGCTCTCAATGATTGACGTGCAGGAAAAGGTAACTGTGCTCACAGGAGACATGGCCAATGTTAAAGAAACGCTCGGCCACCACACCACAACGCTCGATGCAATCTCGCACAGAATGGATAAGTGGGACAAAGAATTTCCAATCATGAGCCACAATGTCTTGAGAATTGATAGGTGGGTGACAGAAGCAGCTCCAATTGTGGGTGTGAAGTACGTACGAGAAGACAATTCGCGCGATTATTTAGCACAAAAGTCAGATTTGCCTTCTTAGGCAAGTCGTGCTACAATCTATTCAAATAGAATACTCCTAAGAAAGTCGGCGCGCGAAAGCGTATAATCCGTGCAAGCGGCAAGCCTACCGAGGAAGAGAGCGTTCGTGGGCAGGTGGTGTAAGCCAAGCAGCCACAGCGCTGTTCTGAACTCGGGTAAAACCGAGTTCTTGTGCTTTTTGGGATACGGTCGATTCTATTGTCCGAGCCTTTTGGCTCAAACTAAAGTAAGAAAACGCACACTATGGCAGTTACCAGAAAAAAGAAAGAGTCAGAACTCGCAGAAGTCGAAGCTCAGCTCGATGGCGCAAAAGCAGTTGTCTTCGCAGACTACCGCGGCACGACAGTCAAGAAAATTGACGAGCTCCGCCGCAGCTTAAGCCGCGAGAACGTCAGCACAAAGGTTGCCAAGATCACGCTCATCAGGCTTGCCCTGAAAAAGCTTGGCATTGACGCCACCATGCTCGACCCAAAGGCTCCAATTGCAATGGTCGTCTCGAAAGATGACGAAGTTGCACCAGCCAGAATTCTCTCAGAGTTCGCAAAGGTCAACAAGAACGTCCGCCTGCTCATGGGCATCATGGAGAACAGGTTTGTCACGGCAGCTGAGGTCGCAAGCCTCGCCACAATGCCGAGCAAGCTGGAGCTCCGCGCAAAGCTGGTGGGCACAATGGCAGCTCCAGTATCAGGTTTCGTGAACGTGCTCGCAGGCAATCTGCGCAGCCTCGTCTACGTCCTGAGCGCAGTTGCAGAGTCAAAGCAGTAGCTATTTATTAAGAACCAAGGAATCACACACATGGCAGATGAAGAGAAAGCAACAGTAGAAGTACCAGAGAAGTTCAAGGCTCTCGTCGAGAAGATTGAGCAGCTCTCAGTGCTCGAACTCTCAGAGCTCGTCAAAGTGCTCGAGGGCAAGTTTGGCGTTTCAGCAGCAGCACCTATGATGATGGGCGCAATGCCAGCAGCAGGCGCAGGCGCCGGTGCAGCAGCTGAGGAAAAGTCAGAGTTCGCAGTTGAGATCACCGATGGTGGCGCAACGAAGATCGCCGTCATCAAGGTTGTCCGTGAACTGACAGGCCTTGGCCTCAAAGAGGCAAAGGACATGGTTGACGGTGCGCCGAAAGTTGTGAAAGAGAACGTTGGCAAGGCAGACGCTGAGGCCATGAAGAAGAAGCTCGAGGAAGCTGGCGCAAAGGTTACCCTCAAGTAGGGAACACCAGCTTCGCGTGTACTGAACAGGAAGCCGCTACTGGCTTCCTGTTTTAATTTAGATTTCATGTGCACGGTGTACAGTTCCTGCATGGAGCAAAGAACGTACATCCAGGAAACAGACGAGGCGCTCGCTGCGCTATCGTTGGAGTACGCAGCAGCGTACAACGTGCTGGTTGAGCGCCACAGAGAGGCGCTCGTGCGGTTCGTGTTCAAGAGGTTCACCCAAGAGAGGTTTGCAGCAGAGGACGTGGCGCAGGAAGCGTTCATGAGGGCGTACGTGAGCCTGCGCACGTTTGACCCGTCAAAAAAGTTTAAGACCTGGCTCTACGCAATTGCAGTCAACGCTGCGCGGAGCGCCACGCGGCCGGGCATGCCAGAAGACATTGAGGCGTACTCAAACGTGCTCTGCTCTACCGGCATTTCTCCAGAGAGCCACCTCCAGGCTTCATTTGAGTGCACGCAGCTCTCCACGGCGCTCTCGTGCCTCGAGCGACACTACAGGGTTGTGCTCGACATGCACTACAGGCAAGAGCTCACGTACGTTGAGATTGGCAGTGCCCTTGGCCTGAGGCTCTCAACGGTGAAGACCAGAATTTTTCGCGCAAAGCAGCAGTTGAGGGTGCACTTCAAAGCGTACGGCTACTACGGCGCGAGCCTGTAGAGGGTTTGGTTTGTCAGAACGTAGATAGTTGGGTTTGATGGGCTGGATGCGTCAACGGCAAAAGCCTGGATTCCCTTTACGTTGCCAGGCCTGTACTGCTCTAGAATTTTGCCCGTGGATTTGTCTACCTCAACAATTCCGTTGTTTTGCGTGTCGAGAACGTACAGTGAACTAACGGCTGTGCTCGTGAAGATTGTCGCGTTGCTGTTGAGGCTGAAGCTCGGCGAGCTGAATGCGCGGAGCGTGCCAGACGTGAACTTTTGTATACTGCTCGATTCCAAGACGTACACAGAGCCATCAATGGCAAGGTCGAGCGAGCCCGAAAGGTTCGCGCTCTGCTTGAGGTACTGGGCTGGTGCCTTTGTGCTCGTGAGCGTGGTGGACGCAATGGAGCTTGAGCCTGCGTCTACAGTGTAGACGCGCGTTGGTGCACCGTAGAACGCCAAGCCTCTTGTGCCAGCTGCCAGCTGGCCAGCCTGCTTTACGGCAACAGTTGAGCCAGAGCCAATTTGGTACAGTGCACCCGTGCCGTCGGTGAAGATAATTGCCCCGTTGATTGATGCAACGTTCGTAATGGGCGGTGCTGCAACCGTGAAGCTGTTTCCCATTGTGCCATTTCCCGCTGTGAGGCTGTACGGCACAAACAGGTCGCCAGGCATGTTGACCATGTACGCTGTGCTGCCGCTGAGCACGAGCGTGTCTACTGAGCCGCCGCTGTACGTGGCCAGCTTTGCGGCGTCAGCAGTGTTGATGTGGTTGATGGCGTTTGCCATGTCGCCGGCTTCCTTGGTGAGCACGGCGAGCTGGTTGCCGGTAGCACCTGTGGCTGCACCAGCAGGAACCTTTGAGAGGTTTGCCTGCGCCTGGCTCAGCACCTGCGTAGCTGTCGCGCTGTCACCGTACATGAACGCGCTGTTTGCGTTGTTGATCTCGTCGCTGATGGTTGAGAGCTGCTGGGTAACTTTAGCCTGGCTCTCTTGACGTTTCCAGAGTGGATTGCCAAGGTGATATTTGCGACGAGCAGGAGAACGCACACGAGAGCTGCTGCGAGGAAAAATTTCTTGGCGCGCGGCAGGCTGCGGAGCGCCTCTAGGTCAGTGTACTTTTTTGCACGCTCTGCCACAGCAGTCGTGCTGGGAACCCTGACAGTCCGGGCTATGAGCACGGTGTGGTTGAAGCCCGATTTAACCTTTGACCACGCGGCGTTTGCACGGGCTGCGAGCGTGGCACTTCCAGCTAGCACAGCAGCCATTTTGCTGCTGTCCTGCTGCTCAAACTCACCTCTGTTTCCAAGCTCTAGGATGAGCGTGCCGAAAGATGTTTGCTCGTCAGCGTTTTCCTCGATGAGGCTGGCAATGCTGTCACACGCAGCTGAGAGCGGCAGGCTGCTGAGGAGCGACTGCACGCGCTCTGCTGAAACGTAGTTGAAGAGCTGAGGGGTGCTGAAAATTAAAAAATCACCACTCTGGACTTTGCCGACCGCAAAGTTCTCTAGAACCTTGAGCGGATTTTGCTTTTGGGGAGAGTCTGCCAGGTCTGAGAGCTGCCCATCCCTGAAAAGGTACGCGTGAATTTTGCCAGCTGTTGCCACTGAGAGCATGTCGCCCTTGCGCGTTGCGAGCAGCACGCTGATTCTGCCAGCCCACGCCGCTTTTCCATCTTCTGCGTTCTGTGCGAGCTGCTGGTTTGCGCTGGCAACGGCATTCTCGAATGAATCTGGGTTTTCGTGCGAGTAGCTCTTCTTCAGGCTAGCTGCCAGGAGCTTGGTTATTTTTTCGTACTGCGGGACAGCTGCACTGTTGAGGTTGCTGACCTCGAAGATGCTGAAGAGCTTCTGCGTGCGTCCCAGACACCTCTTCAGACTCAACCGATACGTAGCTCCGCGAGAGCCTGCGGTCGTAAATGTAAATTTTGCCAAGTTGTGTTTCTAGCCCATCCATAGTCAGCCTGTACTTAAAGTACCACGCACTGTGGTATAATGCAATACATGCTTGAAAAATTACTTGAGACCAACAAGAGGGCATCACTGGCGGGTTTCTTTTTGGTAAACCCTGTGAGGGCGTTTTACGTTGGAGAGCTGCGAGAGCAGGCTGGGCAGCAAAGGCCTCAGCCTGGAGCTGGGTCAGCTGGTGAAGCTTGGTTTTCTCACCGCATTGACGAAGAGGGGCAAGCGCTACTACATGGCGAACGAGAGGTTCAGCGGCTACAGAGAGCTGCGAGATTCTACTGTCAAAGCAGCCCGTTCGTACGAAGACGAGCTCACCAGGTTTCTGAAGAAGCTCGGCCATGTGGATTTCGTGGCGCTGACAGGCTTGTTCATGGGCAACGCAGCAGCAGAGTGTGACGTCGTGCTCGTCGGCACGCCGTCACGTGCCCAAGTTGCAAAGTTTGCAGCTGGCGTTGAAAAACTTATGGGCCAAGAGGTGAACTACGCAATTTTTCCGCCAGAAGAGTTCAGGTACCGCAGCAACACGTTCGACAGGTTCATCAAGGATGTGTTCGAGAACAGGCACCTCGTGGTTGTGGATAAAATTCACTAGGAACTTGCGGTTGGTTTGGCCAACGTGCTAAACTCGTCACGTATGGACGTTCTCTACACAACCTACAATCAAATCCTTTCGTACTTTCCATCGCAGCTCCACGGGTTCATCTCTCTGGTTCTGGCGCTGCTGTTAATATACGCAATTTTCAAAGTGCTCGAGTCTGAGTTCATCTGGATTATCCTGGTGATCGTTTTGCTGCCCGCATCTGTTCCAGTTTTCCAGAACCTCTGGGTATCATTCAGCGGTTTCCTGGTGTACCTCTTGGCGCACCATTAAGATTAAACCATTAACGTAAACGTATGGCAGAAGACAACGAAGAGGATTTGCCAGAGGTCTGCGCAGTGTGCGGCGCGAGGCTCACCTCGGCAAACCGCTCTGATAACCAGCCAGACCTGTGCAAGGTCTGCGCGGGTGAGACAGAAGAGCAGGAGCAGGTAGACGATTTCAAGTAAAATTTAGCGGCCAGAATTTTTCAATAGGGTAGGTATCCACTTGTGGATAACCTACCCTATTGACGTAAGGTGTACGTTCGTATACCATACAGTCATGCAAGAAACAACGCAACGAGAAGAAGGCCACGACCTGTCACCAGAAAAATTAACAGAAAAGCAGCTCCAGCTGCTCGAGTTCATTATCTCACAGGTGCGCGAGAGCAGCTTGCCACCATCAGTTTCAGAAATGGCTAAGTTCCTGAAGGTGAAGTCTAAGAACGCTGTCACAAAGCTGCTCGCGCAGCTGCAAGATAAAGGCTACGTGTCAGTCAGCGGCAAAGCGCGCGGCATTAAAGTCCTAAATTCAATTGGACAGTCCATGCTCAAGGGGATGTTCAGGGCTCCTGTGCTCGGCAACATTCAGGCAGGCCTGCCAATGCTCGCAGAGGAGAACGTAGAAGACTGGATCAACCTGCCAGATACGCTCCATTGGCAACAGGAAGTGGCGTGAGGTATTCTTGCTCCGGGTTCGGGGTGACAGCATGAAGGATGCTGGCATACTCGAGGGAGACTTGGTAATCGTGAAGCCAACGAAAGACGTGCGAGACAGGGACATTGTTGTTGCGCTCTTGCACGATGAGGCAACTGTCAAGCGCTTCATGAAAGTTCAGAACAGGGTGTACCTCAAGCCAGAGAACGAGAAGTACAAGAACATATACCCGCAGGACGAGTGGACTGTCCAGGGCAAAGTGGTCGGTGTCATTAGAAACCTAGAGTAAGCAACGAAACGCGTATGCTAGAAATTGAAGAAATAAAGCAGGTGATCAACCAGAACATGCACAGGCTCTGTGCACACTGCGCCAATGGGAACGTAGACCACGACTGCCCGTTGCAGAAAATTTTCCAGCAGGTGTCGAGCATCAGCGGCGTGCCGCTCATGGTGAACGGCGAGTTCAGGGGCATGATTATTCCTGTCCAGTAAGAGCACACAGCAAGACTTTTTAAATTTTAGAGAGGGGAGGTGTGTATGAACGTTGCTATTCGGGATATGCCAAAGGCTGAGCGACCGCGCGAGCGGCTGGTGAGCACTGGGGCACAGTCGCTCGCAGTGCACGAGCTCATAGAGGTTATCTTTGGCAGCGGCAACAGCGACTGCCCGCTGCCCGTAATTTCAGGTTCACTGTTGCTCAAGTACGAGACGCTCGAGCGCCTGGATGCAGCTAGCCTGCAAGATTTGTGCACCATCAGGGGGCTTGGCAGTGCAAAGGCTCTCCAGCTCAAGGCAGCGCTTGAGCTTGGGAAGCGTTTCAGCGTAGAGTACGCACAGCCAGAATCAGACGCTGTGGTTACGACGGAAGATGCGGACTGCCTGGCTCGCTGCCACCTCAAGAACAAAAAGAAAGAGCACCTGATGCTCTTCTGCCTAGATACACACGGGAAGCTCATTAACGTGCCAGAGGTCGTGTCAATTGGCCTGCTCGACTGCTCGCTCGTGCACCCACGCGAGGTGTTCGCTTCGGCCATTGCGAGCCATGCGTCAAAGATCATGCTCGCGCACAACCACCCGTCTGGCTCGTGTGCGCCGTCTGACGCAGACATTGAGGTGACGCAGCAAATTTACAGCGCTGGCAGGATAGTTGGCATAGAGCTCATTGACCACATTGTCATTGGCGCAGGTTCATTCACGAGCATTCGCCAAGCAGAGCCACAAATATTTGCTTAGGCGAGGAGCTGCCTCAACTTCAGCCAGCGTGTTGGCGTGCACGAGCTTTGCCCGCAGTTCAGACACGTTCGGGTAGCCCTTGAAGTACCACGCTAGGTGCTTGCGCATCTCGAGCATGCCGAGCTGTTCTCCTTTTGTATCAGACATGATTTTGGCGTGCTCGAGCGCAGCGGCAACCCTGTCTTCGTAGGTAAAGGTTGGAACCGGCTCGCCAGCGAGAGCCGCTTTTATTTCAGCAAAAATGAACGGGTTGCCGAGCGATGCCTGCGCCACCATGACGCCGTCTGCGCCAGTGTAGGCGAGTGCATCGAGGGCTTTCTGCGCCGAGTTCAGGCCTCCGTTGATGATGAGCGGCACGTCCTTGACCTGTTTCAAGAGCGCGCGCAGTTCTTTTGCAACGTCCCAGTTTGGCTCGCCAGTGTGGAGCTGCTCGTACGTGCGCATGTGGATGGTCACGTTCTCAAACGGCGCGTCTTTGATGTGGCTGATGAACTCAAGCACAGAAACGTGCTTGTACGCTGCACGCAGCTTTATTGACGTTGGCAGGCCACCGCTCGATTCTTTCACTGCCTCTATAATTCTGCGCGCCAGACCTGGCTGCATGAACAGGGACGATCCAGCGCCAGAGTTCACCACAGAGCGGAGCTGGGCACCCAAAGTTTACGTCAAAGCCATCTGGGTGGAATTTTTCTGTCAGCACGCGCGCCGCAACTTTAAAGTGCTCTGGGTCATTGCCAAAGAGCTGGATGATGAACGGACGCTCCTCTGGCAGGAAGCGGGCGAGCATAAAGCTCTTCTCGTTCTCTTCTTTGTAGAAAATGCTCGCAGCAGAAATGAACTCTGAGAACAGCAGGTCAGAGCCAAACCGCTTGGCCATCACGCGCATGGCAATGTCGCTGACGCCAGACATGGGCGCGAGAGCTACGACAGGCGGCTTGATGGTGCTCCAGGAAAAAGGTTCGCTCTCCGTAGATTTTTTTTCGCTCGGCATCATTCGTCTTTCGCTGTCACCTTTGGGCCGCTCTTTGTATCGAGGAGCGTGAAGCCGAGCTTTTCGATTTGCGCACGCAGTGCGTCTGATTCAACGTAGTTTTTTTCAGCCTTGAGCACTTCGCGCTGTTCGACAAGCGCCTTCACGTCAGGTGGAATGTTCGTCTTGCGCGCGTACGCATCTTCAAGGCCGAGCCCGAGCAGCTCATCGATCTTGAAAATAGTTGCGAGCTTCTGGCCATCGTCCAAGTCAGACCCAAGTA
>CAWIZL010000003.1:0-49580 GCA_963840645.1 Candidatus Doudnaibacteriota bacterium
CTGATGACCCAGCTCCAGAGTTCACCACATACCGAGCTGGGCAGCCAAAGTTAACATCAAACCCATCTGGGTGAATTTTTCTGTCAGCACGCGCGCCGCAACTTTAAAGTGCTCTGGGTCATTGCCGAAGAGCTGGATAATGTACGGACGCTCCTCTGGCAGGAAGCGGGCGAGCATAAAGCTTTTTTCGTTTTCTCTTTGTAGAAAATGCTCGCAGCAGAAATGAACTCTGAGAACAGCAGGTCAGAGCCAAAACGCTTTGCCATGACGCGCATGGCAATGTCGCTGACGCCAGACATTGGCGCGAGAGCTACGACAGGCGGCTTGATGGCGTCGAGGAAAAAGGTTCGCTCTCGGTATATTTTTCTACGCTCGGCATCATTCGTCTTTCGCTGTCACCTTTGGCCGTTCTTTGTATCGAGGAGCGTGTACCCGAGCCCTTCAATTTGCGCACGCAGTGCGTCTGATTCAGCGTAGTTTTTTTCGGCTCTTCTAGCACTTCGCGCTGTTCGACTAGCCCTCCACGTCAGCTGGAATGTTCGTCTTGCGCGCGTACGCGTCTTCAAGGCCAAGCCCGAGCAGCTCATCGATCTTGAAAATAGTTGCGAGCTTCTGGCCGCCGTCCAAGTCTACCTAGAACCGGGTACAGCAGCCCGAAGACTTCTGCTGTGTTCAGGTCGTTGTTCACGCTCTCTGTTGCCTGTGAAATAAATGACTGGTCTGCGGCAGCATCGGGAGTTAGATAAATTGCAAGCAAATCTGTAAATGCATCAAGGCCGCTCTTTGCGGCTAGTCGCCCATCGATGGTGACGTTGATTTTTGTCCTGTAGTGGGACTGTATAACTTGGCTGCGAGGTATTCCCCGCGGTTAATGCCATGTTGTGTTGCCAGGTCTTCGAGCGTGTAAAAGTTTCCAGCGCTCTTTGCCATTTTCTTGCCCTCAACGACAATATGGTCAGAGTGTATCCAGTGGTGCACGAACGGCCTGTAGTACGCCTGAGCCTGTGCAATCTCGTTCGTGTGGTGGGGAAATATTAAATCAATGCCGCCAGCGTGGATGTCAGTTCCATCCGGAAACTTTATGTAGTTGATCGCTGTGCACTCAATGTGCCAGCCAGGCCTGCCTTTACCCAAGTTGGGTGACCCAGAAAATTTGGCCGTCATCTTCGTGGTGCGCTTTCCACAGCGCAAAGTCAGAGAGGTTTTCTTTCTCGTACTCGTCAACGTTCACCCGCGCGCCAACCTTCTTGCCCTCTAATACTTTTCGCCAACCAGTGCGCCGTAGTCGCCAAAGTCTTTCTGGTACTTTTCAATGCTAAAGTACGTCGAGCCATCGTCAGCTCTGTACGCGTAGCCTTTTTCAATGAGGGCGAGAACGAAGAGCTGGATGTCAGCAATTTTTTCAGTGACCTTCACGAAGCTGATGCGCTCAGGGTTTATGTTAACTCTTTCCAGGTCTGACAAGAATATCTGGAAGTACCTATCAGTGTACTCCTCGAGCTGTTCCTGACTTGCACGAGACTCTTTGATGGTGTTCGCAATGGTCTTGTCGTCAACGTCTGTGATGTTCATGACCCAGTCAACGTCGTGGCCGTTCCATTCGAGCGCGCGTGCCAAGAGGTCTGCGTTGATGTACGCGCGGAGGTTGCCAATGTGGGCAGTGTTGTAGACTGTTGGGCCGCAGGTGTAGAGGTTTACTTTGGTGTGGCCAATGGGTACCTCAAAAGCCTCAAGGCACTTTGTGAGGGTGTTGAAAAGTGTTAATGGCATTGTTCTATTATATGCGATTTTAAGGGCTTTAGATACTTGACATAAGTATTATATTGTGCTATTATGTTACTTCAAAGTCAAAAGGCTTTGAGAAGCACTTTAACAACTGAATAGCCTAATTCCTGTTGTGGAAAGCAACTTGGCGGTTTGTAGGTTATCCTATATGTCGCCAGATTACTTTCCATGAACGTGGAGAGGCGGTAAATAGGCAGCAGCGTAGGTGAGAGATAGCCGCGCTGCCGAGAAAATATATCTACCAGTTTGATGCTACTGGTTAAATAAGATCCCGCGATACATCCAAGGATGTAGCAGCTTTTTCAGGAGAACAGAAATGTACCATACAGATGTATCTGTTGAGGTCAGCAGGGGAGCTGCTTGTGAGCTTTCCCTAAACGAAGTTAAGAATCAGATCGTTGTCCTCCTCCGGGCTTTTGGGGAGTACATTCCAAACTCCGAGTTGATCGAGAGTGTGGATGACGGGTACGTGCTCGTCCGGTCGCAATCCAAGTCCGGCATTGACGCGGACGGGGTGACAGCTGCACTGAAAGAGTTTTCCAGGCCGACCTCGGTCTTTCTCTACGTAAGTTTTGGAGGCGCAGACGTGGAGTGCAATCACAGCAGCCTCTGCATTGAACGAGGACAGGCTTGGTAGTTCATCAAAAAGAGGAAAAAATGAAAAAAGAATTCACCGAGAAGCTGTACCTCCCCGATGGTTGGGAGGCGATTCAGTACGCGACATCCCTGGTTCTCGCAGAGTCTGGATTCACGATGACAGACGTCCACGCAGTAGGACGCTTTGCCGTTGCCCTGGCTCAGCGGAGGTTGGAAGGGAGGGGGTATACAGAGATACGTTCGTGGATACCCATCATCCACCGGTTGCAGAAGGAGTTTCGCAACAAGGCTAAACGAGATGAGGATTCCCTTGGAAGGGAGGTGTACCACTGCATGATTAAAATTCTCGATCTGCTGGCGCTACCCCCAAATCGAGGGGGTGTTGTCCACACCGGCGTAATACGCCACGGGATCCTCTCAAAGCTCTGGGCGTGGAGGTTTGGCAAGGAGTTCCGGAATGATTCCAGATCCGATGCTCTTCCGATTCTTCCGCTCAGAAGCGGCGATCACTACATGGATGTCTATGCTCTTCCTACGCCAGAAGAGCGGAGTGCTATCCTGGCTCAGTACAAGTATCGATACTCGAGCTAGGCTGCCTCTAACGGCGACATCTCACACGGGAACACTACACCACGTAGTGTTCCCGTTCTTTTTATACCTAGAAGTACCTTCTCTTCTTGAAAATCGCAAACAGAATACCAGAGCACGCAGCTGCAATTGCCAGAACAATCCAGAACGCGTACGGGTTGCCAGCTAAGGGCAGGTGCTCAACGCTCAGGCTGAATGCCAGCACAACGAACGTTGCTGGCAAGAATACCGCAGACGCAATGGTAAAAATTTCTGTAATCTTGTTGAGGCGGTTTGCTGCCAGTGCTTGGTTTGCATCCTGCAGTGCGTCAGCGGTTTCTTTTTGAATTGCCAAAATGTCCCAAATGTTCTCAGCGTGGTCGAGCAGGCTTGCGTAGTAGTCGCGGCTGTCTGGAAACATCACGTACAGCTCCTTTGACTGCATGAGCTTCTTTAAAATAAGGTGGTGCGTCTTCATGATGCGCCTGAAGTCTATGATGTTGCGCTTCATCAGCGAGATTGCCTCGAGCGTCTTCACGGACAGGTCTTTGAAGATCACGTGCTCGATTTCGTCAACGTCGAACGACATGTGCCTGCCGAAGATTGGGAAGCTGCGCTTGAACAGCCGCTCGAGAATTTGGTACAGCAGCCACCCAGCATTCCCTGACATGAGCTCCGCGGCGCAGCTCCTCGTGCTCAATGGTGCCGGCAACCATGTCTGTCATGGTGAACATTGACCCATCGTGGATGGTGATGAGGTAGCCTTTGCCAATGAAGATGTCAACTTCTGCTGGTTTGATCTCGCGCGCCTTGCGGTCAAAGATGGGAAACAGCATGACAATGAACTGGTACGTGTCGCGCGCTTCAACCTTTGTGTGCTGCGAGGTGGCCGCAACATCTTGCAGGTCGAGCGGGTGGAAGCTGTAGTTTTTTTTGAGAAAATCAATTTCAGCAGCACCAGGGCTGACAATGTCTATCCACTTCAGATTTTTGGTGTGAATGGCACGAACGTTCATGTGTAGCTTTTGTTTGGGTTTCCTAGAACCTTTACACTTCTCTGTAAAAATAGTATACTATCGAGTTCCCATTAACGCAAATTCTTGGTATAATTTAAGCACTATGGCAGACTTAATAGAGCGTACACCAGACTTAAACAGCGAAAAGAAACTCGAGCAGCAGGCTGAGCGGACTGTTGGCCAAGAGCTAGCAGAGCCAGCCTCTGGCGATAACCTAAGGCTCGTCAAGCCAATGGTTGAAGAGATCAGGCACGGCGGAGAGCCTCTTGCCGTTGAGGCATCAGTTGAGCCTGCGCCACAGCAAGACCTTGGTGCAGTGTTGGAAGACGGCCAAACTGTAGCTGCGAAGGCAGAGTCAGCAAAGGAAGAAATTCACAAGGAAAAATTTAGCGCCTTCATGGAAGGTAAGCTTGGACACTGGTGATCTGCAAATGGATGTGCGCCAGGACAGCGACCCCGCAGAGTAGCGCTTCCTTCACTCCAAAAAACAAAAACTAAAAAATGCCCGTACTCTCAACTCTAACACTGCTCTACCTGCTCCTCGCCGTTCTGGTGGTTGGCTTGGCGGCGGTGTTTTTTTACTTTTACGCAAAGCACAGGAAGCTCATGGGCTTCACCGTGCCGCGCTTCAAAGAGTCGGTGTTCCTCGAAATCCAAGTGCCAAAAGACATTGGCGATGCTGACATGGGCAAGTCATCAGGCAGCAGCGCCGGCGCGGGTGGGAGCGATGACCACACCAAGCAGCTCATCTCAGTTGCAGAGCAGCTGTACACCGCGCTGTCAGAACTCACCAATGGTAAGTCTGGCAAGCGCGGCGTAGAGTACCTTTCATTTGAGATCGCAGCCGTGAACCAGAAAATTGGGTTCTACGTGAACTGCTCGCCAGCTGTGCGTGGCCTCGTAGAAAAGCAAATCCACGCGCAGTACCCGTACGCGCACGTTGAAGAGGTTCGCCCGTACAACCCGTTCCCAAAAAATTCTGTTCAGGCCAGCGCAAAGCTCACCACCAAGAAGGGCTACTTCTACCCGTTCCGCACGTACAAGGAAACAGAGACAGATCCGCTGAACGCCATCACCAACGCAATGTCAAAGCTCGGGGCGGGTGAGAGCGCCGTGCTCCAGCTCGTCATTAGCTCTGCCGGCAGTTCGTGGCAGTCAAAGCCCCGTAAAATGGCGCTCGAAATTCAGCAGGGTAAAACGCCAGAGCACGTTGACCGCGGCGACTTCCAGAAGTTTGCAGGGGAGCTGGTGAGTGCCGCAAAGGGAAAAAGTGACAGGCAGGCAGACCACAGCAAAGACTTAACAGGCTTGCACGCGCCAATAAACCTCACGCCGCAGCAGCAAGAGGTGGTGAAGCGGCTGGAGCAGAAGGCGAGCAGGCCTGGGTTCCGCACGAACATCCGCCTCATCACGTCAGCGGGTACGCAGGCAGAGGCAGACAGCAAAATGCGCGACGTTGTGTCATCGTTCGTGCAGTACGCACTGCCGCCGTTCAACAGCTTCAAGGTGGCAAAGCAGAACGACCGCCACGTGCTGCTCGACTTCATCGTGCGCGGTTTCAACGACATTGGCATGATCCTGAACACAGAAGAACTCGCCAGCATCTGGCACGTGCCAACGCCAATGATTGAGACGCCGAACGTGAAGTGGCTCACGTTCAAGAAGCTGCCACCACCAATCAACATGCCAAAGGACGGCGTGAGCCTGGGCGTGAACAGCTACCGCGGCGTGAACACTGAGGTGAACATTTCGCGCGACGACCGCCGCCGCCACATGTACCTCATTGGCCGCACTGGCACTGGCAAGTCAAACTTGATTGCATCTATGGCAGGCCAAGACATCTTGAACGGGGATGGCGTGTGCGTAGTTGACCCGCACGGCGATTTAATAGAAAACATCCTCGAGCGCATTCCAAAAGAGCGCGCTGATGACGTCATTTTGTTTGAGCCGTTCGATGTGGAGCGGCCAATGGGGCTGAATATTTTAGAAGTTCACGGCGAAGAAGAGAAAGACACTGTCGTGCAGGAAATGATATCCATTTTCTACAAGCTCGTCACAGACCCTGCAATGCTCGCCCAATGTTTGAGCACAACATGCGCAACGCAATGCTCACGCTCATGGCAGACGGCGAATTTCCAGGTACCATCACAGACATCCCGCGCATCTTCACTGACACAGAGTTCCAGAAGTACAAAGTAGCAAAGCTGCAAGACTACGTTGTGCGCGCGTTCTGGGAAAAAGAAATGGCAAAGACCTCAGACTTCCACAAGTCTGAAATGCTCGGCTACCTCATCTCTAAAGTCGGGCGCTTTACAGAAAATTCTATGATTCGTAACATTGTTGGGCAGGCAAAGTCCTCGTTCAACTTTCGCGAGGCAATGGACTCTGGAAAAATTCTTCTGTTGAACCTTGCAAAGGGCAAGACAGGGGAGATAAATGCAAAACTTTTGGGGTTAATCATTGTGTCAAAGCTGCAGATGGCAGCCTTAGGTCGTGCGAACGTGCCTGAAGACGAGCGCCGCGACTTTTTCTTGTACGTTGACGAGTTCCAGAACTTCATCACAGATTCGTTCGCTACCATTCTGTCTGAGGCGCGCAAGTACCGCCTGAACTTAATCATTGCGCACCAGTACTTAGGCCAGCTTGAATCTGCTGCGGGGTCGCAGGGTGCTGCAACCAATTCACTGCGCGACGCCGTATTCGGCAACGTGGGCACAGAGGTGTGTTTCAGAATTGGCGTTGAGGATGCAGAGACAATGGCAAAAGAGTTCTCGCCAACTGTGAGCGCGTACGACCTGGTAAACATTGATCGCTTCAACGCGTACTCAAAGTTGATGATACAGGGCACAGCTTCAAAAGCGTTCAACATGGCAGTGCGCCGCTTGCCAGACACAGCGTCAAAAGAGCGCGCAGCTGCCATTCGACAGCTGTCACGCTTGAAGTACGGCAGGCCGCGCGCAGAAGTTGAAGCAGAGCTGTCGGCAAGTGCACACGCGGCCGAGCGCACCCAGGCCATTGATTTGCCAGCAGATGGGCGGTAGCTTGTCTAGTAGTTTATCCCCTTGATATCCCCAGTTTAGCTCTGCTAGACTTCTGTTATTCAGTTTCTCGTTCCTCTCGTGTGGCCCGAAACCAAAATAAAAAGTAAAGGAATTCTATGGATAAGCTATCGAACCTAGCTTTAATTGCGCAGATGATTGATTCTGCGGAGAAGAACCTTCAGTCCGCAAAGCACCTGCTGCGCGAGATGGTGGGTGGCGCAGCCATGCCAATGTCTTCTGGCTACAGCAGCACAAACTTTGCAGAGCGCGCCCAGGTACTGAACATCTCTGATGGCGGCAAGGTTGTCGAGGGCGTGTTCGATGGCCAGAACATGGTTGGCCTGACGGCAAGCAGTACCCAGTGCCCGCAAACTACGCATCAAAGAGCAAGCTCATTGAGGGCGATGTGCTCAAGCTCACCATTGCCGATGACGGGTCTTTCATCTACAAGCAGATTGGCCCAATTGACCGCATCAAGGTGGTGGGCATTCTCACCAAAGATGAGCGCGGCGACTTCCGCGTCGTGGCGAGTGGCAAGACGTACCGCGTGCTACTGGCATCCGTGACGTACTTCAAGGCAGAGCTCGGCGATGAGGTGACGCTCGTGGTGCCAAAAGATGGCAGCTCAACGTGGGCAGCTGTCGAGAACGTCATCAAGCCGGGAATGTCTGGCGTAGGTGTAGGTGGCACGGCGCAGATCCACTCTGGCCGCGACGAAGAAGAAATGAATGAAACCTAGCACCGTCCACCAAGTTTGGCGGTTCATTGCCGTTGGCATCGTAAACACAGCCATTGACCTGGCTGTTTTGAATGTCCTCATTGCGGCAACTGACAGGGGACGCAGCGGCTTGGTCTTCCTATTGTTCAAGGCAGTGTCATTCACGTGCGCAACCACGAACAGCTACTTCATGAATCGCTACTGGACGTTTGCCGGCGCGAACGCTGGCAAGGCTGTTGAGCGACAGGCAGTAGAGTTTGCCGTTGTCAGCGTGCTCGGCCTCATCGTGAACGTCACGGCAGCAACATCGTTCATCGCGGTCGTGCCAGTGCTCGTGGTGTCTGCAAAGCTGTGGCCATCTGTTGGCGCGCTCTTCGGGACTGCCTGTTCTCTGGTGACAAACTTCTTTGGGTACAAGTTTTTTGTGTTCAAGCGGAGCGGTGTATAATAGAGACGGTCAACAGTAGGCAGTAAACAGGACATAAAAAAATGGACGAAGAGCAAGGCGAGCACGTGGTACACCACCGCAGCCAGAAATTTTTAGGAATTTCAACGAGCGGTTGGGTGGGCATTGTCATTGGACTGGTGCTCATTGCCATTGTTGGGTACACAGCTGACATGGTTGTGAAGAAAATTGATTCCATTGGGAACACCGTTGCAGCCCAGGGCAGCCAAATTCAACAGGTGAGCAACAGCGTGCAGGCCATCACAGCTGCAGAGCCGACAGCAGCGCCTACGCCAGATCCGAACAAGGTCTACACCCTGACCATTGCGCCAAACACGCCGTTCTTGGGGAGCGCCAATGCGCCAGTCACCGTTGTCGAGTACGCAGACTACCACTGCCCATTCTGTGAAGAGTTCTACGCTAATGATTTTCCAGACATCCAGACAAAGTACATTGCCACTGGGAAGGTAAAATTTATCTACCAAGACTTCCCGTTCTTGGCGCCAGACTCAGAAACAGCCGCAGAGGCTACGCAGTGTGCAAATGACCAGGGCAAGTTCTGGCAGTTCCACGACTACCTGTTCAACAACCAAGGCCCAGAGGGCAGTGACGACCTCGCGCTGCCAGACGAAGAGACTATTGCCAAAAAGCTTGGCTCAGTATGTCGAAGTTCGACAGCTGCATGACGAGTGGCAAGTACACAGCGTTCGTTGCGCAGGAAAAAACAAATGCGACGAACGTTGGCGTGCAGTCTACTCCGACAGTGTTCGTCAACGGCAAAATGATTCTGGGCGCACTGCCAGCAACCACGTTTGATGCTGCTATAAATGCAGCTCTCGGGCAGCAGTAGCACTTGGCTTGCGTAGTGGCATCTGTCACCCTCAGGTGATATAATGGCTGCATGCCAGCACTTTACCGTACGTACAGACCACAAAAATTTTCAGAAGTTGTAAACCAGGAGCACGTTAAGGTAACCCTGCGCAATGCAGTTGTTGCTGGTTCCTTTACGCACGCGTACCTTTTCACGGGAATGCGCGGCACGGGCAAGACAACCGTGGCGCGCATATTCGCGCGCGCCATAAACTGTCTGCACCCGAAAGACGGCGAGCCGTGCAACGAGTGCGCAACCTGCCGCCAGTTCCTAGACGGCACGAGCTTAGACTTAAACGAGGTTGATGCTGCGTCAAACACCGGCGTTGAGAACGTGCGCGAGATCATTGAGAACCTAAAGTTTTCTCCGGCGAGCGCAAAGTACCGCGTGTTCATCGTGGACGAGGTGCACATGCTGTCAAAGGGTGCATTCAATGCGCTGCTCAAGACCTTAGAAGAGCCGCCAGCCCACGCAGTTTTTATCTTGGCGACAACTGGTGTCACAAGGTTCCAGCTACCGTAGTTTCGCGCAGCCAGCGCTTTGATTTCAAGAAAGTGGAGAATGGATTGCTCGCCGCGCACTTAGTAGACATTGCCCACCGTGAGAAAATAAAAATTGATAGCGCGAGCGTTGATTTGATAGTTGGCGCAGCAGAGGGGAGCGTGCGCGACGCGCTCTCAATTTTGGATAAGCTGAGCGCGTACGGCGACGTGAGCGTTCAGGTCACAGAGCAGCTCCTTGGAACCACGAACACTGAGACAGTGCAGGCGTTTCTGGGTCTGCTCGCGAGCCGCGATGCAGTTGCCTCGCTTGAGTTTTTGGAGCAGCTCTTTGGTTCTGGCGTTGACCCCGTGCAGTTCAACAAAGATTTTTTAGAGTACTGCCGAAAGCTCTTGGTTGCCATGAACGGGGGACAGGTTGGTTTTTCATTCAGCGAGTCGCAGCAAGTGGTTCTGGGCCAGCAGGCGAGCGCAATTTCTGTGAACCAGCTCCTGCACATCATCAGGCTGTTCCTGCGCGCCAACAAAGATTTCCAGACGAGCCGAGCGCTGATCTGCCAATGGAGGTTTCAGCAGCAGAGGCGTGCCTGCAGCCAGCTGCTCCAACAGCTGGAGCTACTGCTGCACCGATTCAAGCTCCTGCCCCAGCTCAAAAAAAAACTGAAGCCGCGACTGAGCAAAAGATCTCAGGGCAAGCTCCTTCCTCTTCAGTAAAAAATACCACCACGCTCGAGCAGCTCATGCTCTCGTGGCCTGCAATTTTAGACGAGCCCGCAGCCAGGCGAGCACGCTTTTGACTGTCCTCAAGACAGTGTTCGTGAAGTCTGTCCAAGGTGGCCAGGTAGAGATTGTGTGCGCGTACGATTTTCACCGCGACACGCTCGCAAACGCAAAGAACAGGGCAATTCTAGTGTCGCTCTTTGACCAGTACTGTGGCCCAGGGTTGTTCCCAACGTTCACCGTTGAGAAGCAAGGGCAATCAGCGCTCGTGGATGCTTCCGCCGCCGCAGCAGAGCTGTTTGGCTAGGCGAAGGTAACAACAACCACCTCTGAGCTCGTCCCAATTCGCTGTGGAGGTCCCCACGTGCCAACGCCGCTCGTCGTGTAGACCTGCGTGCCATTCAGCGTGTGCAGCCCGTAGTAGTACTTCTTGTACAGCGCGTAGGCAACGTACCCGAGCGGCCACATTTGGCCTAGGTGCGTGTGGCCCGATAACTGGAGGCTCACGCCTGCTTGCTCTGCAACCGCAATATTTTTTGGCTCGTGCTTCATGAGGATGTTCACGGCACTGCGATCTAGGTTCAGACCTTGCAAAATTCGTGCCTCGTCTTCTGGTTTTGATGTGTCAGCGTAGTTAATGCCAATGACGTTGATGCCATCTACATTTTTGGCCTCATCAACTAAAACTTTCATGCCAGCTCCACCCAGGGCTGCAAGGTAAGCTTTCGTGTTGCCGTACTCTTCGTGGTTGCCAGCTGCAAAGAACGTGCCGAACTTTGATTTGATAGCGCTGAACGGCTGGGCAACTGCTGCGTAGTCCATCGGCGTGCCATCGTAGAAGTCTCCGCTGAAGAACACAATGTCAGGTTCAAGTGAGCTAACGAGGCTGGCAACCTTTTTTGCGTTGGCAGTTGTCCTCACTGCACCAAAGTGCGTGTCAGCAACGAGCACTGCGCGTCTTCCGACCCACTGCTCTGGCAGGTTGGCTAACTTTACAGACACGTTTCGAACTTTGGTGTTGTACGAGTTCCACACCCCGTACGCGCTCAGCAGCAGTGCAAGCACGAACAGCACAATGCCCGCTGGCGCAGGGTTTGCGTACGGCGATGCCAGGAGTGCCACAGCGTACGCGAGCCACGCGATTACAGTTGAGGCAAGCAGGCAGTACAGCGTGCCGATCCAGATTGCCGATGCTGTGTAGAGCGTGCGCACTAGCCATCCATAGTGCTTTGATGCGGCAATAGACATCAGGATGAAGCTGAGCGAGAGCACGAAGAAAACGATGCGGGTAGCTAAAAGTTCACCGTACCCCACCACGCCAAAGAACTCCACAAAGCTTTTGTACACTGCGTAGTGGAGCGCGAACAGCAGCACCTGAATAACTGTCAGGGCAATGGCTATGGCTCGTGTTTTCATGTTGGCTACAGGCTAACCACTGGCTAAGCTGCCAGGTACTTGTACACGTGCATTCCCACGACTGAACCTACAATTGGCGCGAGCGCGTACACGAGGTTGAATGATCCAATGCCAAATGCAACAGCTGGGTTCAGCACCCCGTTTGAGCCAATGAGGGCTGCAACACTGATGCCGAGCACGAGCGAGCCGCCAACCACAATGCCAGATGCGTCACTTGGGCTCTTGCCGTATACAACAGAGGCAACCCCAAATGCAAAGAGGGCAGTCCCGAGTGCCTCAGCGCAGGCCACGAGCCAGCTGCTCGATACCGTGAGCAGGGGCATTCCAGTCGTGTTTGCAGTAACCAGCAGGGCAACTGCTGCGCCAATGAACTGGAACAAGAGGTAGAACAGCGCGTCCTTGCTGCTTATTTTTCTAATTGACCACGCACCGAGCGTGATGGCTGGGTTAAAGTGTCCGCCCGAAACGTGCCCGAGCGAGCACACGAACAGCCCGAGCGTCAGGCCTGCGATGGCGACAGTTGGAATCGGAAGCTTGCCGGCGAGCGATAGCCCCACTGCTAGCGCGAGGGCAAACGTGCCAATTGATTCTGCAATGTATTTTTTCATTGGTCTCACACGTTTACCTGAACGCAAAAGCCATCAGCACGATGGTTAGGGCATTGAGAACCACCAGTGCTACCACCATTTCCGGTTTCTTTGGAAAGGGGTGAGCCAGTATGTACACAGTGTAGATTACCGCAACTATTGCAGCACCCAGAAAATTTCCCTTCACCATACTTTTGTAGTTAGGTTGATTAAGTACCCAAGAACCTTTACTTGAAGTATACCATGTTCTCCTCTACCATATTGGCATGAGTCCTTCTAAGAGAGCAGAAAGAATAATGGTTGCTTCAAGGCTTCTCCCGTCGTTTTGCAAAAGAGTACACCTCAAAAATAGTTTATTAATATTTTTCGATCTGTTGGGATTATATGTTTCAGACATATTTTAAGGGATTTCTATATATCCATAATTTTCTAAATGCCTGCAAATATGGGACGGGGTTCGGGATCTAGGGTCCGAACAAGAATCTTGCTTGTAAAAATTGACGCTGCTCGGTCTCCAGGTCCTAAAAGTAGGTGGCTGAAGCTGTTTTACCAAGTTGGAACGGAAATAACGAAGACGAGCTGTATACAAAGCTAAGGTTCATCGAACTAATTTTTTTCCAGGTACTGCTGCATTCTTTGAATTTGCTCCACCCTCTTAACTTTGTGCCAGTAAGGATATTTCATGTAGGTGTTGAGTAGGACTGCCGCACGTAGTGCCTCCTCGTCATAGTCAACTCCATCAAAGTATCCCTCAAGGAGCTGTGCTGGATTGATACCTTCTGAAAGAAGCTTGACCACACTGCGCCCTAAATCTATGTACCCGTTGTTGAATCGGGGGTTAGGGTCAAAAACCGTTATCGGGGTGGTGGCAAATATGTTGGCTGCGCCAAAGTCATCGTGGCAGTAGCTACTGTTTGGCTGACCGTTAATGTACGCCCGGAGTACCTCAAAAGCGGCTGATATGGAGCCGTGCTCGTCGCCCAGCAGTGCATGTTCTTTCACGTAGGCAATTCTTGTTGCAATATCTTCACTCAATAGCCAATCGCTGAATTGGGCGTATTCTGGCTTACCATCAACAACACGACCGTAGCCTTCTGCTGTAGGTCTGTGCATGAGACATAAAGTCTTTCCCATTTCACGGTACAAGCCCTTCTCTGCCAGTTGCTCTGGGCTGTACAGGGACGTTAGGATTGGTGCGTCCACAAACTCCATCAAGATGAAAGAGTGACCATCTAAAATGCCCTCTTCGAATACGTGCGGCACTTTGACCCCAGCCTGTTCCCATGCTTTTAAGAACAGTGCTTCGCCTTCTGCGTACGTGGTGCTCAAGGGGAGCTTGAGCACCAGCTTTCCACCTACCGTCTCAATGACTGCTATAAGGGATGAGACACCTTTCTGCGCAAACGTGATGGCAACTTCTTTACCCTGAAACCGGCTATGCGCACTGATAAAGCCCTCTAACTGTCCAGCAAGGGCTACTCGGCGCTCATTGAAGTGTTTGTCAGCTTCGTGTCCTGAGAGCTTGGCTGTTCCGAAAGATAACTTTTGATGCCATATTTTTGGGGCAATGGGACTGGCTAAAATTGCGGTTCTATTTATCAATGATCCTCGTGCTAGCATGAGTTGGCTGGGGTGGTAGGATTCGAACCTACGGATGGAGGCTTCAAAGGCCTCTGCCTTACCACTTGGCGACACCCCAATGAATTTTGTGCGCTGCCACTGCGCTAGCTATGTACTCCATAAAATTATATAATAGATGCACGTCTCAATCAATTGGCAGCACTACACCACATGGAAGCAGTTAAGCACATTCCTCAAACCTCAAAGCTGGCAGTGGCAGTCCATGCAACTGTCACCGGCAAAACGTTGTTGGCAAATAAAATGTACGAGGTCACCGTAGCACCAGCGGCTGGTGAGAAATTTCCGACCTTTCTCCCAGGCCAGTTTGCAATGGTAGAGGTTGCGCCAAACGTTAAGCGGGCCTACTCAATTGCGTCTCTGCCAGAAGACTTAAGCAGCCTGACGTTTGTTGTTGGCACAGCACCTGGCGGCATTGGCTCAAAGTTTTTCGAGAGCTTGGCAGTGGGGGACAGTATCAACCTAGAACTGCCGTACGGTGTATTCAACGTGAAGTCAGCTGAGAAACCGCTGCTCTTTGTTGCGACGGGTTCTGGCATTGCGCCGTTCAAGGCAATGGTGCCGGACTTGCTCGCAAATCGCTTTGACAGGCCTGTAGACTTGCTGTTCGGCGTGCGGTCTGAGGCAGACCTGTTCTACGCAGCGTACTTTGCAGAGCTTGCCACGCGCTACGGCAACTTTCGATTCTTGGCAACTCTCTCCCAGCCAAGTGAAAAGTGGACAGGCTCGCGCGGTCGCGTAACGTCAGTGCTCGAAGCATGTGGGGATGAGTACGTGAACTCGCACGTGTACATTTGCGGCAGCAAAGAAATGATCGTAGACGTTCGTAAAGTTCTCATGGCAAAAGGTTTGTCAGCGCTCTCAATGAAGTTTGAAATTTTTAACTAGATACGCACAATTAATAAAATGAAAAACATGAAAGCGGCGTACGGAAAATTTTTACTAGTTGACGTGGCAGTAGTTGTCGCAGTGGCCGTTCTCGGCACCGCACGTGCAACCTCAGCTGCTGACCTGCGTAGC
This sequence comes from Candidatus Doudnaibacteriota bacterium, assembly GCA_963840645.1. Taxonomy (GTDB): domain Bacteria; phylum Patescibacteriota; class Doudnabacteria; order UBA920; family VMFF01; genus CAWIZL01. Next base: position 14,922 of record CAWIZL010000003.1, read on the forward strand.
ATGGGCAGTGGGCAGTACCAAGACAGCACGCTCATTGTCCCAGCATCAGAGTCTGTGCACAACCTGTACGCAGTTGCCCCTCAAGTTGTGGTTGATGCGAGCTCGTCAAAAGATACTGTTGCTGCTGGTGGAAGCGTTCAGATTGACGGCGCAACAGCAGATGATTTGATTGTAGCAGGCGGCACAGTTGAGGTTCGCGGCAACGTTGGCGGCAGTGCCCGAATTGCAGGTGGCAACGTGACCATTGATGGAAAAGTTACTGAAGACTTGGTTGTAGCTGGCGGAACTGTGATAGTGTCTCCGGCAGCATCTGTTGGCGGTGACTTAATAGTGGCTGGTGGTTCTGTTGTTGTTGAGGGGCCAGTGAGTGGCAACGTGGCAATGGCTGGCGGTAGCCTCGTGTTGAACGCAAAGATTGGCGGCAGCATCAGCGCAAAGCTCACCAAAGATCTGCAGCTTGGACCATCAGCTGATGTTGCTGGAGGCATTGCGTACACGGCACCTGAGCAGGCAAACGTAGATTCAGGAGCACACGTGGCAGCCTGTGACGTTCACGCAGCATCCATCGGTGAGTGGTGGAAAGTGGCTCGGGTTATTCTTGCTCGCACTTGCCCTAAAAGTTTTGGCAGAGATCTTGGCTGCGTACGTGCTGTACTTCATGTTTAGGCAGAAGTTTGACCAGCTCGTATCAGCAGTCACAGCTGGCTTCTGGAAGAACTTTGGGTACGGCTTCTTGTTCGCCATTGCAGTTCCTGTGGCAGCTGTCATCCTGCTGTTCACGGTGGTAGGGTACTACGTTGCAGTGCTTGCGGCCATTGGCTACGCGTTTGCGCTGCTGGCTGGCTGGCTGGTTGCCGGCGCGTGGTTTGGAGTGTGGCTCGCGTCAAAGGCAAAGCGCCACGTTGTTGAGGTTGGCTACGGGACCATTGCGCTGGGCATTGCAGTTGCAACCCTGCTCACGGCAGTGCCGTTCATTGGCTGGCTCTTTGGAGCCATCGTATTCTTGGCAGGCTTTGGTGCTGTTGCCAGGAACCTGCGCAGCGCTTAGAATACTACTCGGCACGTTTTACTCACACGATAAACAAAGGACAAAGACATGGGACTCATTGACCAGATGAAGGACATTAACTCAATGCGCCAACAGGCCAAGCAGATGCAGCTGGTGCTCGGCCAAGAGCAGATCATGGGGCAGTCAAAGGATGCCATGATCCGCATTGTGATGGACGGCAACCAGGAAATTAAGAGCGTAGAGGTCATGGACGACGTTGTGGGAGACCGCAAGCGCATTGCAACAGACATCCGTGAGGCGCTCGTTGACTTAAACAACGGATACAAGAAAGTGCTCTCATCGAAGTTTGGCAGCATGATGGGGAGCTAGTACAAAAAACTGTGTACAAAAAATTGGGTAGCGCCGCGGATTGCCTCCGCGGCGCTACCCTTGCTTCACTACTGCAAGGTGAAATTGACGTCAATCGTCGTGATCACCTCGACACGTTCTCCGTTGAGGAGCGTTGGGCTGTACTGCCACTGCTCGACTGCCTGCATTGCTGACTGCACCAAGAGTGGAGGCCCACCCAAGAGCTGCAGGTTTTGAATGGTCCGATCCTTGGCGATGGTGGCCTGGAACCTCACCGTACCCTGCACCCGAGCTGCTTTTGCCATTGCTGGGTAAAGCGGCTTTGGCTGTTTGATGAGGTTGGCCATCTGAACGTTGCCACCTACGCGAAGAGGTTTTTGAACTTCGGCAACCTTAACCTTTGGAGCGGGTGGGGTTGGCGGAGACACTGCGAAGTTTCCGCTCAATTTCCCGATATCTTCATTGGAGGACGGCAGACCATTTGAGACTGTGTTGATTGGTGCTTGGGGTTCATCTTCGAACACAATCTTGATCTCCTTTGGAACCTTGGTAGGCTCAACGAAGTAGTTGGTCGGGATGCGCGGAGCCTTCACCACATTTTTTTTTACCGTAACTACTTTTGGCGGCGGCGGAGGCGGCGGTGGTGGAACGTTCAAGAACGTCGGCGTCTGCACTTGCGGCAGAGCGTCAAAGTAAACCAGCGGCAGGACTACCAGAACAACGATCGCTGCGAGCTGGCCGAGAAGTGAGAACAGGATAGTGTAGGTGCGCTTCGTTTGCCCCACACCGTCAACCAGAGAACCTTCGAAGAGTTCGTTCATGTCTTTGCAACCCCTCCTTTAGAGGCTACCTCATGTCAAAGGTGCTCACTGTGAACCGCGTTTGCAAGCTGCCATGACGGTCAGGGCAAGCGCGTCGCGAACGAAAAGGGTTTTTCCACCCAATCTGACCTAGGTATACATCTGCCAAAAAATTCGGTCAAATAAGTTATGCACCTCTACCGCTGGCCGTCGTGCCGTCTTGCAATGAGCATGATGCCAAAAACGATGACCAGTATTCCAAGAACCTGTTCAAAGCTCACCTGTGGGTAGAAGCCGTTCAGCAAAAGAAATGCACCGAAGATAATAATGATCAAGCCGAGGAAGCTGTGCGCGTGGTTGTGGTTGGACTGCATTCTGCTGCGCAGATCATTGAGGTGGTCGTTGAGGTTTTCTGACCTGTGCGCTCCGTGGTACGCGCTGCTGCTCATTGGCTGCGCAGCTGAGGCAGGTTCCAGCAGCGTGCTCTTCGGGCAGCACAATCCACAGCACCAGGTAGAGCAGGATGCCACTGCCGCCTGCAAATCCGAGCAACAGGAACAGGACGCGCACGAGCACTGGGTCTGTCTCAAAGTGTTCTGCAATACCGCCGCACACGCCCCCAAGAATGCGGTTCGTCGATGACCTGTAGATTCTCTTGTGTAGCGCCATGCGGTTTTTTGGCTTTAGCTCAGGTGCGGCGTGAGCGCTGCCAGAATCATTTGCTTTGGCGCAGCTCCAACAATCTCACCAACTATGGTGCCGCCCTTGAAGAACTTCAAGGTTGGAATGCTCATGATGCTGTAGCGCATAGCAATTTCATTGTTGTCGTCAACGTTCACCTTGCCGACCTTCAGCTTGCCGGCGTACTCTTTTGCGATTTCATCGACGATTGGCTCCACTGCCTTGCACAGTTCCGCACCACGGTGCCCAGAAGTCGAGCATGACCGGAATGTCAGACTTCATGACTTCTTTCTCAAAGTTTGCGCTCGTAATTTCAATTTCCATTGTACTTTGTATCGTTAAAGCTCTGGTTTTACAGCTCTTGCATTTTATCCACAACGGAGAGCGTTGTCAACGTTCCACTGAGCAGCTATGCTTTAGCAAATGGATGGTTCAGAAAAAGAAACAAAAATAAAAAGTTTGTGGCGCGCGGCAACGTGCACGGCAGTTTTACTGGCTGCGCTGTTCCCAAACCCCGCGGGCTTCAAGGCAGCAGAGCAGCCATCCGAAAAGCCAGGTGTCGTGCTCGGCGCGTACACAAGTGTTCCAGAAATTAGCGCACCTGCCGCTCGCTCTGTTGAGATTGTTCCGCAGGGTGGCAGCACGGTAACGCTCAAGACCACGGCAAGAGAAGTTTTGGTGTACGACCTTGCCAGTGGCCAGCTGCTGGTCTCGCAGAATGCAGACCAGCAGGTTCCCATTGCATCGCTCACCAAGCTCATGACAGCCCTGGTTGTCTACCAGAGCCCAAATTTTGATGTGCCCATTACCGTGGCAAAGCAAGACCAGGTTGACGTTGAGCCAACGCTCCACCTGAAGGTGGGGGATAGGGTAATGCCAGAGCAGCTCGTTGAGGCAATGCTCCTCGGCTCTGCGAACGATGCCGCAAACACACTGGCAAACCACTTTCCAAACCAGGCAACGTTCTTGGGCGAGATGAACGCAACGGCCGCAGCTCTCGGCATGGACAGCACGCACTACACGACGCCAATTGGCTTTGACATTGCTGGCAACTACTCCACTGCCAGCGACCTGGCAAAGCTGGTGAACGCTGCGCTGAAAGTTTTGCCGTACGACCAGGTGTGGCAGAAGCAGAGCTACTCGTTCACGAGCCTGAACGGGAACGCCTACTCTGTCGAGAACAGCAATGCGCTCGTTCGTGCAAACCCAAACATCTTCTCCATAAAGACAGGCCAAACGCCCGATGCGCTCGGCAACATGATTGTTGAGGCAAAGGGCAGCGCAGGCCAGAGCATCATTTCAATAGTGCTCGGCAGCACTGACCGCGACGCAGACACACTTGCGGCAGTTGACTACACGTTCAAGGTGTTTACCTGGCAGCAGGTTTGAGCGTGAACGTGGTATAATGTGAGCACGACACATGAGCTACCAACTCCTAAAAATACTGCTGCTGACAGCGTTTTCTTTCGTATTCAGCTTCGGCATCACGCCGATCTTCACGCAGCTCCTCTATAAATACAAAGCAGGCAAGAAGGTGCGCGATGACGGCACAACGCCAATCTTCAGCGCGCTCCACGCGTCAAAGAACGGCACGCCGAACATGGCGGGCATACTCATCTGGTTCACGACCGGCTTGCTCACCACAGTGTTCTGGTTCTTGGACACGCGTTGCGCACGTCAGCGCGTTCCACTTCCTCAACTTCCTCGACCGCCGCGAGACCCTCTTGCCGCTCGGCGCGTTCCTCGGCGCATCGCTCATTGGCCTTGCCGATGATGCGCTCGACTCGCGCAACCTCGGCCACAAGGGTCGCGGCATCCGCATGCGGCACAAGATTATCCTGTACGCAATCGTCGCGGCCATCGGCGCCTACTGGTTCTACTTCAAGCTCGGCTTCAGCGCGCTGTACGTTCCGTTCTACGGCAACGTGAACCTGGGGTGGCTCTACATCCCGTTCTTCATCTTCGTCGTCATTGCCACCAGCTTCTCAGTGAACGAGACAGACGGCCTCGACGGTTTAGCTGGCGGCGTGCTGCTCGTCTCGTTCTTCGCGTACACGCTCATTGCGTACGTTGGCGGGTACTACGACCTCGCGGCGTTCCTGTGCGTGGTCATCGGCAGCCTGCTCGCGTTCCTGTGGTTCAACATTCACCCGGCAAAGTTCTTCATGGGTGACACTGGGTCAATGGGGCTCGGCGTGCTGCTCGCCGTCGTCGCGTTCTACCTCAATGCGGTCGTGGTGCTCGTGGTAATTGGCGGCGTGTTCGTTGTCGAGGCTCTGTCGTTCCTGCTGCAGATCTTCTACAGGAAGGTCTTCAAGAAAAAATTGCTCCTCTCAGCCCCGCTGCACAACCACCTCCAGGCAATTGGCTGGGCAGAGTCACAGGTTGTCATGAGGCTCTGGATCATTTCCATGGTGTGCGCGATCCTCGGCGTGGTCATTCACTTTGCAGGCTGAACGCGAGTATAACAGTATACAGTATTCACTAGCTAAATTAGGTCTATGCTACCAATCAAAATAAAAACTATCTCAAGTCGTCTACTGTATACTTACACTAACTACTTGCCCCCATGTTCTCAAAAATAATTCGCAACGCAACAGTGGTAGACGGCACGGGCGCAGCCCCGCGCACTGCAGACGTGGCAATTGACGGCGATAAGATAGCGCAGGTCGGCAACCTGGCAGGCGCGTCTGCACAGCAGGAAATTGATGGCACAGGCAAGTACCTTGCCCCAGGCTTCATAGACATCCAGAACCACTCTGACGTGTACTGGCTGCTGTTCGACAATCCAACAGCAGAGAGCATGGTAGCACAGGGCATCACCTCTGTCGTAGTCGGCAACTGCGGCGCATCGCTCGCGCCAATACTTGGACCTGACGCGCTGCTGTCAATTCAGAAGTGGCACGACCTCAGCGGCATCAACGTGAACTGGGCAACGGTGGACGAGTACCTCAGCGCGCTCTCAAAGCTGGGGCTCGGCGTGAACGTTGGCACCCTCGTCGGCTACTCAACCCTCCGCCGCGCAATTGTCGGCGACGAGTCCAGGCAGCTGGACGCTGGCGAGCTCGCCTCTGTGCACCAGGCAATCCGCACGGGCATTCAGTCTGGGGCGTTCGGCGTGTCGTCTGGGCTTTCGTACACCCACGAGTCGAGCATCACCACAGAGGAGCTCGCAGCCCTCGCAAACGTGGTGAAGGGCAGCGGCGCGTTCCTCTCGGCTCACGTGCGGTCTGAGGGTGAGCGGCTCGTCGAGGCAGTCGGAGAGGCGCTCGGCATTGCGGTGCAGTCTGGCGTGAGCCTAAAAATTTCACACCTCAAGGCTTCAGGCCGTGAGAACTGGCCAAAGCTGCCAGCTGCAGTTGCCATGCTGGAGCTGCGCGGCAAAGGCTCACGGCAACGTGGCGTTCGACGTGTACCCGTACAACTTTGTCTGGCAGGTGCTCTACATATACCTGCCAAAGTGGGCGTACCAAGGCGGGCGGTCATCGATGATTGCAAACTTAAAAGATCCCGCCACGCGCACAAAAATTTTAGACTACCTCGCGGGCGCACGGCAGGGCTACGCAGACCTCATCGTGACGAACACGTCAATGCCCATGAACGTGAATGGCAAGACGCTCGGCGACGTTGCCGGAAGGCTGGGCACAACCACAGAGGAAGCGCTGCTGACGCTGCTCGAGAACGGGGGCACCGAGGTGATGGTGTTCGATGAGTCAATGGACATGCACCAGGTGCAGCAGCTGGTGTGCCACCCGCTTTCGATGGTGGTCACAGACGGCGCAGGTTTCCCGCTGAACTGGAAGCACGGCTTGGTACACCCGCGCTCTTTCGGCGCAATGCCTAAGCTGCTGGAAATGGCGCTGTCTGAAAATTTGCTACCCATTGAGCAAGCCGTGCACAAAGTTACCGGCGCGCCAGCAGAGCTCTTCGGCCTTGCGGGTCGTGGCAAAATTGCACCTGGGTACGCAGCAGACCTGGTGCTCTTTGGCCAAGACGTGCACGCAACTGCCACAGCGCAGAACCCGTACCGTTTCCCAACTGGCATTCAGCTGGTGCTGGTGAACGGCACCGCAGCTGTTGAAGGTGGGCAGCTCATTGCTGGTGCATCGCCGCGCGGGCGTGGCAAGGTGCTGCGGAAAGGTGCAAGCTAGTGAGCCATTCAATTTTTACAAGGCAGGCGAGTTGGCATTGTTGGCTTTGGCGTTGAGGGGCAGGCTGTTCTATCGTACCTCTCGAGCCACGGCATTGCAGACGTCAAAATTTTTGATAGAAACCCAGAGCTGGCAAATGTCCCAGGCTACCTTGAGCACGTGGGCGAGTGCGACGTGCTCTTCAGGTCGCCCGGCGTTAGGCTCGACACGCCGGAGATTCAGGCAGCTGCAGCTGCTGGCACAGTGGTCACGTCGCAGGTGAAATTTTTCCTGCAGAACTGCAGCTCTATGGTTGTTGGCGTGACCGGCACAAAGGGCAAGGGCACAACGTCCAGCCTCATCCACGCAATGCTCCAGGCATCTGGCAAGACGTCGCACCTCGCCGGCAACTTTGGCGTTGGCGTGCTGCCGCTGCTCGATGTGCTGGCGCCAGAAGACTACGTTGTGCTCGAGCTGTCCAGCTTCCAGCTCATGGACGTTGACCGGAGTCCGCACGTTGCAGTGGTGCTCATGGTGACGAGCGCGCACCTCGACTACCACGAGACTGGCGAGGCGTACGTTTCAGCCAAGGAGAACATTACAAAGTTTCAGTCCTCGAAAGATTTCTCAGTGGTGAACGTGGATTTCCCGAGCTCTGTGAAGATTGGCTCGCTTGGCCATGCCCAGCGCTACTACGTGCAGACGGTTGATAGAGAGCAGGCTGCCAGTGGCGCATCGTTTGCGGTGTACCAGCCAGAGAATTTTTTGAAAATAAAAGAAGGGGTGTACGCAGAGCAGGTGAACGGCGGGATTTACAATGTCGAGAATGGCACCAGCGTGCGCATTGCTGCCGTGGGCGATTTCCAGCTGCGGGGCTTCCACAACGTTCAGAACATTGCAGCAGCGCTCGCGGTGTCAGATGTTTTAGAACTAGATCTGCAAAAATCTTTGGCAGCAGCAAAGGCGTTCAGAGGTTTGCCACACCGCTTAGAGCTGGTTGGCGAAGCTGGTGGCGTGCAGTTCTACAACGATTCAATTGGCACGACACCAGACAGCGCGCTCGCAGCTGTGCGTGCGTTTGCAGAGCCAGTGGTGGCCATTGTTGGAGGACACGACAGCGGCAGCAGCTACGTTGACATGGCGAACCACCTCAGCCGCCAGAAAAATTTAAAGGCTGTCGTGCTCATTGGCGAACTCGCACCCGCGATTCAGCAAGAGCTGGAGGGTCACGGCTTGCCAAAAACTGTGCACGTGGCAACTGGTGCAGCTTCCATGGATGAAGCTGTTGAGCAGGCGGCAAACTTTGCATCGAGCGGAGACGTTGTGGTGCTCGCACCTGGAGCCAGAGCTTTGGCATGTTCAAGCACTACAGAGACCGCGGCGAGCAGTTTCGAGCTGCTGTGGCAAGGAGGGGCGCTTAAGTGGTATCCGCTGTAAAAAAACATATTGCACGGGCGCACGGGCGCCTCGCCCACGTTGACTACTGGATGGTGGGCACTGTTACAGTCCTGCTCTTGTTCGGCCTCGCGGGTCCTGTACTCTGCGTCGACGGTCCAATCGTACACGGTGACAGGCCACTCGAACGCCTACTACTTCTTGCACCAGTTGGTGTACGGGGGCTTGGTTGGCGTCGTCCTCGCGTACGTGTGCAGCCGCATTGACTACCACTTCTGGCAGAAGGTGGCGCCGTGGGCAATCCTCGTTGCTGTTGCACTGCTCGTGGCTGTGCTCGTGCCGCACGTAGGCATCAAGGTTGGCGGCTCGCGCAGGTGGCTGAGCATCGGGCCGCTCGGCGTGATCCAGCCAGCAGAGCGTGAAGCTCGCGCTCGTGTTCTACATTGCATCGTGGGTTGACAGGCGCTCGGCTCAAATAGACAACTTCGTGTACGGCGTGCTGCCGTCGCTGGCCATTGCAGGGCTCTGCAGCCTGCTCATACTCATAGAGCCAGACGTCGGCACAATGCTCGTGGTTTCCATTACCGCGCTCGTGATGCTGTTCGTCGGGGGCACGCAGGTCAAGCACCTGGGGGCAATTCTCGGCATTGCCGTTGTCGCGTTCTTGGTGCTCGTGGCTGTTGCGCCGTACCGCGTGGCCCGCTTCACCTCGTTCATGAACCCAACTGCCGACACGCAGGGGATTGGCTACCAGGTGACGCAGGCAAAGGTTGCCATTGGCTCTGGCGGCCTGTGGGGCTACGGCTACGGCAACTCTCAGGCAAAAGACAACTACCTGCCAGAGGTCATGGGCGATTCCATTTTTGCCGTCACGGTTGAAGAGCTCGGCGCCATCGGCGGCAGCCTCGTGGTGCTCGCGTTCGTGTTCTTTGCGCTGCGCGGGTTGCTCATTGCACGCGGGGCGCCAGATACGTTTGGCAGGATGCTGGCCACTGGCATTGTGACGTGGGTCACCGTGGAGGCGCTCATCAACATCGGTGCTATAATAGGTCTGCTGCCGCTCACGGGCATTCCGCTGCCGTTCATTTCGTACGGGTCTTCAGCGCTGACCGTGACGCTCGCCGCAGTGGGAATTCTGCTAAACGTCTCAAAGCACAGTGACAGCACCTACTGAGAAACAAAAATTTTTTGACATGGGGGGCATGGCGCTCCGGCAGCCGCCGCAGCGGCAGCTTTCTGCTGCTGAAATTATGGCGAAGCTGGATCCAGCAGAACTGTCGCACGAGGAGCTGGCAGAAGAGCCACGTAGTGAAGCTGAACCAGATGATAGGAACTTTGGCCTGTACGTAGAGCACACTGTATTTCGCACGGTGAATACTGCTACACCCCGCCGCAGCCTGCAGTGGCGCAGCCTCTTGCCCCAGCTGGCAACGTTCGCCGTTGTTGCCATTGTGGTGCTCGGTTCAATTCAGGGCGCAAAGATTTTTGCCTCAACGCTGCAGGCGCGCTCAGTGGTGCTCGGCGCTGCGACGAACGCCATTGCGCACTTAGAGTCAGCGCAGTCGCTCATTGGGCAGAGCAACATTGCGGGTTCACAGCAGCAGCTCACGCTCGCGCAGCAGGGCTTCAGCCAGGCCCAGCAAAACTTGCAGAGCCTAGGTGGCCTGCTCAACGGCGTTGTGCTCGCGAGCGTTCAAGGCCGCAGCGCATCGAGCCTCATTGACGCTGGCAGCGCAATCACCGCTGCTGGCCAGCAGCTTGCCTCTTTCTACTCGCTCAGCTCAGAGCTGACAGTGAACGTTTCCGGCGTCTCTGCCCAGGCAACGCAGGGGAAGCCCCAAAGTTTTTCTTCAACTGCAGCGTCTGCTGCTGGCTACCTGAGCGCAGCGCACGATGATGTCCAGCGTGCGAGCCAAGACATCCAGCAGGTTGACCAGCGCAGCCTGCAGCTCCAGTACCGAGCTGCGTTCGCGCAGTACAGCGCAGAGCTGCCCGCGCTGGCCGCCACGCTCGGCGATGCATCAGGCGCGGTGAGCATGTTCTCGAGCCTCGTCGGGCCTGGCCAAAGTCAGTCCTTGTGCTCTTTGAGAACAACAACGAGCTGCGGCCTGATGGCGGCTTCATTGGCACGTACGGGTTCTTCAAGTTCAACAGTGGACAGATTCAGAGCCAGCAAATTTCCAGCGTCTACGACCTCGATGGGCAGCTCGCTGCCGGTGCGGCAAAGGTTGCGCCGCCCGGCCCGTTCTACGCTGCAACAGATTCTTGGGGGCTGCGCGACTCAAACTGGTTCGCAGACTTCAGCCAGTCCGCGAGGGCGGCATCGAGCTTCTACGAGGAGACTGGGCACGAGACACCTGATGCAGTGGTTGCCATCACGCCAGACGTTTTCGTTGACCTCTTAAAAATTACAGGTCCAATCAATTTTCCAAAGTACAACGTGACGCTCACCTCTGGTAATTTCCGCGACCTCGTGCAGGAGAACACATCTGACCAGGCGTCTGCTGCGCCAAAGCAAATGCTGTCAGATTTTGCGCCGCTCCTCATGCAGCACGTGGCCTCGCTGCCCGGCTCTGACTCTGGAGCAGTCCTCGGAGTGCTCGTTCAAAACTTGGCGGATAAAAACATTCTGCTGTACTCGTCAGACCCTGCTGTCGAGGCACGGCTCGTGCAGTACAACTGGGCAGGTACCATTGCGAACACGCCGCAGAACGGCGGCGACTACCTCGACATTGTGAACGCCAACATTGGGGGCGAGAAGACAGACCTGAGCGTGGCGCAGGCAGCGTCGCTCGGGAGCACCGTGCAGCAAGACGGCTCTGTGGTGGACACACTCACGTACACGCGGAGCAGGCCTCAAGGTTCGGCGGCAGGCGGCACGGACACAGACAGCACGGTCAACACAGACTACGTGCGCGTCCTTGTGCCAAACGGCAGCGTGCTCGTGAGCGCAACAGGCTTCACGCAGGAGCCGTACCATAAATCTGACGGGAGCGCGTACACGTGGGAGAGCCCGGCTCCTTCACCATTGACCCAGACCTCGCAGCCATTGATGCGACAGCGAGCGTTGACCCTGTCACTGGCACTGTCACAGAGCAGGAGGCTGGCAAGACAGAGTTTGCCAACTGGGTTGACGTTGCACCTGGCCAGTCTGCCACGGTGACACTCGTGTACAAGCTGCCGTTCAAGGTGGGGGATGCAGGCACGTACAGCCTCACGCTGCAGAAGCAGCCTGGCAATAACCCAATTGATTTTTCGTACACGTTCACGCCCGGCCGCCAAATTATCTGGTACACGCCGAGCACGCTAGACAGCACAGCTGTGCAAGCTGGCACGGTTCAGTACAGCGCGCCGCTGACCTCAGACACTTTTATAGGCGAGCTGTTCCATGACTAGCATGACCAAGGGCAGCATTGCGAAGTCCGCCGCAACCATTGGCGTGTTCACGCTGCTCTCGCGCTTCGTGGGTTTGTGGCGCGACATCACCCTCGCGTCGCACATTGGGCCAGGCGATTTGCTCGACGCGTACAACGCCGCATTCCGCATCCCAGACTTCATGTTCAACCTGCTCGTGCTCGGTACGCTGTCGGTGGCGTTCATCCCGGTGTTCACAGAGTACTTCTTGAAGGACAAGGCAGAGGCAGAGAAAATTGCAAACACGGTGCTGAACGTCTCGTCCATTGCAATGGCTGTGCTCATGGGACTGCTGTTTATTCTTCTGCGACAGGTCACGGCAATCATTGTGCCTGGATTCACGGGCGCAAAGCTAGCAACAATGGAGTCGCTCACGCGGCTGTTCTTGCTGTCGCCAATTATCTTTACCATCTCCAACGTGTTCGGCAGCATGCTGAACTCGTGGAAGCGATTCCTCATTACGTCCATTGCGCCGGTGCTCTACAACCTGGGGATTATTTTCGGCATCTACTTCCTGTACCCGCACTTTGGCGCAGCTGGCCTTGCGTACGGCGTGCTCATTGGCGCAGCGTGCCACTTGCTGCTACAGGCTGGGGCAGTGTTCAAGCTCGGCTGGCGCTACAGTCTAGACTTCGCCTGGCGCGACAGAGGAGTTGTGAAAATTTTTAAGCTCTTCGTGCCGCTCATCGTGAGCCTTGACCCAGGGCAGGTCAGCTTACTGATTGCAACCATCATTGGTTCCACGCTCGCGTCTGGCAGCATTTCCATTTTTAACTTGGCCAGCAACTTGGGTGCCGTGCCGCTGGGCATCTTCGCGTTCTCAGTTGCTGTTGCCGCGTTTCCAAATTTGTCTGAGGCGTACGCAAAGCGCGATGAGGTTGAGTTCGGCAACATCTTTCGCAGGTCAGCCATGAACATCCTGTTCTTCATTGTGCCAATATCGCTCTTGATGTTCGTGCTGCGCAACCAGGTTATCCAGGTTGCATTCGAGCGCGGGCTCTTCACGCAGCAGGATGCGGCTCTCACGGCAGCCTCATTTGGATTTTTCGCAGCCAGCATCTGGGCGCAGGCACTCGCATCGCTTTTGTCGCGCGTATTTTATGCCAGGCAAAATACCATTGTGCCAGTGCTCACCGGCTTGGTTTCAATTGCCATTAACGCTGTTGGCGCTTACTTCTTAGGTCGAGCGTACGGCGTTGTAGGTTTGGTTGCAGGCTTCACGCTATCATCGTTCTTTGATGTTGGCCTGTTGGCAGTGTTCTTGCTGCCACGGTTGCCTAGCTTTGAGTTCAAGCCGTTGCTCACGCCAGTGCTGAAGTTGCTTGCGGCAAGTGCCGTGATGGCAGTTGCCACGTACGTTGCTCTGTTCCCAATCGCAGCTGCTATCCACCCAACAGGAACAATCACCACATTCATTCAAGGCTTTGCAGCTGGCGTAGTTGGCATTGCGGTGTTCGCTGCGGCGGCAGCAATTTTAAAAATTGACCAGGCCAGGTACGCGTGGCGCATGCTTAAGGCAAAGCTTTTGCCCAGCAGGGGAACAATAGAGCCTCTGTAAAAAAGTGTAAATATAAAAAAGGCACGCGAGCGGCGCGTGCCACGAGGTTCAGCGAGCCAAGGCAGCCAACAGTTCATCCTGGTGCTTTTCCCAGTCACGGTGCTTCAGGCACTCGTAGCACTTTAGGTGAACCCACGGTATCTTCTTCACCTGTGTCATGAAGACCTTCACCTGTTCTCGGTGAATGCGGTTTGTTACTGCGCCGTGTATTCTCAGGTGAACGCAGCTCAAGTTCAGAGCTGATTTTTTGGAAAGAGACCAGTATCGCCTGTGCGTGTAGTTCTGGTCGAAGCTACAACCCAAGCCATCCATGAGCAACGTTATTTTCTTGACCGTACTTTTAATGGCCGGCGTTGTCCCTATAATGGCCAGCTCAAAATTCATTCAGTATCCTCCTGGTTGGTTTTAGTACATCAGTAGTATAGCAGAAAGAAAACATGTACCGAAACTTGATGCCTGCTGGATGGCTGAACGTTCTACTCACTGAAAATATCTACGTACCTTTTGTATATGTAGGATTGCCCATATTTTTTATCCCCATCCTTTTTTGTAAGGATGCCCATTTTGACGAAACGGTTTATGACTGTCTGAGCGCCGACCCTTGAGAAGCCCGTCCACGCCTGAAGTAGCCCAACGTTTACAATTGGTTGAGCGTAAAGCTTTGGTAAGACCAGAGCCGCACTCTCGGATGAACGTTTGCCGAGCATTTGAATCTTCATTAGATTTTTTTCACGCAGCGCGGTGATTTTGCTTACCGTTACAATTGCCTCTTGCGCAATTTCAATAACACCGTCTAAGAAGAAGCCTAGCCACTCAGACACATTGCCAAAATGGTAACCAAACAGCTTCTCGTAGTAAAGCTTTTGGTTTCTCTTAAAGTAAGAAGATAGGAACAGCACAGGTTTCTCGAGGTAGCCTTCTTTCCAAAGGTAAAAAGTTATGAGCATTCGACCTGTTCTCCCATTGCCATCGAGGAAGGGGTGGATTGTTTCGAATTGCGCGTGGATCAATGCGGCTTTAACAGGTACGAGCGCTTGGTCATCCACATGCATGAATTTTTCAAGATCACCAAGCGCGCCTCGCATTTCTTCAACTGGAGGTGGAACAAACCTTGCGTTGTCTGGGCGGGTTCCGCCAATCCAATTTTGAGTTTTCCTAAACTCACCAGGGTCAGAGAAGTGGGTGGCACGTGCTTTGTGCATGAGCTGTTCGTGCAGTTCTCGTATGAAACGAAGAGAGATAGGGAAATCGTCTTGGGTTACCCTCCTCATACCGTAGTTGAGAGCTTGTATGTAGTGCAAAATGTCATCAACGTCTTCTGGTACATCTGCGTTTGCATGTGCCCCTGCCTCAATTGCATTGATCATTGTGGCCATAGTCCCTTCAATTTGACTCGAAGAAGCGGCATCTTTTCTGAGGTACATGAGCAAGAAAAAATCGGCATCCGGTAAAAGTTTGGTGATGCCATCAAGTTTTCCAAGTAGCCGTGCTGCCTCTGTATTTTTCTTTAGAATTACTGGGTCAAGTTTAAGAGCCTCCACTGGAGGGAAAACTCCTGGAATAAAAGCCTTAAAACCTTCTTTTTGTTGCCTCAGATCCCCAATCTTTACCAGTTTCATGTTTGCTTACATCTTTTTATGAATGTAAACAAAGTATATAGGTTTGTTTACATTTAGTCAAGCAATGTAAACAAACCACGTGGGGATAACTAAGAACAATCTAAAGTAATCATAAAATGCAATGAATTTATAGATTCTTTTCTGCTATACTACCCCCATGGCTAACATCCGAAACTTCTGCATTATTGCCCACATTGACCACGGGAAATCGACGCTGGCTGACCGTCTTTTAGAGCACACGCACACTGTTTCAAAGCGCGAGATGAAGGCGCAGCTGCTGGACACAATGGACCTCGAGCGCGAGCGCGGCATTACCATCAAGCTGCAGCCTGTGCGCATGAACTACACCATTGACGGCGTTGAGTACATTTTGAACTTGATAGATACTCCAGGTCACGTTGACTTCACGTACGAAGTATCGCGCTCGCTCGCGTGCTGCGAGGGCGCTATTTTGGTTGTCGACTCAACGCAGGGGATTGAGGCGCAGACTTTGGCGAACGTGTACCTTGCACTGGAGAACAACCTGAAGCTCATTCCTGTTGTGAACAAGATTGACCTGCCAAACTCTGACAGAGTTGCAACAGCAGAAGAAATGAAAGCAGCCTTTGGCTTTACAGACAATGAGATTGTGTATGCATCGGGAAAAACTGGTGAAGGTGTTGAAGAAATTCTGCGCGCAGTGGTGAGCAAAGTTCCAGCGCCACAGGGAAATGCAGATTCGCCGTTCCGTGGCCTCATCTTTGATTCCATGTACGACACGCACCGCGGCGTGGTCGCGTTCGTGCGCTGCTTCGATGGCGCGCTCAAGAAGAACCAGTCAATCCGCATGATTGGCACGAACACAGAAGCGCAGGCGCTCGAGGTTGGCTACTTCCGTCCAAAGTTTGACCCACAGCCAGACATCAAGCACAACGAGATTGGCTACATTGTCACAGGCCTGCGCGACGTGAGCAAGGCGCGCGTTGGCGACACTGTCACTGTGAAAGAAGCCACTGCATCTATAGAGCAGCTGCCTGGGTACAAGACAGTCAAGCCAATGGTGTACGCGACTATTTTTCCAACCTCAGCAGAAGACTACCCAAAATTGCGCGATGCAATGGAGAAGCTCAAGCTCAATGACGCAGCACTCTCGTTTGAGCCAGAGAACATTCCGTCAATTGGGTTTGGCTTCCGCACAGGTTTTCTCGGCTTGCTGCACATGGACATTGTGCAGGAGCGCCTCTCGCGCGAGTACGACCTAGACTTGGTGCTCACGGCGCCGAGCGTTGCGTACGTCATCAACTTCACAGACGGCGAGCAGCGCACCATCCATACCCCAGCAGACTGGCCAGACCCGTCTATAATTGCCAGCGTTGAAGAGCCGTGGATGACGGTTGACATCCTGTGCAGCCAGCAGTACATTGGACCTGTAATGGAGATAGTCACGCAGCGGCGCGGGGCGAGCCGCGACATCCAGTACATGGGCAAAGACCGCGTGCACATGATCTTTGAAATGCCTCTGGCAAACATCATCACCGACTTCTACGACAAGCTCAAGAGCGTGTCGTCAGGCTACGCATCGCTCAACTACGAGTACTTGGATACGCGCGTTGGCGATCTCGCCAAAGTAGACGTGCTCGTTGGCGGTGAAAAAGTTGAGGCCCTGGCAATCATTGCGCACCGCTCTACAGCTGAAGGCGATGGCCGCTCGCTCATCACCAAGCTGAAAGAGCTCATTCCGCGCCAGCAGTTTGACATTGCGCTCCAGGCAGCCATTGGCGGAAAAATTATTGCCCGCGAGAGCATCAAGCCGTTTCGCAAAGACGTGACAGGCTACCTGTACGGCGGCGACGTGACGCGCAAGATGAAGCTGCTCAACAAGCAGAAAAAGGGCAAGGCGCGGATGAAGAAAGTTGGCAAGGTTGAGATTCCACAGGAAGCGTTCCTGGCAGTATTAAAAAAATAAACATGTACAAGAGGCTACTCCGAAAAGATGAAGAGGTGCTAGAGATTTACCGCAGCCACGAGCTCACGCTCGTGTGGCCAATTGCCAAAACGTTTTTACTCCTGTTCGTGCCGTGGTTCTTTGCAGTTGGGTACGGCGTTGCAGGCGAGTACCGCGGTATCTTTATTTTGTACACGGTCATCGTGTGCCTGTACCTTGTGTGGAAGTTCGTGGTCTGGTACCTGAACGTGTACATTGTCACAGACAGTCGCCTCATTGAAATTAGGCGTGGCGGCGTGTTCAGCAAAGAGGTTCTAGAGACGCCCATTGAGCGCATCCTCAACGTGAGCTTCCGCACCACAGGTTTCCTGTCTACGATTTTTGGCTACGGCGACGTGATGGTGCAGGTGGTTGGCCTAGAGCAGCCAATTGACCTGGAAGATGTGCCGTACCCGAGCGCAGTCAAAGACTTCTTGTGGGAGCTGCACCAGAAGAGCGGCGGACTTGATTTGGTACCAGCAGCGCCAGACGTTGCGAGCGTTGGCGCTCTGCGCATCCCGCACGCCAAGAAGGATAACTGGACGCTATGAAAAAATTCTTAAATTTTCTGAAGAGCCCGTGGTTCGTCGTGCCGGGCGTTCTGGTTCTCGGCGCGCTGCTGTACGTGAACTGGCAGCAGGTCAAGCAGTCGCGCGGCATCCAGGCGCAGATCAACAGCCTGAATGAACAGGCCGATGCCCTGCAGCAGAAGAACACAGATCTGCTGAGCACCATTAACTCGCTGAAGCAGGTAGGTGCCACGCAGAAGCTCGCGCGCGAGCAGCTGAACCTCAAGCAGCCTGGTGAGTTCGTGTACTCGTTTGCGCCGCAGGAAGCGGGGAGTGGGGATGGGTCTGGTGTTGGCTCTGGTGGCACGAGCTCTGGCGGTGGCGACACAACGCCAAACCCAGAGAAGTGGTACAATTACTTTTTTAGGCCGGGGTCTTAGGGTATTTTTGTAACCTTGCGGGTGTAGTTCAATGGTAGAATGCGGCCTTCCCAAGGCTGAGACGCGGGTCCGATTCCCGCTACCCGCTCCAATATTTTCTAATTTAAAAAATGGGTGTCTCAGGCATTGCTGCTCAAGACACCCTGGTTGAAGTAGTTTTATGTTTTGTTTGCGTGAATCTCTTCAGAACGTGAAGTCCGCTGAGATCGAGCCGTAGTTGCACCCATCGTACCCATCGCAGACCGCGACTGAGTTAAGAGGGTAGTAGAAGCCAGCCGTTGATATGCTGGTTGGCGTGCCGCCGTTCAAACTGGCGGACAGCAGCTGGTTCTGGTAATCGTAGCTGACCGCTACCGTGTAGGTGCCCTCGCCCGCTGAAAGGTTGAAGCCACCGTAGAGGTTGCCGCCAGCGCACCCCGAGGCGAACGTGTCCACCTGGAATGTCATGTAGCCCGTGTTGCCCCCGTCATTGGTGATGGTGCCCGTGAAGGTGAGTGTTGGGAGACCATTGACCATGCTCAGCGTAGGCGGGGTGGCCATCGAGGTCACGATGCCTTAGGTGTTCCAGTTCGTGGCGGTACTGCACGATCCCTGCGTTGGTGTACTTGGCGCAACCCCGATCCCCGCACCCTGTATCCAGTTGTCTGGGGTGTTGGATGAATCGTTGATGTACGCAATCGGATTTGTCTGGTCATAGTAGGTTCCCAGTGTTTGGTCACCCGTTGGCGCAACGTAGTCGCCGGTCGGAGTGTACTCGCCAGATGGCCAGTTAGTCGCGGTGTAGCCAGCTCTTCCCAAAGGAGAGTTTACGTACGCGTACGGAGCGACACTGAAGTGCAGGTGTCGGCCGTTGAGCCAATTGCCGGTGTAGCCGAGCAGCTCACCAGCGAGCACAATGTCGCAGGTGTGGAAGGGACGTTTTGGGTCGAGCGCAACCAGGTCAGCGGTTTCAACCCCAGTCGTGCTGGTTGTCAGGTAGTCTCCAGAGCCGCAGGTAATGGGGTCTGTGTAGTCCGATGAGAACGTTGCACCTGGCATGCTCCTCGGGGTTTGGCTGAGGTCGAGGAGGTGTCCGTAAATGACGTAGTACGGGTTGCTGTCGGGCCCTATGTGCTTAATCACGAGACCAACGTTTGCCGTACACGGTGCGCCAGTATACCCCATGGGGCAAGTGCCGCAAGTTGCCATCGTATAGTAGGCATCTGGGCGTCTATTTCAGCACACGAAGTGGCTCCCCAATCGCCGTAAGAGATGTGCATGATCTGCCCATCAGCAACGGCGTAAACGGGGTGGTGGAGCCGTTCTGACAGGTTCATAATATCGAACCCCAGGTGGTAATCATTTTTCATGTACTTGCCAACCTCGGTTGCGCTACTCGGATCTTGTATGCTCCTGTAATCGGTACACGAGCTGCCAGAGAAAATACACCCTGGCTCAAGCCAGTTGCCAGCAAAGACCGCCGGAGCAGTAACATAGTCGGTCTGGTCTGAGAAAATCTGTGAGGTGTGCGTGGAGCTGCCGGTAGGCCAGTACATGCCGCTCGGAGCTGTGGTCTGCGCGAGCAGACCAACCGTTGACAATGCGAAGAAGACTGCCGTTTTGCACAGTTTCATTTCTCTTTCTCTTCCTTTTGGTTGTGAGGTACTAGCTAAGTTGCCCTAGTCAGTGCGTATATTTTAACAGGGTACTCAGAAAAATCAATACTCGAGAGAATAGGTGCCTCTTACTATTTCAGGCTTGAGATTATTGACTTAACCGCAGTTTGAAGGTTGCCATCCCTAGAGTCTGTGGTGATATCGAAGCTAAGACCTTTATAAGGGAACAGGTAATCTACGGTGAGATCGCCGTAATCATCCATGTCGTTGAACACCTCAGCGCTGTGGCCACCGAGCGTCACATCCGAAGGCTTGGCTGGTACAGTTGAACCGTTCATGGCTATCACGAGCTGAGAGTTTGCCTCTAGGGTGTCCATCAGCGTACTCATCGACTCACGGTAAACACCAATATTTATTGATCCGGCTCACCAAAAGTTTCGCTGAAGTGAAAATTCATAAAATTACCATTGTCTTCACTGAGGCCGTATAAGAGCGTATCGGGGTACTCAAATAAAAACCCGTACTCTGAATCCGTGTACTTTGCCAATCCATTGGTGGCAAGCGTTATGCACGCGGTATCTGAGACAGCTTTGCCAGCTGAAAGGCAATTGGGGTTTGCTATAAGCGTTGGTGTTGGGCTTGGCTTTGGCGTTGGGTTGGGAAGGTAGCTAGGCAACTGGGTAGTGCAGGCTGGGGTGAGGCGGTACTTCGCTAAGCTGCAGTGGTTGATGCCCTGTGCCACCTGTTGATCGCTGACACCAGACGTTGCGTAGATGTAGACGATCAGCCCACCAATAACTACCACAGCAACGGCGATGGCCAAGATGAACCAGATTTTTTCCTTAGCGATTTTTGACGCTTCCACTTTTGTTTCTTTTATGATTGAGTTCTCTCAAGAGAATTGTAAGCAGGACACGTATGGTGTAAACAGTGGATAATTCATGCTCCGTAGCTTAGCTATTTCCCTCCTCACGTCATCCCACAGCCCGCTCCAGACGGATGTGCGCCACGCAGTGGCGTCGGCCGTCTGGATTGGAATCAGCAAACATGCTACAATAGTTTTACAAGCAACAGTAAACACAGCGACCAGCAACTTATGAACATACACAAAAAGTCTTACGTTCTAGTTTTGGGGGCCATGCTGCTCGCGGCGGGCTGCAACCACAATGCCGCGTCTAACTCAGACGGTACGCCAAGTTCCTTCGCAACTCCACAGCCAGTGCAATCTTCCCCGAGCAATTCCAGCGGAGGGTTTCCAAAAATCAGCTTGAGCTACCTCAACCCCAGTACCGTAAATCCCCTGGCTTTCTCTTACCAAATGGCGGACTATGATGCCAAACGTAACCAGGTACTATTCTACCCGTACGGCGGCGTACTCGCCTTTGCGAGTAACTCTGGATTACTGTTAACGTACAATGTTGGCAGCAACAATTTCACCAGCCCGAGCAGTTGGACAACCGTTCGACTTAAGTAAAGTTGTAACTCCCGATGCGGTTAATTTTGGGGGAGGGTTTTTGGATACTGACGATAACTTTGCTTACATAGGTGAGGGGTAAAATCCGAAAGGTCAACAGCGGCAGAAAAGGCATTGGCCAAGAGCGCCGTGGCTGTGCAGGTTAATTTAGCCAAAGAGTACGCAAACCCTAACGACCCCTCTGCCTACTCATACATTGATCTAAGGAACCTTCCTGGTATTCCTGACGTGGGTTCATTCTCCGGAATTTTTGCAGATGGCTACGCGTACTTTTGCCCGACGCTCGACACATTAAACGGAGAAGAGCACGGCGTTCTGGTTAGGTACAACAGTTCCCAACCTTTTTCCAGCGCTTCATCCTGGCAGTGGTATAACTTAAACGACATTGCAAGTCCGCCCGACCCCGACCTCGGCGGCATGCAGTCCATGGCTTACGTTGCGCCCTACGTTTACTTAATCCCGTTTTCCAATGGCAGTCTAGCCCCAGGAGGCCAAACAACAGAGGCCAGTAAAATTGTCCGCTACGACACAACCAAGAACTTTGAATCTGCCTCGTCTTACCAAACATTCGACCTTGCCACCTTACCTTTCCCCGCCAGTATCCAAACGCAGCTAAAAGGATTCACCGGAGGAATAGTGGTAGGCAACAGCCTAGTTCTGGTTCCCTGGCGAGGACACCTCGCAGACCAATTCAGTTGCCTTAATGTTTGACACCACCAAACAGTTGAAGGATCCGAGCGCTTGGCAGTACATTGACTTAACCACGGTCAACCCAAAAGCCGGGGGCTACCAGTTCGGCTGGCTGGATAAAAACGGCTACATGTGGTTTGTCCCTACCCACAATTACAACTTACAGACAAAGCCCTTGGTGCCTCCATTCATTGCCTGGAATACCAAGCTGCCCTTTAGCTCAGCTTCTTCCTGGAGTTCGTACCCTAACAGCGCTCCAATATGGTCTACCGGCGCTGCCTACGATCCCAGTACCAATACGGCTTGGCTTTCGCCTTATGGAACAGCTAATGGAACAGCTAGCGGAGCATCTCCAACCGCTATCATCACACAGTTACAGGAAAACTACTAAAGGTTCGAGTATAAAAGTTTTCGAATTAGTCCAAACCAATGGCTAAATTCATTAAGCTCACCAAGGACATCCGTGTTCCAATCTTAAAAACAGCAATCTAAAACCCGCTGTTCGCGTTTCGCTACTGGGTGGGTATCGTTTGGTTTTCAGTCTGTCTTCAGGTGGCCGAGGAATCCTACGATGTGCTTGAGGGAGTAGATTTCACAAACCAGGTGATTGACGAGTTCGTCGCGGACGAACGTTCTGTCGCCGCAGTCTGCCTGTCCGTAGCGGTAGCCCAGCAGCCTTACGTTTGCGTTTGGCGGTTTGACGTCCCTTCGCTCTCTCAACTTCTTTTCCATTGAGCCGTCCACTGATACCACGAGCACAGAGATCAAATCAACGTCCTCACTGTGCTCGTAGGCTTCTGTGCTCCCGACACAGAAATACTGGTCGTCGTATGGGAGGTCTCGCACCTTTGGGGTATACTCAACGTCTTGCTGGCTGGGCTAAGTATGCCGAGCGAGCAGAGAAATGCAAAAGCAAGCGTGCGTTTGACCATGCGTAGCCTCCTGCTGTAATTTCGAACATTCTACTGCATATTTTAACCTTGCGCAATGTAGTACA
This sequence comes from Candidatus Doudnaibacteriota bacterium, assembly GCA_963840645.1. Lineage (GTDB taxonomy): Bacteria > Patescibacteriota > Doudnabacteria > UBA920 > VMFF01 > CAWIZL01. The sequence goes on from CAWIZL010000003.1 coordinate 37,544, forward strand.
ATTAACCTAATTAACAAACGGCACCCGCACCCCCCAATCCGAACACTCGGATTTTTTCTTTTCAGCCTTTCTTTGCAGCGCTCCGGCGCTGTTTCCGTTCGCGGTACTCGTCCAGCCTCTCTCGCGGCGTCGCGTAGTTCAGAACCTCCATGAATTTGCCCGCCATTTTTTTCTCGATGGCCGCGACCCGACGCACCGAGAGCCTGGAGATATCTCAGCCCTTCGGCACGTAGACCCTGACCCTGCCGTTCAGGTTCTCCACCTGCGGCTTCTCCCACATGTGGCCCGGGTAGCAGAAGTACACGCGGATGCCGAGCTCGCGGGCGAGCTGCTCGTGGTGCACCCAGAGCAGGTCGTTGTCCGTGGTCATGCTCGACCACTCGGGGTAGCGCGCCTTGATCCGCTTGGCTGCGGCGAGGACGGCGCCTGCTGACAGCGCCAGGGTGCGCTCGAGGAACGGCGCCCGGGTCGGCATGTCCTCGACGACGAGCAGGGTGCCGCGACCCGACCTGCCCGAGACGATGAAGTCGCCCTCGGCGTCGCCGACGCGGGGCTGCTGCCCAATGGATTTGGGTCGTTTGTCTATGAACGTGCGGCCGTCAGCGAGTTTCTTCCGCGCCCCGTTCCTGCGCCGCTTCCTCTTCTTCAGCCTGCTCCGGTGGTGCTCAATCTTCCTGCCGTGCGGCGAGGCGACGTACCGGTACACGCTGTTCTTGGACACGTCTGGCAGGTTCGGCTCGTGGGTCCTCATCCTGCCAGACACGGCCTCGGGCGACTGGTCGTCGAGCAGCTCCCGCTCGACGAACTCGCGGACGCCGAAGTTCTCGACGAGCTTCTTGCCCTGGTACCTGGCGTTGTGCCGCCGCACGTACGCCCTGTGGTGCGCCTTGGCCGGGTCGTACGCGCCGCGCACGCTGTTCCGACCCACCTCGTCGCTGACCGTGGACACCGACCGGTGCATAGCGCGGGCGACCGCGCGCATGGAGTACCCCTTCCCCAACAAAATTTTTAGCTCGCCGCGCTCGGCCTTCGTGAGGTGCGAGCGCTGTTTTTTCATGCCTACATTGTAGCAGCTTTTTCTGGCCGAGTGTTCGGATTCAAAAAGGGAACCCGCCCACAGCCATGCCAGAAAAACATGAAAATTTTGGTGAGCGAGTTGAAGAGGGCAGCAGTGGCAAAGAGCTCTTGCTCGAAGGCCAGCGCTTGCGCGAGGCAGGCGAAACCCTTGAGGCGCTCGATAGCATCAACCGTGCAATGGTGGCTTTTGCAAAAGAGGGGAATCGCCAGCGGTTTGCCCACGCTAATCTTAGATAGGGCAATTTGCTACCAGCACCTGTACCAATTTTACGAGAACCATAGAGGCTTTGCCGTGCTCTACAAAAAAGATGCAGAGGCAATGCTTGAGATTGTTGAGGCAGAAAAACTGGATGAGCTCGACCAGGCGTACTTCATCAACGCAAAGGCGCGCGTGCTCTTCAGAGAGTACGAAGGGCGGTGGAATTTTTCAAGAAGGCGATCGAACAAATGCCTGTAGAACCGCGCCGCACAAAAAGGCGACTGGCGCACGAACTTAGGCAAGGCGCTGTACCTGAATGGTGAAAAAGATTTGGGCGTTCAAGAAATTCTTAGCGGGATTGAGCAGGTGCAGGAATTTTCTGATGAGATAGACGAGTACACCTTCAACGTCTGGGTTTCAGGCGGCTACCTGCGGTTGGCAGAGGTACTGTGTTCAGACGATCCCGAGAAGAGCGCTGAATACTTTGCAGAAGCAAAAAAATTGTGGATGCAGATCCAACGCAGGTTATTCGAAGAAAGCAAATTGAAAATTTTGAAAAGACGGGCGAAACAGGACTCTAGGTAGGCGACTCTTTAGTAGCTCAAAGTGTTCGCTGCCACAACGCTGCCATTGCCAGCGTTTGGGCTGTTCAAGCTCTCAGCCAATTGAGCCAGGCTTGCAACTCTGACGTTTCATTGAACGCGGTGTACAGGTGAGGCTCGCCCAGCAGGACAACCGATAGCTCTGGGCCATTGTTGTACTTCAGCACAGATGCAAAGTTGTACGTCACGCCAAGGTAGCCAGTCTTCGCACCAATCATCTGCACGTCGTTTGAAGCCAGCAGCTTGTCAGTGTTCTTGATTGTCTGGTTGTACTTTGAGTTATTGGTTGATTGAGCACGTAGCTCTGCAGGCTAGCCACCTGCTGCAGGTACGGGTTTGCGAAAGCAGCAGCAACAATTTTTGAGTAGTCTGCAGCAGTGATTACGTTCGTTGGATCCATGCCTGTTGGCTCGTTGAAGTGTGAGCCGTGGCGCCCAGGGCTTTTGCCTTTGCATTCATCTTTGCAACGAACTGGTCTTGCGTTAAGCCCGTGCTGCGCGCGAGCGCGATGCCGCGTTGTTGGCAGATGGCAAGAGCGCAGCATGGAACAGCCCGTCAACGGTGAACTTCACGCCTGGGACTGTGCGGATGCACTCGCCGCCATCGCTGCACGCGCCGAGCGTCTGGTCGTAGCTGGTCATGGCAACCTGCTTTGAGAGGTTTGGCTTTGTATCGAGCACAACGAGCGCGGTGACCAGCTTGGTGAGCGACGCGGGCGCCCACGTCTGGTTTGCGTTTTGGCTCATGAGCACCTGGCCAGTTGCCACGTTTGTGACAACGTACGAGGGCGCGCTAATCCCAACCATGCTTGCGAGCTGGCTGCCGTTCGATGGCATTTGGAGCGCAGAAGCTGGGTGTGGCAGTAATGTGAACAGCGTAGCTGCGAGCAAAGGTAAAGTTGCGAGTGTGTATTTTTGTTTCATTTGCGCGTGCGTTACTTTTTCATAGTACATTGAAACGTTGCTAAAATCAATAGGCTCTGCTGGCAAAACCAGCGGGTTTTCTGTATAATACGTCAATGGCAAACGACAGTGTAATTTTACGGTTCTCAGGGGCAACGTTTGAGTTTGGGCAGCACGGGCACGGCAAGAGCATTCTAGAGGATGCCAGTTTTTCGGTGCGCACTGGCAGCCGCATTACTTTGATGGGACAGAACGGCGCTGGCAAGAGCACGCTCTTCAAGCTCATTACGGGTGAAGAGCACCTCGACGAGGGTGATATTTTTCTCACGCCAAAAGAGGCAACAGTGGCAGTTGGCCGCCAGGTCATGCAGCCTGAAATGTCGCAGCTTACCGTGCGCGACTACTTTGCAACAGCATTCACGGAAAAGCGCTACAACCTCGACAAGCTCATCAAAGATGTTTTTGAAATTGTGAATGCAGACTTTCCGCTAGGTAAAATTGTGGGAGAGTTTTCTGGTGGCCAGCAGGCGCGACTGCTGCTCGCCCACGCCTTGATTCAAAATCCAGATTTGCTGCTCCTCGATGAGCCAACGAACAACTTAGATAAGCCGGGGATTGACCACCTCACAGGCTTCCTCATGACGTATGAAAAAACGTGCATTGTCATTTCACACGATGCGGATTTTCTGAACGCGTTCTCAGATGGCGTGCTCTACCTCGACGTGCACACGCACAAGGTGGAGCAGTACAGCGGCAACTACTTTGACGTCGTTGAGGAGATCAGCAAGCGCATTGAGCGCGAGAATGCCTTGAACGCGCGCATGCAGTCGCAGATAAAAGAGAAGCGGACGCAGGCAGAGGTGTTTGCGCACAAGGGCGGCAAGCTCCGCGGCGTTGCAAAGCGAATGCGCGAGGCAGCTGATGAAGCTGAGGAGAACGTGGTCACTGTTCGCCAGGAAGACAAAACTATCAGGCCGTTCACCATTCCGCGCAAGAGTTCGACGTGTACTTTGATGGAAAGATTTTGGAGTTTCAGAAGATTGGCGCAGTGAAGGGGAACAAGCTCGTGTATAAAGATTTCGAGCTTGTTGTGCGAAAGAACACGCACGTGCTTGTATCTGGGCCAAACGGCATTGGCAAGTCTACGCTGCTCGAACGCTTGGTTGCGCGCAAGGGCGCAGGTTTTGTAATTCCAAAAGATATAGTCATCGGCTACTACAAGCAAGACTTTGGCAACTTTGACTTTGAGCAGAAAGCGTACGATGCGCTCTACGAGGCAATGAAAGAACCTGACGAGCCAACCCTGCGCTCGACCGCTGCTGGCTTCTTGCTCGATGGCAAGCTGCTCGGTGCACAGATAAAAACTCTGTCAGAAGGACAGAAAGGTTTGCTCTCGTTCTGCCGCTTGGCCTTAATGCGCCCAGGCTTGCTCGTGCTAGACGAACCAACAAACCACATTAACTTCCGCCATTTGCCAGTAATAGCAAAGGCGCTCGATGCCTACGACGGCGCAATGGTGATTGTATCCCATATCCCAGACTTTATCTCGCAGATTCGAATTGACGAGACGGTGGATTTGAGTGCTGTTTAGAATCTCTCTTAAACCTTGACTTGAATGATCCCTGATCCTGAAAATTATTCACCTAATCAATTTGGGAGTTTTTTAAACGTAGGGCAGGACTCTACGGGATTAGTCCGTGGGAAGTTTCGCAGGCAGAGTATGATTCTTATAAGGACTTGGTCTATTCAATATTATACAAACTTCTTAAAAATAGCTGAGATTTAAACATGGTGGCGATTTAAAACCACCCAACTACAACGTTGGGTGGTTTGCGTTTTTGTATTTAGTACGCTGTGCTCGGAGCCCTGCGTGCAGGGTTGTGAGATGGCTTTGGGGCAAACCTGCGAGGCCTCAGTGCACGCTGGCCTGGAACGCCAGCTGCTGGTGCTGAACGGTGAGGAGCAGGTGCTGAGCGCCTGTCGCTGCCTGGGGCAGTGAACCTGTCAGGAGCTGGGCGAGCTGTGTCGCCAGGCCTGCTGTGGTTTGGGCGTGAGGAGTACCCGCCGCGCGAGTTGCCGCCAGTAGAACCAGCAAAGCTTCTGCCTGTGCTCTCGCTGCCAAAGCCGCTACGAGCTGGTCGCTGCGAAGAGCGCTCTGGCCTGCCGCCACGATCACCGCCGCGGCTTCCGCCGCGGCCGTTGCCAAAGCGTCCGCCGCCGCGTCCGTTACCAAAGCGGCCGCCGCCGCTGAAGCGGTCGTCAGGCAAATTATCAGCAAACTTTGCGCGGTCTTCGGCACTCTGCGCTGGCAATGAAACTTTAGACACGTTCAAAGGTTTCTTGATCAAGCGCTCAATGTTGCGCACGTCGCCGCGCTGGTCTGGCGTTGCCAGAGAAATGGCGTGGCCTTCGTGGCCTGCTCGACCTGTTCGCCCAATGCGATGCACGTAGTCTTCTGCGTTGTCTGGCAGGTCAAAGTTCACCACGAGCTCAATGCCGGTCACGTCAATGCCGCGTGCAGCAATGTCAGTTGCAACGAGAATTCGGTACTTGCCGAGTTTGAATCCGTTCAGAGCTTCGATGCGCTGGTTCAGGGAGCGGTTTGAATGAATCTCGCTCGATGTGTGTCCCATGTTGCGCACAGACTGCGCGATTTTCTTTGCGCCGTGCTTCGTGCGGCTGAACACGAGCACGCTGCCTGCGTACTCGCCGAGGATCTTGTTCAGCATCTGGATCTTGTCCATTTTTGAAACAAAGATGAGCTCTTGCACAATCTTGGCTGCTGTCGTACCCTGTGGCGCAACCTCAATGCGGATTGGCAGCTTCATGTACGTTGTCGCAATGCGCGTAATTTCAGGAGGCATGGTAGCAGAGAAGAGCATTGTCTGGCGCTCTGCTGGAACCTGCTGCATAATCTTCTTCAGCTGTGGCGCAAAGCCCATGTCCAGCATTCTATCGGCTTCATCGAGCACCAAGATGCCAACGTTGGTCAGCTTCACGCTGCCTTGCTCCATGTGGTCTATCAAACGACCTGGGGTAACTATTAAAATGTGTGGGTCGCGGCGAACGAGACCCATTTGCTTGCCTATTGATTCGCCGCCAATGAGCACCGCGGTCTTCAGCCCAATTGGGCCGCCAATTTTGCGGAGGGCTTCATCAACCTGCAGCGCCAGCTCGCGCGTAGGCAAAACAATGAGACCTTTCTTCTTTGTGAGAACAAGGTTCTGCAGCATTGGAATGCCGAATGCCAGGGTCTTGCCTGTGCCTGTCTGGGCAATGCCCATGACGTCTTTGCCCTGAATAGCCAGGGGAATTGACTGTTGCTGGATTGGCGTAGGTGTCTTGTAGCCAAGCTTGTCCAGGATCTCGAGCAGGCGCGGCGCAATGCCAAGCCCATCGAACGTACCCGAAGGCACGCTTGCTACCGCTGAGGCAGCTGTGTGTTCTGTGTCCATGTTGTGGAAACTGTATTTCTGACCCGCACCTCGTCAGAAATAAGTTCTGATACAGAAGATCCAAGTCAATTAGTAATATTGCATAGAGTATAACACAGGCAAGTATTTTTGTCAAAAAATTGAGGTACACCGTTAAATGTGGTGTATACTTTCTAGGTACTATTAACAGTTCAACAAAGGATACATAAATACATGCAGGTTCGCACAAAGAAGTTCCTCTCAGTGTTCTTGGTAACAGCGGCAATTGTCACGGTGCAGGCAGCGCTCGTTGAGGTTGCGGTTCAGCAGAACTACAGGCAATCAGCAAACGATCCACAGGTTGCAGATGCTGGAGATGTCGTAGCAGCGCTCCAGCAGGGCGCACCAGTAGACGCAATTTCACAGCAGACTGTAGACATCAGCACGAGCCTAGACGTGTTCCCAATGGCGTTTGATGGCACGGGCAAAGTGGTGGCATCTGGGGCAACACTGCCAGGGGTAACGACGCTCACAGTGCCGAGCGGCGTGTTCACGTACGCAAAGAAGCACGGAGAAGACAACTTCACGTGGGAGCCAGCAAAGGGTGTCCGAATTGCAGCGGTGGTGGTTCCGTACACGGCGAACAACGTAGCTGGCTACGTGCTCATGGGCAGGAACATTGAGCTCATTGAGCAGCGCGAGAGAGCGCTCGCCCTCATAGTTCTCGTTGCCTGGGTCATCGAGCTGCTCTTGGCACTGCTGCTCACAGAAATTGTGGTAGGTGGCATGACGCGATGGACGCGCACGACCAGCGGCACCGTGGTTGACAGCGGCAAAGTAGTCGGCGAGTACACCGTTGAGGAGCACGTCACCGTGGAGAAGATGTAGCTCAGTGCAGAAGAAGGTTGAGCTTTTCCTAGTTCCAATAGCAGCGCTCTGCGGGCTAGTTCTCGCAGGAGCCTTTTACCTTGGCCACAGGGTTGGCGTTGCCAATGCGGTGCTGCTCGTCACCGTTGTGCTGGGCACTGCACCGCTGCTGTGGAGCATGCTCAAAGATTTGTGGCGCGGGGTGTACAGCGTTGACATCATCGCAGTCACCGCAATCATCGTGTCGTTCTTCACGCACGAGCTGCTGGCAGGGTGCGTCGTGGTCATCATGCTGTCGGGCGGCCAGGCGCTCGAGTTCTACGCCCAGGCGCGCGCACGCGAAGAGCTCACCTCGCTGCTCGCAAAGGTGCCTACAACTGCGCACGTCAAGAGCGGCGGTGCTGTCACAGATGTGCCCGCAGAGCAGGTGGCTGTCGGCGACCTGCTCGTGGTGAAGCCCGGAGAAATTTTTCCAGTCGATGGCGTTGTGGCCAGCGGCGAGTCTGACGTTGACGAGTCGAGCTTGACCGGCGAGAGCGTGCCAGTGCAGAAGGGCAGCGCGAGCCACGTGTTCTCCGGCACGCTCAACGGTGCTGGTGTGCTCGAGGTGCACGCGGCGAAGAGCAGCGCAGAGAGCCGCTACGCAGCAATCGTTAAAATGGTTGTGGCTGCACAGGAGAGCAAGGCTCCAGTGGTGCGCCTGGCAGACAGGTACGCAGTGTTTTTCACTGCGGTAACGTTCGTGCTCGCCCTCGGCGCATGGCTCGCATCTCACGACGCGGTGCGCCTGCTGGCAGTGCTCGTTGTTGCAACGCCGTGCCCACTCATTCTGGCAACGCCCATAGCGCTCATCTCTGGCATCAGCCGTGCGGCGAGCCGTGGCATCATCGTGAAGAGTGGCGGCAGCCTTGAGGTGCTGGCAGGTACCAGGTCGTTTATTTTTGATAAGACGGGCACGCTCACGTTCGGCAGCCCAAAGGTGACAGAGGTTGAGGTGCTCGGCAGCGGCAGCGCAGCGCGGGAAGTGGTCAGGCTCGGCGCGAGCATTGACCAGCTCTCAGCCACGTGCTCGCGGTGCACTGGTGGACACGCGAACCGCGACGCGGGTTGGAGCCTGACCTACCCAAAAGTTCAAAGAGTCCACGGGCGATGGCGTGACAGCGTGACGTCAACGGCACGCCGTACATTTTTGGCAAGCTCAGCTTCCTCGAGACCGCGGCGTGGCAATTCCCAGCGCGTTGAGCGAGGCCACGAGAGGCAACCAGGAAACTGGCGAAATAGCAGTGTACCTGGCATCTGGGGCCAGCTCAGTCGGCGCAGTGCACTTCTCAGACGAAATCAGGCCAGAGGCAGCTTCACTCTTCAAGTCGATTCGCGCTGCGGGTATTCAAAAGGTGGTGATGCTGACGGGGACAAGGAGAACGTTGCGGCAAAGGTGGCAAAGGCACTGGGCATCCACGAGTACCACGCTGACTGCAAGCCAGAGGATAAAGTTGCGTACGTGAAAGAGCTGCAGGGCGCGAAGCACGCCGAGCCTGGCACCTGTTGCCATGGTGGGGGATGGCATCAACGATGCGCCCGCGCTGGCAACTGCTGACGTGGGCATTGCGCTGGGCATCCACGGCGAGAACGCATCGTCTGAGGCAGGTGACATCGTGATTACGGTGAACAACACCGAGCGCGTTGCCGAGGCTCTCGTTCTGGCGCGCGGCACGTTGCACATTGCCAAAGAGAGTATTTTCATTGGCATGGGCTTGAGCATCGTGCTCATGGTCATCGCGGCGTTCGGTGGCATACAGCCAGTGGCTGGCGCGCTCATGCAGGAGGGCGTAGACGTGCTCGTCATCTTGAACGCGCTGCGCGTTCTCACCCTGCACGTTGGTGTATAGTACCAGCAACATGACGCGCCCGCTGAAAATTTTATGGACACGTTGTGGTGCTCGTCGTGCTCGCAGGGCTATGTCTACCTTGCCTCGCTCGCGTACGTCATCCACTTTTCGCTGCACGAGAACATTCCGCCGCACGCTGATGCCGCGCTCGTGCTGGGTGCAAAGGTGCTCCTCGATGACGAGCCGTCAGAGACCCTGTACAACCGCACTGTTGAAGGTGCAGACTTGTACCAGCAGGGTCGTGTGACGTACCTGCTGACGACCGGCGGCCTTGGCCTCGGTCCAACAGCAGAGTCTGCAGTGGGCGAGCAGGTGGCTGAGCAGCACGGCGTGCCAGCTTCGCAAATTATCACTGAAGACGACTCGCACACAACTTTTGAAAATGTCCAAGACGTCCAGGCAGCAGCAGACAGCCACGGCATCCACTCTGTGATCGTGGTGACAGACCAATTCCACGTTGCGCGCGGCGTGCTGGTGGCAAAGTACTTTGGCTTTGCGCCCGTGTACTGGGCGTACCCGAGCATTGGCTACTACACAAAAACGCAGATAGCCGAAAACTACCTGCGTGAAGCTGCTGCGCTCATTTTCTACTTGCCCAAAGTGGTCGTGCCCAAAACACTGCCGACAAACTTCGCGTGGCCTTTCAAGAAGTCTTGAATTGGAATTGGCTTGCCGCCCTCGACCTGGACTTCCAGAAGTTCGAGCCATCCTTGGCCACAGCGCACGACGCATTTTTCTTCCCAGACCACGCCGTCAACGAGCGACACAGTGCCAACTGGCAGTTTTGGACCAGTGACAGCTGGTCCCATTGCGCATTTCTTTATCTTCAAAATTTTCCCGTCCAGCTTTGTCCAAATGCCAGGCCACGTGACGTACGCGCGGTACTTGTTGTAAATAGATTGCGCTGGGTCTTCCCAGTCTACCTCGCCGTCTTGCTTGTCGATTACTTTCGTGAACGTAGCAGCCGCGTGGTCTTGCTCATTCGGTGGCAGTTCCCCGCAACGTACTTTGGAACTGCCTCAACCAGCAGCTCTTCTGCAAGGGTTGCGAGCCGAGCCTCGAGCTCTGGGAACGTCTCATCTTCGCCAATTGGGATTGCACGTTCAAGGAGAATTGGCCCGTGGTCCATGCCAGCATCCATGAGCATGATGGTGATGCCAGTTTCTTGTGCGCCGTCTAGAAGTGCCTGGTGAATTGGCGATGCGCCGCGGTACGCTGGCAACAGTGAGCCGTGCACGTTGAGTGCACCAGCTTTTGCCATTGCCAAAATTTCAGCTGGAATTATTTTGCCGTACGCGCACACAATGAACATGTTTGGCTCGCTCTCAGCCAGTGCTGCGGCAAAGTCGTCATCGCGTAAATTCTCAGGCTTGAGCACTGCAATGCCTCGTCGCTCAGCGAGCTCTGTGACAGGCGTCTCTGCAATTGCGCGGCTGCGGCCAACTGGCTTGCCAGCTTGGCTCACCACAGCGCCAACGGTGAAGTGTGCAGGGTCTAGCTTGTCGAGGAGCGCCGCCAGCACCTTCGCGGAGAATGCAGAGCTGCCAAAGTAGGCGATGCGGATTGTTTTGTCGCGCTCTTGCGCGTTTTTTTTTTCATAGGTTTGCAGATAGTTTACGCAGCACGTCCGCAAAGAACCTCGAGCTCACGAGCGCATTGTTCTGGTTGTCGCGGGTGAACTTCAGGTACGGCGCGAGCGTGTCAGCCGTTGGAATTTTTTTAATGCCCTGCTTGCACAGGAGCCAGTAGCCGAGCGTCCAGAGGTCCAGCACGTGGCCATCGTACTCGTACTCTTTGCCCGTGCGCCTGAACGCGTCTTTCAAAAACTCGACGCTCTCGTAGTTGTGGCTCGCAATGGTCAAGCTGTAGGGGAACGTTTTGCGGAAGCTCTCAATCACCTCAGGCAGGCGCGGCGCGCGCAGCCAGTTTTCTTTCTGGATGCCCAGCGTCTGCACAATGCGGTCATTGGTTGCCTGCGAGAACGGGTGGCGCACGTAGCTGGAGAACCACTTTTTTTCAATGAGGTTATCTTTGTCCAGCTGCACAGCCGCAATCTGGAGTGGGAAGTCTCGCTCTACGTTTGGCCCAGTTGCCTGCACTCCAACAATTAAAATGTCGCGTACAAACTTCATGCCATGTGCTCGTGTGCACCTTTGCCGCCAGAGGTGTACTTAGAAATTTTGTCTGTGATGAGTATGCCGTTCGTGTGGTCAATCTCGTGCTGCAGCACCTTTGACAGCAGCCCAGATGCCTCAGCTGTAATGGTCTGGCCAGATAGCGAGCGACCCGTGAACACTATTTTTTCTGGCCGCTCGACAATGCCAAACACGCCAGGAATGGACAGGCAGCCTTCTTCCATTTTCGTCTTGTCCTTAGAAAAACTTTTCACCTCTGGATTGATGAGCGCGAATGCTTCGGCCCGTGTGCTCAAGGTTCACCACGATAACGCGCAGCGATTTGCCGACCTGCGGCGCTGCTAACCCAATGCCCTGCGCACGCTGAACAGTATCAAACATGTCCCGCACGAGCTTCACAATGCCAGGCGCGAGAGGAAATTTTACGTCAACGCCCTTCGTGCGCAGTACTGGATCTGGGGCAGTCTTAATTGGCAGCACCATGCGATTATTCTTTCTCTTTCTTAATGAGGAATGCGAACAGCGCGCCAGGGTTCTTTGCTTTGCTAGATTCTGCGACTTCACCTGCGATGCGGCGCAGCACGCTGTGGCTATGGGTGGTAGCCATTTTCAAGTAGAAGCCAAAGTGCGCCTGGTCGCCAAACTTTTTACTCAGCTCGTCGGCCAGCACGTGGTCAGCAGAGTGCAGGTGCATGTCTTTCTTCTGCTTTGCGCTCAGTTTCGCCTTGAGCTTCGGATCAATTTCCATAGGGGAAGTATACCATGTTAGAATCTAAGCATGAAGGTTGACCTCATGGAGCTGCGAATCAACGCTGATTCGCGCTCTAAAATTTTATCTAGCATCCGGGCGCGCTTGGCTAGCCACAAGAAGACGTTCATTGTCACGCCGTACTCCGAGTTTTTCTACTACTCCAGCCACAGCTTTGACTTTGAGACTGCGGTGAACAGCGCTG